>JACKBT010000001.1 GCA_020634415.1 Ardenticatenaceae bacterium
CACGCTGCGATTGAATTTCAGCCTCATTAATCTGGTCAGCATATAAAATAGCATCCACCAACGTAGGGCTAATATTCTCACGCAGTTCACGCAGCAAATACGTCGCCGCCTCCAACCGCTGGTCCAAAGCCACCCGCATACCCAAACCAAACTCCGCATTATCCTCAAACAGCGAGTTCGACCAGGCTGGCCCACGGCCATCACTATTCTTGGCCCAGGGCGTAGTCGGCAAGTTGCCCCCATAAATAGAAGAGCAACCCGTCGCATTCGCCACAATCGTCCGGTCACCAAAGAGCCGGCTCAGCAAACTCAGATAAGGCGTTTCACCACAACCGGCACACGCACCCGAAAACTCAAACAGCGGCTCCAACAGTTGATTGTATTTCACCTGCGTCAACGGAATGGTCGTGCGATCAATTTCCGGCAAAGTTTGGAAGAAGTTCCAATTTTCCCGTTCCGCCTCCCGCAGCGGGGCCTGTGGCTGCATGTTGATGGCCTTAAACTTAGGCATCTTCTTGTTCTTCACCGGGCAAACATCCACACACAACGTACAGCCCGTGCAATCCTCCGGCGCAACTTGCAGCGTATATTGCTGATCCTTGTACTCCTTATACCGTGCCGGGGCCGACTTAAAACCTTCCGGTGCTTCAGCCAGCAGTTCCCCATCATAAATCTTCATACGAATGACAGAGTGCGGACAGACCAGCGCACATTTGCCACATTGGATGCAAATGTCCGGGTCCCACACAGGGATTTCGGTAGCGATGTTGCGCTTTTCCCACTGGGTTGTGCCTGTGGGATAAGTGCCATCTACCGGCAAAGCACTTACCGGCAGATCGTCACCCAGCCCCTCAATCATACGGGCGGTAACAGACTGCACAAATTCCGGCGCAAAGTCGGGGACAATAGCCTGCCGTTCCCAGACACTCGTCACCTTATCCGGCACAGCCACCTCGTGCATATGATCCAGTGCCGAATCCACCGCCGCAAAATTCTGCTGCACAATCACCTCACCCCGCTTGCTATATGTCTTGCGGATGGCGTAGCGAATGGCTTCAATCGCCTCATCAAACGGCAGCACCTTAGAGAGTGCAAAGAAACAGGTCTGCATAATCGTATTAATGCGCCGCCCCATCTTCGTCTCCATCGCCACCTGATAGGCATCTACCACATAAAAGTGGAGCTTCTTCTCAATAATCGTCTCCTGCACACTGCGGGGGAGTGTGTCCCACACCTCGTCAGGGCGGTAGGGGCTGTTGAGGAGGAAAGTTGCGCCCGGTGCAGCCAGTCGCAGCACATCATACCGCTCCAGGAAAGTGGGCTGATGGCAGGCTACAAAATTGGCTGATTGGATGAGATAAGGGGCATGAATGGGCTGCTTGCCGAAGCGCAAATGGGAGACTGTTACCGCTCCTGCTTTTTTCGAGTCGTAGACAAAGTAGCCTTGCGCATGATTGGGCGTATCTTCACCGATGATCTTGATGGAGTTTTTGTTCGCCCCCACCGTGCCATCCGACCCCAGACCGTAGAACACAGCCCGTACCACATCATCGTGCTCAATGCTAAATTCTTTGTCCCATTCCAGGCTGGTATGGGTCACATCATCCTGAATGCCGACGGTGAAATGGTTCTTGGGTTTGCTCTTGGCTGTCTCATCAAAAACGGCTTTGACCATGCCAGGGGTGAATTCTTTGGAGGATAAACCATAACGGCCGCCTACAATCTTGGGAACGGCCGTAAATGGCGCACGTTCATCAGCCACCGCCTCAATAATGGCCGCCACCACATCCTGATACAACGGTTCGCCGGTTGCCCCTGGCTCTTTGGTACGATCCAGCACAGCCACTGTTTTAACAGTAGCCGGCAGCACATTCACAAAAGCAGAAATGTCAAACGGCCGATACAACCTCACCGTCACCACACCCACCTTTTCACCTTGTTCCGCCAGATAGTTGGCCGTAGAGACGGCCGTTTCCGCGCCTGACCCCATCACCACCACCACCCGCTCCGCTTCAGGATGTCCCGCATACTCAAATAAACGGTACTGCCGCCCCGTTAGGGCAGCAAACCTGTCCATCATCTCCTGCACAATACCAGGGCAGGCATTGTAAAACGGGTTCACACTCTCCCGCGCCTGGAAGAAAACATCAGGGTTCTGCGCCGTACCGCGCATCACCGGATGATCAGGGCTGAGGCCACGCGCCCGGTGCGCCTGAATCAGCTCATCATTCATCATCGCCCGCAGCACCGCCTCCTCCAAAAGCTCAATCTTGCTGACTTCGTGAGAAGTACGGAAGCCATCAAAAAAGTGGAGGAAAGGCACACGCGCTTCCAACGTTGCCGCCGAAGAAATCAGAGCAAAATCATGTACCTCTTGCACCGAATTCGCCGCCAACAAAGCAAAGCCTGTGTTCCGCGCCGCCATCACATCACTGTGATCGCCAAAAATGGAAAGCGCTTGAGCCGCCACCGACCGCGCCGCAATGTGGAAAACGGCCGATGTCAATTCCCCCGCAATCTTATACATATTGGGGAGCATCAGCAGCAAACCCTGTGAAGCCGTAAACGTCGTCGTCAACGCGCCAGCTTGCAGCGAACCATGCACAGCACCAGCCGCGCCACCTTCCGCCTGCATCTCCACAACCAGCGGCACAGCACCCCAAATATTGCGCTGCCCTTCCGCCGACCATTGGTCTGCCCACTCGCCCATCGGTGAAGAGGGCGTGATGGGGTAAATAGCGATGACCTCGCTCACTTTGTGGGCAACACGCGCCGCCGCTTCGTTGCCATCAATCGTAATCATTTGTTTAGACATAGTTGTTTCCTTCTATTCTTTACCATTTACTCTGTTCCAGCCGCCTTTTGAACTGCCATTTAAGACAAAAAGACAAGCTGAAAATGGCACAGTGAACCACTGGCCACAATTTTGAACCAGAATACTTTCTAATCCTTTCTTGCCGTTGGGTCTAAACCTAAGGCACCATACTTCCAGGAGTCGCCTGGTGTATAAGAGCTAAGAACGCGCAGATAGTTACCACGTTCAAAAGCGATGGGCTTCTCCTGTTTGGCGAGGCTCAAACGGCCGCGCATCTCCGCCACAGAAGCAAAATCATTTTGCTCCAGCCAAGTTTCCAAACCTGACCGTATAACTTGCAATCGTTTAGGGCCATTTTTCAGCAGTTCAGAGGCCATCATGGTAACAGTAGCCCCGGCTGCCAACCCTTTCAACACATCCGTCACCGAATGAACCCCAGTGGTAAGAGCAAAATCGGTTTGCAAACGGCCGTATAAAATCGCAATCCAGCGCAGCGGCAGCCGCAGTTCCGACGACGTACTCAACTCCATCTTCGGTTCAACCAGCCAATTCTCCACATCCAAATCAGGCTGATAAAAGCGGTTAAACATCACCAGACCATCTGCACCCGCATCCACCAAACGGCGGGCCATATTTGCCACACTGCTAAAATAGGGGCTGAATTTAATGGCTACAGGCATAGAAACAACCGCTTTCACCTGCCGCAAAATCTCCACATAAAACTGCTCCACAAACGCCCCCGTCATATCCGGATCAGCAGGAATGAAGTAGATGTTTAGTTCCAGCGCATCCGCCCCCGCCTCCTGCATTTGCCGCGCATATTGCACCCACGCCCCCATCGTGCCGCCATTCAAACTGGCAATCACCGGAATATCCAGCGCAGCCTTCACCCGCCGGATATGCTCCAAATAATCCTCCGGGTCACTTTGGTAAACGGCCGCTTCCGTCCCCGGAGCCGGGTCACGCCCATACTCAGGATAGAACTGCTCGGCAAACAGAGAGTACAAAACCACAGCCGCCGCTCCAGCATCTTCCAGCTGCCGCAGACGGCCAATATCCCGTGCCAGCGGTGACGCCGACGGAACCAGCGGATTCTTAAGTTTCAGACCCAGATAAGTTGTACTCAAGTCCATGCCTTCACCTCTTAATGACCTGAAGGGTTTGCGTAAACACTATCCCAAACCCCAAACCCTTCGGGGCTAAACGCGCAAATCTATGGCGGAATACTGGTCTAATTTTAGGAGATGGGTACAGCAGCAGGCAGTGACAGATTACACCTATGCACCTGATAAAAGTCACGGAGATGAAAGGAAAGAATAAACGGCCGTTTCCCCCAAACGGCTCCCCACCATCAATCTTCAACAGCCACGGGGCAAACGGCCGTCTCCTCCCCACCCTCATACACACACTCCGCCACCAACTGGCCCAGCCCATCAAACAAACGAGCCACATCCCCCTCATTGTTCCAAATCGCCGCCCCCGAACGCCAATACAACTCCTCGGCACTATCCGCACCGCGTCCCGTCCAGACCTTCACCTGCGCCCCCGCCGCCAGCGTAAACGGAGGAAACGTAAAGATATGTGCCCGCTGCGCGTCATCTTGCAACTGCCAATCCGTCAAAACCACCGGCTCATCACCACTATTGGCAATCACCACCACCTCCCCCTCGGCATCCTCGCCAGCGGGGTTGTAAGTGATGGCGACCAGCCGAATGGGGCTGGTCGTTGTTTCCACTGCGGCGGCCGGGCGCGATTCAGCCGCCGTGGCTGTGGGCAAGCTGACAGGTGTGGACGCAACGGCCGCCTCCCCCACAACCACCTCCCCCACCACCGCCGCCGTCGCCACCGCCGTCACATCCCCCAGCGGCTCTGTCCGCCCACGCAGCCGCGCACCAGCCACCAACACCCCCACCACCAATACCACCGCCACCACAGGCCAAAACCAACGCCGCTGCCACACAAACCGAGGTTTAGTTATAGCTGGATCAAGGGCATCAAGAACGGCCGTTATCGAATCATACACCCCATTCCCCCCCAACACACCCGGCAGCAGCAGCGCACATAAACGGCCAAACGCCGCCCCATCATCAGCCACAGTTGGCTCAGCCAACGCCGCCCCCAACCCCAGCAGCCAAACCTGCCCATCCTCCCCCACATAAACCGTCTCCGGCAGCAGTTCACCATGCGCCAAATTCGCCGCATGGAGTGCCAGCAAAGCCTCGCCACACTGCCCCATCAGCCGCTGCCGCGTGGCTTCATCCTGCGGCTCACGCTGCAAATAGGCCGCCAACGTCATACCCGGTTTATAGTCCAGCGCCGCATACCAAAAGCCGTCAAGCGACTGGTTAATGAAGGTAACGGCGGGGATAAAGGGGTGATCGAGTTGGGAAACGGCCGTCATCCGCCGCACAAACCGTTCCCCATCCAACTTCGCCTCCGACTTAAGCAGTTCCAACAGCACCGGCTTCGCCAACATCTGGTTATGCGCCACAAACCGGCGGCTCAAAGACGTTTCGCTGGCCGGCAACTGCTCCCGAATCTCATAATGATCCAGCCGATTCAAGGGCATCTCTAGGGTCGCAGAGGGGGGTGGGCCAACGGCCGTATCCGCCAAATCCCCCTCCGGCACAGCCCCATACGCCTCCTCCAACGCCCACGTCATCGAAACCACATCCAAAAAGCGATCCCCCGGCTCATGCGCCAAAGCCTGCAACAGCACCCGCTCCACCGCCAGCGGCAAATCCGGCTTAAAGCGGCGCGGCGGCACAGGCGGCTCCGTCATCTTCTGCATCAGCAACAGCGTCGAATTGTCACTCTCGTACGGCAGCCGATTCGTCAGCATCTTATAAAGCAACATCCCCAACGAATACACATCCGCCGCCACCGTCACCATCTGCCCCTCAATCTGCTCCGGGGCCATATAAACCGGCGTACCAGCCGTCGAATCCGTCTGCGTCAGCCGCGTTAACTCCACAATCTGTGCAATCCCAAAATCCGTTAAATACGCCTGCCCCCTATTGTCCAACAAAACATTCGCCGGCTTAATATCACGGTGAATCAGGCCATGCTCATGCGCATATTGCGTCGCCGACGCAATTTGCCGGAACAGCGTCAACGCCTGCGGCAGCGTCAGCGGCGCCTGCGCCTTCAGAAACTGCTCCAACGACTGCCCCTCAATATACTCCAACACCATGTAATAAAGACCATCTTCACTGCGGTCAAAATCAAAAATCTGCACAATATGAGGATGGCGCAGCCCCGCCGCCGCCCTAGCCTCCCGGCGAAACCGCTCAATAAAACCGGGATAATCAGTAAAATGCGGGTAAAGAATTTTAATGGCTAAATCCCGTTCCAGGTCGGGGTGGAACGATTTATACACCTCAGCCATCCCTCCGCGATCAATGAGGCTTAACAACTGATATTTACCTAAAATACGTCCCGTATGATAGGCAAAAGAAGAGGTAGTATGCTCCGATTCACTCATAAATGTCTATAAAATAGGCCAATAACTCCTACCCCATAATAGCATGTTCAAGCAAGTTACTACAATCCATTGTGTGTGAGTAAAAGTTGTGTCCCCCTAGCAGGCTGCCGGAAAAGTGGCCGTAGGCGCGGTATCCTTACCGCGTTCCCCGAGCGCGAAAGGGGTTTCGCGGCTACAAATTGGGGTTCTCCGACAAACTGCTAGGCTGGAGCAGTTTTGAAAACTGCTCCAGTCTTTCGAGCCATTACACAGAAAGCAACCACACCCCCATCCATTTACCCCCTCCGCTGCGCCATTTTACAATTACGTTTCACGTTTTACGTTTGATAATGGTATAATCGCCGTCACTATCCAGAGGAAGGAGGCTCTTTGCTAATGAGCGATTTACAAATTTCTGTTGAGTCTATGAAGCGAGTCGAATTGGTTACTGTTTCGGGACGAATTGACAGCAGCAGCGCACCGCAGCTCGATGAGACACTGAAGGGTTTGATGGAAAACGGCCGTTACAAAATGGTCATCGAACTTTCCGGCGTAAACTACATGAGCAGTGCCGCCCTGCGCGTCCTCGTCTCCGCCGTGCGCGAATGCAAATCCCATCGCGGCAACGTCAAACTCGCCAACGTATCCGATCGCGTCAATGAAGTCCTAAAACTAGCTGGCCTCGATGCCATCTTCGAAGTCTTCGACGACAAAACAGCGGCCGTCGGCAGTTTCTAAACAGCAAGAGGTGTTGGCCCCCAACAGCCAACACCTCTTTCGATCATGACCCATAAGCATGTCCTGACGATTCAGGGGCAGTACGAGCAGATACGAGAAGCCTGCGAGTTTGTTTGTGATGGCGCTCGCACAGCCGGTTTTGATGAACAAACCATCTTCCACGTCGAACTCGCCTGCGACGAAGCCTGTACCAACATCATCGAACATGCTTATGAGGAAAACCCTCAAGGCCAAATCCGCATCAGTTACGAAACCGATAAAGGCAATTTCATCGTCACCTTCCACGACAACGGCCGTTCCTTCAACATCAACAGCGTCCCCACACCATCCACCCTGCTAGACACCCCCCCCGACAATCTTCACGAAAGCTTAAAAATCGGCGGCCTCGGCATTCATTTCATGCGTCAACTCATGGATGAAGTCCTCTTCCAATCTGATCCCCAACAGGGCAACACACTCACCCTCATCAAACAGTTACCCGTATCCCGTAAGCGGTAATCGGCCTACCGACCACCACTTACCCACCATCAATATGACCATCTGGCAGCGACAGTTACCACAAGACATTTGGCTCCTTGGACTGCAAGGGCGTTTAGACCAGAGCCAAACGCCCCAACTCGAAGCCCAATTAACCCAATTGCTAGACCAAGACGGCCGTTCCCGGCTCATCATAGACCTCAGCGAAGTAACCTACGTCAACAGCGGCGGCCTCCGCTGCCTCGTCAGCGCCTGGCGCAAAGCCAGGCAGCAAACAGGCGATCTCATCCTCGTCGGCCTCAGCAGCCGCCTCCAAGAAATCTTCGCCATGGTCGGCTTCGACAAAGTATTCCAAATCGTTCCCCACACCGAAGAAGCACAAGCCATCCTAGAAGAAAAAACGTAAACCATAAAACGTAACAAGACCTTTACGTTTTACACACCATGTCTCCCGTAACCTTCTCCCTGGCGGTCCTCATCATCACCCTCTCCGTCACCGGCTACATCCTGTGGCGGCGTTACCAATCACGCCGCCTCCTCATGCAGCGCGTCACCGAACTCGAAGCCCTCAGCCAGGTCGGCAGCGCCCTCGTCGCCGCCGAACTCGACATCGAAGCCCTCTGCGCCCTCATCGCCCAAGAAGCCGGCAAAGTCATAGACAACAGCACCTTCCAGGTTGGCCTCTTCGAGAACGGCCTCTACCACATCCTCTACTGGTGCATCAACGGCCAACAACAACCCACCCCCCGCACCTTCGACATCAGCACCGATGAAGGCGTCGTAGGTTGGATTCGGCAAAGCAAACGGCCGTTACTCGTCCACGACTTCCTCCGCGAAATGGACACCCTCCCCGCCCGCCCCCGCTACATCAGCGACCACCCCCCCCGCTCCGCCATCTTCCTACCCCTCATCGGCGGCGACGAAGCCATCGGCGTTATCGCCGCCCAAAGCACCCAACCCAACCGCTTCCACGAAGACGACATGCGCCGCCTCACCATCCTTGCCAACCAGGCCGCCGCCGTCATCACCAACGCCCAACTCTTCCAACAAGAGCGAATGCGCGCCGCCCACCTCGAACTCGTCGGCAAAATCGCCCGCCACGTCAACGCCGTCTCCGACCTCGACGACATCTTCAGCCAAGTCGTCTGGCGCATCCAAGAAACCTTCGACTTCCACCCCATCACCATCTTCACCCTCAACGCCAACGAAGGCACGGCCGTTATCCAGGCCAGCACCGACAACCAACTCAGCCAGGCCGCCCGCCCCATCATCATCGGTGAAGGTTTAGTGGGAACGGCCGTTAGCACCCAACAAACCATCCTCGTCAACGACACCCACACCGACCCCCTCTACCTCGCCGACATCAGCCGCATCCCCGGCACCGTCACCACCACCACCCGCGCCGAAATCAGCATCCCCCTCCTCGTCGAAGACGAAGTACTCGGCGTATTAGACGTACAAAGCCAAGAAATTGGCGCCTTCGCCACCACCGAAAAAATGGTACTCGAAGCCCTCGCCGCCGAAGTCGCCAGCGCCATCTACAAAGCCCAACAGCTAGCCCGCCAACAAGAACAAGCCTGGATCACCACCGCCCAACTCCAAATCGCCCGCGCCATCAGCAGCAGCACCGACCTCGAAGAAATGACCACCGCCGTAGCCCGCCTCACCGCCATGCTCACCGGCATCGAATTCTGCGGCATCCTCCTCTGGAACGATGAAGAAGAACTCTACGATGGTGCCGGTTTCTACAGCTACAACACCCACTCCATCCCTGCCTTCACCGAAATCTGCTGCGGCTTAGGCGACTGGTCCGCCCTCGATGCCATTCACGTCGGGCAGGGCAAAGTCACCACCCGCCGCATTCCCGCCTGGCTGCGCCCCCACCTCACCCACGAAGATGTCATGCTGCTGCCCATGATCGGCGCAGCCACCATGATCGGCGTGATGATCGTCGAATCATTGCCACCGTCCAAAGGTGTCACCATCGGCCGTTACCAATTCGGCCAACGGCGCGAAGAACTCCTCGTCAACATCGCCCAACAAACCGCCCAGGCCATCGAAAGTGCCCAACTCCGTGCCGCCCAACAAGAAGAAGCCTGGGTCAACACCGCCCTGCTGCAAGTCGCCGAAGCCGTCAACCGCCTCATAGACCTCAACGAAATCCTCCATACCATCGTCCGCCTCATCCCCATGCTCGTCGGCGTCGAATCCGTCATGATTTTGGTGTGGGATGAGGAGCGGCAGGTGTTTACCGCTGGCCCCAGCCAGGGCATCGGCCAAATGGGGCGCGGTCTGGTGGAAACATTAGAAATTGACCGCACCGAACTGCCCGGTCTAGCCCAATTGGTAGACAGTCCAGCAACGGCCGTTGCCCTCCACACCATCCAGGCCCCCGAATGGCTGCAAACCACCCTGGGCACAACCCACTGCCACGCCCTCCCCCTCCATGCCCGCAATCGGCTCGTGGGAGCCATGTTAGTTGGTGTAGCCGATGGCTCTGTAAATGGCCGTTCCTTCCCCACCCGTCAATTCAACATCCTCAACGGCATCGCCCAGCAAGCGGCAACGGCCGTTGTCAACAACCACCTCTACCGCGAAGCCGCCGAACGCAACCGCCTGCAACAAGAACTCAACGTCGCCCACGAAATCCAAATCAGCCTCATTCCCCCTGGCAGCCCCAACATCCCCGGCTGCACCGTCGCCAGCTATTGGCAGGGCGCACGCCAAGTCAGCGGCGACTTTTACGACTTTATCCCCATGCACGACGGCCGTTGGGCCATCATCATCGCCGACGTCGCCGACAAAGGCTTCCCCGCCGCCCTCTTCATGGCCGTCAGCCGCACCATCATCCGCACCATCGCCACCAACCGCACCCGCAACGACCCCGCCGACATCCTCATGCGCGTCAACGAAATCATCAACCAAGACACCCAATCCGACCTCTTCGTCACCGTCTTCTGCGCCATCTGGGACCCCCAAACCCACGAACTGACCTTCGCCAACGGCGGCCACAATCCCCCCCTGCTCCTTCGCGCCCAGGGCCAATCCCAACTCCTCTCCGGCAGCGGCATGGCCCTCGGCATCCTCCCCGAAATCACCATCGAATCCAAAGCTTTACGCCTACGCTCCGGCGATGCCCTCATCTTCTACACCGACGGCGTAACCGAAGCCATCAACGAAGACTACGACGAATTTGGCTTAGCTCGCCTGGAAATGGCAACCGCCAACGCCCAAAACCAGGATGCGGCTGCCATCCTCCAGGCCATCACCCGCAGCATCAACGACCATGCCGGTGACACCCCCCAATACGACGACATCACGCTGGTGGTGATGAAACGGAAGTAGTTAGCAACTTGAAAATGGATCTGACAGCAACTTCTAGTTGTCAAACATGGTATACTTTAGCTATCTTGCATGGGATAAGGCATGAGTTATGAGTACACAAACTATTACAGTTGAATTACCTGAATCTCTCTACCGTTCTGCCAGACAGATCGCTGAAGTTACAAAACGGCCGATTGAAGCTATTGTCCAGGAAAGCCTGACACACACGTTACCTCCTTTGGATGATGTCGGGCCAGATGAAGCCAAAATCCTGGCACAGCTATCCAGTTTGGATGACATGGCTCTCTGGAGGGAAGCCAACAAGATGTTAGCCGTTGCCCAACAAACCGAATTAACCACATTATTGGATCGTCAAAGTGCCGGAGAGCTAACCGAATCAGAAGCGGCTCAATTGCAGAGGTTAATGGATGAATACGGCCGTTTATTAGTCCACAAAGCCCATGCCTGGCTGCTGCTGGCACGTCGGGGTTATAAAGTTCCAGTTCAAACCCAGTAAGTCCCAGGAGACTTCTTCTTGGCCAGAGTCCATATTCCTGACACAATTCGCCAACAGATAGCCGAAGAGGCTAAACACCGCTGCGGCTATTGTCTTACCATCCAAGAATATACAGCCATGCCCATGCACATCGAACACATCATCCCCATTGATGCTGGCGGTGAAACAATTGCAGATAATCTCTGGTTGGCCTGCCCCTTATGTAACGGCCACAAAGCAACCAAAATAGAAGGAATAGATTCCTTAACGGGACAAATCGTTCCATTATTTAATCCCCGTCATCAACAATGGATTGAACATTTTCGATGGAGTGCTGATGGCAGCGAAATAATCGGACAAACAGCAATAGGCAGGGCAACAGTAATAGCCCTGCAACTCAACAACGATCATTTTGTACGTGCTCGCCGTCGTTGGGTACTGGCAGGTTGGCATCCGCCCAATATCTGATGGGTTAATGAATTTGATCAATGCGGGCGACATCCCTGAATATGATGACATTACCCTCATTGTCATAAAAAGAAAATAAATGCGTAGCCGCGATTTCTTATTGCACACTGCTACAGGCCGCTGGCAGATTTAATTGGGCAACGGCCGTTCCCTTCCCCAGCCCCACACACCACCTGTAGAATCAGTAGATCGAAACAGAGCACGAGTGTATTGTGGGGCGATTTTGTAAATCGTCTGAGCGATTTGCAAAATCGCGCTACAAGGATTTCGATCTACTGAGAATACGTTATTGCCGCAAAATCTTCCCCATCGCCTTACCTTTAGCCAGCTCATCAATCAGCTTGTCCAAATAACGTATCTTCTGCATCAGCGGCTCTTCAATCTCTTCAACGCGAACCCCACACACGACACCCTTAATCATCGAACTATTCGGATGCAAGACTGGGGCTTGGGCAAAAAAGGTCTCAAAATCATTCTCCTGTTCAATTTGCTGCTGCAATCCGGCCTGGTCATAGCCCGTCAGCCAACAAATGATTTGGTCAACCTCTTCTTGCGTGCGGTTTTTGCGTTCCGCTTTTTGAACATACAGCGGATAAACACTTTTAAATGTTGTCGTAAAAATACGATGTTTAGGCATTTCAATTCTCCTTTGGGTCTGGGCTTGATACCCCTACAGTCTTCAACATACTAACCCTGCTTCAGCCACGCTTACCGTCGGCTAAAGGCGTTATTGGGCAGCAAAACTCGAAAACTCACCTTTCTTAGTGAGGCTTTCGAGCTTGCAGGGAAAACAGAATCGGCATCATACACTTGCTAATGTCCGACAACGGCCGTTTCCCCCTAAAACAACCGCACCAACACCATCTCCCCCGCCACCAACCCCGCCTTATTCAGCGGCACCTGAATCAACCCATCCGCATTCACCAGCGTATAAATCAAATTACTCTTGCCAAAAACGGGTGTGGCCTGCACCCCCTCCGGCGCATCCGTCACCCGTGCGGGCACATAATCCTCACGGCCGCTTTCGCTGGCAACATTTTGCGTCAACCGCGCCCAAACCGTACCCCGGCGCGGCGGCACAGCCAGCCCTTGCAGCCGATAAATAGCCGGCACACCAAACATATCAAACTGGATCATCGCCGAAACCGGATTCCCAGGCAGCCCCAAGACCGGCTTGCCCCCCGCCACCCCCACAATCGTCGGCTTGCCCGGGCGCGTCGCCACCCCATGCAGCAACACCCCCGGCTCACCCAACTGCTCAATCACCTGCACCGTCATATCCCGCACACTCACACTGGAGCCAGCCGACATCACCAGCATATCGGCCTCGGCCAAAGCAGCAGCAGCCGCTTGCTGCAAAGCAGCGAAATTATCACCAATAATGCCGCCCAAAAGCGGCACTCCCCCCGCCTGCACTGTTTGCGCCGCCACCGTGTAGCTGTTGATGTCCCGAATTTGGCCGGGCGCAGGCATCTGTTCCGGCGCGATCACCTCATCACCCGTCGCCAAAATCGCCACACGCGGCTGGCGCACCACCACCACCTCCGTTAGCCCCAACGCCAACAAGCCGCCAATATCTTGTGGCCGCAACTGGTGTCCCGCAGGCAAAATCTCTGCTGCCTCACGCACATCTTCCCCCACTTGCAGCACGTTTTGGCCGGGGGCAACGGCGCGGAGGACTTCGATCTCGAAAGGGAGAGGGGAGAGGGGAGACTGGGGACTGTTTACCGAATACTGATCACTGATTACTTGCGTGTGTTCCACCTGGACGACGGCATCGGCCGTTTGCGGAATCATCCCCCCTGTATGCACAATCACACATTCACCCACACCCAACACAACGTCCGTGCCTTTGCCCATCGGCACTTCGCCGATGACGGTGAGAAAGGCCGGCAGGCTCTCACTCGCACCAAAAGTATCAGCAGCGCGGACGGCGTAGCCATCCATTGTGCTGCGGCGGAAGTTGGGCAGAGCGTGGGGGGCGGTGACGGACATGGCCGTTACCCGACCCAGCCCATTCACCACCATCACCCGCTCACTGGGCAACCTCGTTATATGTTGAAAAAGCAGTTCACGCGCCGCGTCAGGGTGGAGGACGTTGAAGAATTCAGGCATAAAAGATTGGTGTATTGGTATATTGGTATATTCGTGTAATGGCTAAGCCAATACACCTATACACAATTACACCAATACACCCCTAAACAACATCATCAGGAAAACCAATGCCAATCGCCGAACCCAGCGTGAGTACGGCGGCGTGTGCCGCGCCACGATGGGCTAAAGCCGCCGCTTGGGCATCTTGCAGCAGACGGAAGGGGAGCGTTTGACCGGATAGCCGCTGCCACAGGTCAGCCAGATGGGTTTGCAAATGGGGAGTAAGTTCTTGCAAACGGCCGTAACACCCCCACTCCTCCGGCCCCGGATGCCCCTGATACAAATTACAAGCCATTGCCGCCACCACCTCCTGCGGCTGCCAGCCCGCCTGTGTTAATTGGTGTTGGGTAAGCGCGAGAACGGCCGTTAAATGCTCCATATGCGCCTCAGCCCGCCCCTGGTCTGGGCCAGCCGATAAAACTGAGCCACAGGCGGCGGGCAAAGGAGCCAGCAAATGCAGCCTATGCAGTTCCCCCGCCACCAACACCGCCACCGCACGCTTAATCTGCGTATGCCCAAAATCCAGCAGCAGCGCCGTTTCCGTGCTAGGAGCCAGCATACTGGCCGCCCCCACCAGCGCCATTTGCGCCGGAAACGGCGTTAATTCTAATTGGTAATCAGCATAACCCGCCTCGTGCAGAATTTGCCGGGCGGCCACCACCACATGCTGCCCAAATTGCCCCGCCATCACCCCGCCACCCAACCAAACCTGGTTAATCGTCTGCCAATAGGCCCACTGTGGGTCGCCCCATTCGGGGCGGGCCGCACGGTTGGCGGGATGGGCTTCTTTGAGGGTAAGGAGAATGGTGGCTAGACAACGGCCGTATTGCACCGCCATCTGTTTTGCCGTCAGCCGCACCATCGGTTCAGAATGACGAAAACAGTCATCAAACCCCCGAAACATATCCGTAAGATGCGCCGGCAAACGCAAAGCCACGCGCCGCATCTCAATACGCTCCACCACAGACGACATACTCAGCAAATCATACCCCGTCTTCCCCACCAAATTGCTGTCCGTCACCGCCGCAGGCAGCACAGCCACCCGCACACGATTAAGCGAGGCGGAAACAGGACGAGGGTAGATGATGAAGGGATTTTGCATAAGGAAAGGGGGACTGGAGACTAGAGACTGGAGACTTTTTAATCTCCAGTCTTCAGTCTCTAGTCTCCAATTAATCGTCTCAACTCATCCTCAGTCACAATCTTCACCCCCAACGACTGCGCTTTGCTAAGTTTGCTGCCAGCTTTTTCGCCAGCCAGCAAATAATCCGTGTTTTTACTGACGGAGCCAGTCACTTTGCCGCCATGCGCTTCAATGAAGGCTTTAGCCTCATCGCGGCTCATCGTGGGCAGTGTGCCAGTAATGACGAAGGTAAGATTGTCTAGAGATGTGCCTGTACTGGCCGCCTTTTCTACCGCAAAATTCAAGCCAGCGGCACGTAATTTTGCCAAAATCGCCTGGTTTTTTTCGTGCTGGAACCATTCAACGACGGAAACGGCCGTTTGCGGCCCAATCCCCTCAATCTCCTGCAACCCCTCAGCCGAAGCCTCTGCCAACGCATCAATACTGCCCAATGCGTCCAGCAGCAAATCCGCCACCGTGCTGCCCACAAAGCGAACCCCCAGCCCAGTTAGCAGCCGATTGGCGGGCTGCGCTTTGCTGGCCGCCACCCCTTGCAGCAAATTATCCACCTTCTTATCCTTAAAACCTTCCAACGCCAGCAAATCATCCCGCTGCAAGCTGTAAATATCGGCCACATCATGGATAAAACCCAACTCGGTGAGGAGAACGGCCGTCTTCCCCCCAAAGCCCTCAATATCCATCGCCCCGCGACTAACAAAATATTCCACGCGCCGCACCAACTGCTCTGGGCATTGGGGATTATCGCAATAAATTGCCACCTCACCAGGCACACGCTGCGCCGGTTCACCGCAGAAGGGGCAGTGCGTTGGCGGCTCAATCACCCGCTCGCTGCCATCCCGCGCCTCCGTAATAGGGCCAATCACATAGGGGATGACATCACCCGCTCGTTTGATAAGCACCGTGTCGCCGAGGCGAATGTCTTTCTTGGCAATCTCGTCATAGTTGTGCAGCGTGGCATTGCGCACAACCACGCCGCCCAGTTCGATGGGTTCGAGAACGGCCGTTGGCGCCAGCACCCCCGTCCGCCCCACATTCACCGTCACATCCAGCAGCTTCGTCGTCTTCTCCTGCGCCGGGAACTTCATGGCAATGGCCCCACGCGGGTCTTTGCCTACAAAACCAAGACTGTCGGCCAACGGCCGATCATTCATCTTGACCACCATGCCATCCACCTCATAATTGAGGCTGTTACGCTTCTCCATCCACACTTCATAAGCCGCCGCCACCGCCTCAACATTTGCACACAGGCGGTTCTCCTCCGAGACCGGGAAACCCAACTGACGCAAATAGTCCAGCCGCCCCCACTGCGTATCAGGCATGTCCACGCCCTCCCAGGTCACGATGTCGTAACAGTAAAGGGTGAGGGGACGAACGGCCGTAATCCGCGAATCCAACTGGCGCAGCGACCCCGCCGCCGCATTGCGCGGGTTCATGTACAGCGGCTCCCCCGCTTCCAGCCGCGCCGCATTAAAGGCTTCAAACTTATCCAGCGGGAAAAAGGCTTCGCCGCGCACCACCAGATAAGGCGGCGGGATCAGTTCACTGTCAGGATCAACCGGAATGCGCTGGGGCAAACTGCGCAAAGTGCGCAAATTGGCCGTAATACCTTCACCCACTTCGCCATTGCCCCGTGTCGCACCTTGCACAAAACGGCCGTCGCGGTAAGTCAGCACCACCGTCAAACCATCCAGCTTGGGTTCAACCACATACTCTAGTTCAGCGTCGGGGTTGGGTAAGAGACGGCCGTTGCGCGTCCGCCACGCATACAAATCCGCCACATTAAAGGCATTCGACAAACTCAAAATCGGCTCAGGATGGGCGACCTTCTCAAACCCCTCCATCGGCTCTGCCCCCGCCCGCTGCGTCGGCGAATCCGGCGTAATCAGTTCCGGGTTCTCCTGCTCCCAACGCAGCAGTTCATGGTACAACGCATCATACTCCGCATCACTAATCACCGGCGCATCCAGCACATGATAGCGGTACAGATGATAATTCACCTCTTGGCGTAACTGTTCAATTCGTTCAATCACAGACATTCTTATCAGAAATTGTCATTCCCAGCCGTCTTCAGCGAAGAATCTATCCGAGGGCACAGCTCAGAGGGATTTCTCGGCAGACCTCGAAATGACAATGTATGAATCTACCGTCCTGTTAACAATGGAATGCGGGAGGATTGCCCCTCCACTTCCAACTCAATGCGCTCAAATTCCCACAAACCAGCCGATTTTGTGGCCACCACATACAGGTTGCCAGAGTTTTTGGGGCCAGAAATGGGGAAGTAGAAATCAGCATAGCCCGATGCCCCATTGGTTTCAGACGACCCAGCAATCCACCAACCCGGCTCAATCGGCTCACCCAATGCCTCAATCACCTGCTCATTGCTGCGAGCTTGAGCCAACGCCTCCACATAGGGGTCAGACTGTTTGAGGACATTGAGCACAACGGCAAAAATGCCCAAAATCAGCACCCACACCCCAATAAAAATCAGACAGCCACAACCACCCCCAACACAACCACCTCGACTTCGCCAACGGAAATTCATGATGTTTACCCGTTATCGGTAATCCGTAAACGGTTATCCGATTGCCGATTACCGACTTCTGATTACCGATTACCGAAGTGTACTGTTGTTACCTTTTGGGGGCAAGGTGCGGTATGATTGCCCAAACAACCACCGCAGACCTCCGAGGTTTCTAAAACCTCGGAGGTCTCCAATGATTGCTCCAACTATGGAAGAGATTCAACAATTTGCGAACCAAGTGATTGATAATGTGGAGAAGGTGATTATTGGCAAACGGCCGTCTCTCCAACTCCTCCTCGTCTCCCTGCTGTGTGAAGGGCATGTCCTGCTCGAAGACGTACCTGGCGTGGGCAAAACCATGCTGGCCCGCTCCCTGGCCGCCAGCCTGGGCATCACCTTCAAGCGGCTGCAATGCACCCCCGATCTGCTGCCCAACGATGTCACCGGCGTGTCCATTTTCGACCAAAAAGCCCAAGCCTTCACCTTCATTCAAGGCCCCGCCTTCACCCACATCTTGCTGGCCGACGAGATAAACCGCGCCACCCCGCGCACCCAATCAGCCCTGCTGGAAGCGATGGGCGAACGACAGGTAACGGTAGACGGCATAACGCATGAACTGCAACGGCCGTTCTTCGTCCTCGCCACCCAAAACCCAGTCGAATACGAAGGCACCTTCCCTCTGCCCGAAGCCCAACTGGATCGCTTCTTTATGAAGTTGAGTCTGGGCTACCTGGATGAAGCCAGCGAAAGCCAAATGTTGTTGAATTTAGGTGGGGCGCATCCCATTGAGGGGTTAACGGCCGTTGTCGCCGGCCACCAACTTCCCACCCTCGCCCGCCAAATCTGGCAAGTCCACGTAGACGACACCATCCGCGAATACATCGTGCGCCTCGTCTTCGCCACCCGGCGGCACAAAGACTTGGTACTGGGAGCCAGCCCACGTGGCAGCCATGCTTTGTACCGGGGTAGTCAGGCGTTAGCCGCCGTAAACGGCCGTAATTACGTCCTGCCCGATGATGTCAAAACCCTGGCCCCCGTCATCCTCGCCCACCGCTGCCTCCTCCACCCCGAAAGCGCCCTGCGCGGCCTCACCACCACCACCATCCTCGCCAACATCCTTAAAGAGACAGAGTTAGGCATTGGTGATTTATAGACAATTGGGGACTAGAGACTGGAGACTAGAGATTACCCCGTCTCCAGTCTCTAGTTCCCAGTCTCCTATCTCATGGCTTACCTCATCGTCCTCCTCCTCATCATCGCCTTCGCCCTGCGTGTAGATTTTGTCTTTTACATTCTCTACGTCTGCATTGGCCTCTACTTGTGGGGACGCTGGTACACGCCCCGCGCCTTAGCCAACTTGCGCGTAGAGCGCATCTTCCACAGCCATGCTTTTTGGGGCGAACGGCTGCCCATCACCCTGCAAATCAGCAACCAAAATCGGCTGGCTGTACCCTGGCTACAATTACAAGAATCGGTGGCCCTGGAACTGCGCGGCAATGAAACAACGGCCCATGTTTTAACCTTACCGGGCAAAGAAACGGCCGTCATCCACTACACCATCTACGCCCGCCGCCGCGGCTACTACAAACTTGGCCCCCTACAAATCATCACCGGCGACCTGTTTGGTCTGTATCAGGAGCGGCATGGCCGTGTTGATCCCAGCTACTTCACCGTTTACCCCCGCCTCATCCCCCTGTCGCAGCTAGGGTTGCCCTCACGCCTGCCCTTTGGCACCATCGCCAGCCCCCAGCGCCTCTTCGCCGACCCCGCCCGCCCCGCCGGTGTGCGTAATTACGTGTCCGGCGATTCACTGCGCCAGATTAATTGGAAGGCCAGTGCCCACACGCGCCATCTACTGGTCAAAACCTATCAACCAGCCATTTCGCTGGAAACGGCCGTTCTCCTCAACCTCAACCAAGACGAATACCAACGCCGCACCCGCCTCGACACCATTGAATGGGCCATCGAAGTCGCCGCTTCCCTGGCCGCCCATCTCATCGAGCAGCGGCAAGCCGTCGGCTTCATCACCAATGGCGCTGACCCCCTGCATGGTGCAGAAGATGGCGATTTTGACGAGGCCAGCGGCCGTTTGCAAAGCAAACAGTTAACAGCCGCCATGGCCCCCGCCCCCATCTCACCGCGCCCTGGCCGCGGCCAACTCATGCGCATTCTAGAACGCCTGGCCCGCCTCGAAGCCATCCCCACTGCCCCCTTTGCCGAATGGACACCGCAGGCTTGCCACAACCTCAGTTGGGGCACAACCTTGCTCGTCGTCACCACCAGCGGCGACGAAGCCGTGTGCCAGGCACTGCACCGCCTCGTCCGCGTGGGTCTCAACCCCGTCCTCATCACCGTTGAGCCAGCCGCCAATTTCGGCGAGGTACGGCAGCGGGCCAAACAGCTAGGCTTTGCCGCCTACGAAGTGCTGCGCGAGGAAGATTTGGACAAATGGCGACGGCCGTTAGGAGTAACAAGCAGCAGGTAGCAAGCGGCAGGTAGACTTGCCACCTGCCACCTGCCACCTCTTACCCATGAAATCAATCAACTGGAGCCAAACAATCCTGCTAGCTTTGATGATAACGGCCGTTCCCGTCGGCCTGCTCACCATCATCAGCATCATCGTGCCCGGCTGGCCCTGGCTGGCAATTGTGTGGCTGGGGCTGGCAACGGCCGTTGAAGCCCTCAGCACCACCATCTGGCTGGGCCACCACAACCAACTCGGCCTCAACAAATCCTACTACCGCGCCGCCGAATTCATCGTCCTGGCCCTCATCATGCGCCTTTTCACCTGGACACTGAACGGCAACTGGCCCCAATTCAGCCAATGGCGCAGCTACCTGCTAACTCCCTCCATCTTGTTTGATGGCTACTTCATCGTCGCCATCCTCATCCTCTTCCTCATTTGGACGTGGGCCAACGTCTTGGCAAACATCTTCCATCACCTGGAAATCAGCCGAGCCGAAAGCAGCTACTACGAACGCGCCCACGCTGGCAGCGACCGTCCTATGCCGCTCAACCGGGTCACGCTGGTAGAAACCTTCCTGCAACATTGGCTCATAGGCGGCATCTTCCTCGTCATCTGTGCCGCCCTCACAACCTTCAACCTCACCGAGCTAACCGAAGTGCAAAATCCGTTGGCAATCGGCCGTTTAGGGCTGCGCCCTCACCTATTAATCGCCATCCTCACCTACTTCCTCTCCGGCCTGTGGCTGCTCAGTCAGGCGCGGCTGTCCGTCATGAAAGCCCGCTGGCTCACCGGGCGCGTCGCCAAACAAGAGCCAGTAGAGCGCAGTTGGCAGCGCACCAGTTTTATTACGCTGCTGGTGGTGGCTGGCCTGGCCACCCTTCTGCCCATCGGCTCCACCTTCTTCATCAGCCGCATCCTCAACGTACTCATTGTCAGCCTGATTTTTCTGCTCAACCTCATCGTCTTCGCCTTCAGCACACTGCTCGTCGCCGTCCTTTCTCTGTTTGGGCGGCAGCCAGCCGAAGGCGGCACAAACGAGCCGCTGCGCCTCCCCGAAGATGTCTTCGCCGGGGCCGATGCCCCCCTGCCCAACGACACTCCCTCCCTCATCGTTGGCTCCATCTTCTGGCTGGCTGTCTTAGCCATGGCCATCGTGGCTCTTGTCTTTTTTTGGCGCGAGCGGGGCTATCGTTTGCCCTCATGGCGGCAGATGTGGCAGGCGGTGCGCGGCTGGCTGCACCAGTGGTGGTATGGGCTGGCGGCGCAGGTGGCTAGATGGCAGCAGCCCGCCACCACCACTGCTAATGGGTCAGAACGCAAACGGCCGTTCCGCCTGCCCTTCCGCTTTTTACGTCTCAACAACCTCTCCCCCCGTCAACAAATCACCTACTTCTACCTCTCCACCGTGCGCCGCGCCAGTGAGCGGGGCATACCGCGCCAACCCCACGAAACACCCCTAGAGTACGCCCACTCCCTACGCGAAGAACTGCCCCAAGAAACGGCCGATGTCACCCACCTCACCGATGCTTTTCTCCAGGCCAGATACAGTTTGCAGCCCGTGGAGACGGAGGAAGCAACGGCCGTTAAGCCCATCTGGCAGCGTCTCCGTGCCGCCATCAAACAAAAAAGAGCCAGATGAACGTGATTCGCCTCTTGCCCCTGTTCATGATAAAAAAGGCAGGTTTTGGAGATTGGAGACTAGAGACTGGAGACTGCATTAATCTCTTAGCTCCAATTTCTAAACGCAGTAGTTAAAAAAACAACTTATAGAAATGTCATACCCGCGCAGGCAGGTATCCAGCTTCCCCACCAGAGTGGATTTCCGCATTCGCGGGAATGACACACTCACGATGATGACGTTTTTCGATCTACTGAATCTCTAAAAAATGTTGAAGGAGATTTCCCACCATGACCCAAATTGTAGAATGCGTGCCCAATTTTAGTGACGGCCGTAATCCCAAAATTTACAACGGCATCGCCGACCAAATCCGCAATGTGCGCGGTGTGCAGGTGCTCAATGTCAGTCCAGACCCCGACCACAACCGCACGGTGATTACCTTTGTGGGTGCGCCAACGGCCGTTGTCGAAGCCGCCTTTCGCGCCATTGCCTTCGCCGCCCAGCACATCAATCTCGACACCCACACTGGCGAACATCCCCGCATCGGGGCCACCGATGTGGTGCCATTCATCCCCGTGCGCAACGTCACCATGGCCGACTGCGTGGCCCTGGCACAGCAGTTGGGCCAGCGCGTAGGCCAGGAGTTGGGCATTGCCGTCTACCTATATGAAGAGGCTGCCACGCGCCCCGAACGCACCAAGCTCTCCGCCATCCGCAAAGGCGAGTATGAACTGTGGAAGCAGGAAGTTGCCACCAACCCGGCGCGGCAGCCCGATTTTGGCCCCGCCGAACCCCAATCCTGGGGCGCAACCGTAATTGGCGCACGGCCGTTTCTCATCGCCTACAACCTCTACCTCAACAGCAGCGATGTGGAAGCTGCCGAAAAAATCGCCCGCGAGATTCGCTTCATCGGCGGCGGTCTGCGCTTCCTCCAGGCCAAAGGCTTTCTGGTAGAGGGGCAAGCCCAAGTCAGCATGAACCTGACCAACTTCGAGAAAACCCCCATTTACCGCGTGCAGGAGATGGTGCGGCGCGAAGCGGCCCGTTATGGTCTCACCATCACCAAAGCCGAGCTAATTGGCATGTCGCCGCAAAAAGCCCTCATGGACAGCGCCAAATATTATTTGCAGTTGGATGATGTGGAAGACAACCAAATCCTGGAATATCAGATGGCAGAAGCGGCGGCCCAAGAGGAGGCAGACCATACGCCGCACGATTTTATTGCTGCGGTCGCCAGCAAAGAGCCGACACCGGGCGGCGGTTCGGTGGCGGCGTTGGCGGGGGCCTTGGGCACCGCCCTGGCGCAAATGGTGGCTGGGCTGACTATTGGCCGCAAAAAGTATGCGGATGTGACTGAACAGGCGCAGGCTATTTTGACGGAAGCGGCTGCGGTGCAGGAACAGTTAACGACCGCTGTGGCCGAAGATGCGGCGGCCTATCAGGCAGTGATGGCTGTGTTCCGCGACAAAGAGTTGGCAGGTGAGGCCCGAGACGAGGCGATTGAAGCGGCCACGATTGGCGCGGGTGAGGTGCCTTTGCGCGTGGCCCGCCTTAGCCTGCGGGCGGCGCAGTTGGCGCTGGCGGTGGCCGAATTGGGCAATGTGAATGCGGTGACGGATGGGGCAGCGGGGGTGTTGATGGCGCGAACGGCCGTTCAGGTGGCCGCGCTCAATGTCAAAACCAATGCCGTCAACCTGAAAAGCCAGACACTCGTCCAAAAGTGGCAGCGGGAGTTGGCTGAATTGGAAGGCGAAGCGGATGAGTTGGCCGCTGCGGCCATGCGCGTGGCCGCGCAGCGAGGAGGATTCTAATGAGCAAAGGTGTGGTGGAGAGACGAGAGGCGAAAGGCGAAGGGCGAGGGGTGAGCAGTCGGCCACAACTTGCCATTTACTGTTTACTGATTATGGTTTACGGTTTACTGTTCACCGCCTGCCGGCCCAACAATGTGGTGGAGGCGGTGGTAGTAGAGGCGGAGAGTATGGTGATGATGGCGGAGGTGGTGGTGACGGAAACGGCCGTTTTCCTGGCCGAACCCGTCATCTCCGTCAGCGGCGATAATGCTGCCCCGGCTACCCCCACCCCCATCCCCACGCCAGTGCCTACCGAGATCATCCCCACCGCCACCAACAGCCCCACCGCCATGCCCACCTTCACCCCGCCAGCCCTGCCCAACACCTCCCCCTGGGAGCATTACTGGCTGCGCCGCCCCGTTGCCGAAGATGGCATTGTCTGGACAAACAAGACCTATCCCTACGGCCACACTCGCGGCGGCATGTTACGCCCCCATCACGGTGTGGAGTTTGACGTAGATTACAACACAGAGATTTTAGCCGCCGCCAGCGGCACAATCGTGGTGGCCGGCAGCGATGCCGAAGTTGCCTATGGGCCGCAAACCAATTTTTACGGCAATCTCGTTGTCATTGAACTGGACTCGAAGTTGAATGAAGTCACCCCCGTCTACATCCTGTACGGCCATCTGGCGCAGGTGTTGGTGCAGGTGGGGCAGCATGTAGCTGCCGAGCAGATTATTGCCTTGTCTGGCGCGTCTGGTGTGGCCGATGGCCCCCATCTCCATTTTGAAGTGCGTGTGGGCCAAAACAGTTATGAAAGCACACGCAACCCCCTGCTGTGGCTCTACCCCTTCCCCGATCGCGGTGTTGTGGCCGGGCGGGTGATGTGGGCCAACAGCGAATTGGCAGCCGAAGCCCCCGTCACCCTGCGCCGCCTCGATGGGCCGTCCCGCTACGCGGCAACCACCACCTATGCCCATGAAAGCATCAATGGCGACGATGGCTGGCAAGAGAACTTTGCCTTTGACGATGTGGATGCGGGCTACTATGAAGTGACTGTCACCGTCGGCGGCAAGGAGTTTGAGGCCAATGTGTGGGTCTATCCCTTCCAGACCAGTTTTGTGGAGATTTTGATTGAGGGGGGCGAGTAGGGTAACGGCCGTTCACTCAACAGTCAACTATCCGCCATGTGCAAATTTAAGGAGGAAGAAACAAGAGTGGCGCGGCGAGACGCCGGCCACATCTCCGGCGATGTTCGCCGTGAGAGGAAGACCTGCCCAGAGCAGGGGGGCAGCACGGTGATGACGCTGTACACCAGCGGCACCATTAAGGGACAGCAGCGGTATGACCCGTGGGGAGATTCACGTTGGAGTGCCAACTACAGCCACATGGGCTACCGCTACACCAGCCAGCGCTGGGACGGCAAGATGAAGCTGCTGGATTACAATGCACGGTATTATGACCCGGAGATCGGCCGTTTCATCTCTGCAGATACTATAATTCCCAGCCAAGATCACATGGGAATGACGGTAGGCTTCCATGAGTTGACATTCTTATATGAATTGCAAAGTGGAAACCAAAGTGGGACAGGAACCCCCAATGGTCAGTCCTTAAATAGATACACCTACACTCGTAATAACCCACTTAACTACACAGATAGTACTGGGCATGAAGAAGGTTCCATCACTATTACAAAAGAGGAGGCTGAGGCTTTGTATGGACCAGATGGAGCGTTAACAAAGCTAACTGAAATTCTTGCACAACAAGCAAGCAATGCAGATATTATCGCAGCACTTACAGGTGTGCTTGCAGAAACAGGTGTTGTATTAACCTCAGAAGCTACTTTAGTAGGCATATTTGCTGCTGTAGGTATAACTGTTACAGGTGCTGTTGCGGCAGGTTTAGCAGCTCTCATAGTTGCTTTATTTATTTATGCCGCGTGGGAATGGCAGACAAATTCAATAGAAAATGCTGCATCGTATCTGTTAGACTACGTTTTACCTGGTTTAGAAGAAGTTGCCAACAATACCCCATCAGGCGGAACAATAAATATTCAAGCTCACAGTACAACATTCAGTGCCGACTATGTACAAATAATCGGAATGCATAATGGACTAATCACTGATACCTGGTCTTCTAACACTATAGCTATTCAAAATGATATTGGGCAAGTCCTGATAAATTGGATGAAAACTTATTCAGACCTCACTGGAACTAAAAGCCGTATACAGTTCTGGTATGGTGAATATTGGTATTATGGCAACGATCAATGGTCCGAAAAATTCCCCAATTCTGGTGGAAGACCGTTAGGATATAGTTGGTAATGTTTTAAAGTAATTTTCCAAACTTGAGTTACAGGATCACAAATTGTTGATTGCTGTGACTCAAGCTAGCAAAGGATATACATGATATCAATCATTTTTAATATTGGTTTACTACTGTTTATAGTAATTTTTTCTACCTTAGCATGGCACTCAATCGTTAAGCGGTCACGGAAAGAGTTGCCCCGAATTATCTTATACCTAAACTTTATTATAGGCTGTTTTCTTTTCTTGTTAACAGACATCGAACCATCTAGGATTTGGCTAAGTATCTTTGTAATAGGCTCTTTAGCAATGTTGATTTTTGCTTTGTTTTGGGAACGAAAAGATAGTCGTTATAAAACAGATGGCTAATACTCTTTGGTCTAGTTTTATGGCTCTTATCTGTGCAAGATGTGATAAACCACGATGCTGAGGGCGACATGAGCATTGAGAGATAGCCCTCTGCCGAGGAAAACGGCCGTATCACCCCCATCACCATCTTCATCACCCAATTGGCGATAAAGGACGACCGTATCATACAAAAAGTTGGCTGGAATACGGCCGTTATAAATAAAACGAGCAAGGCGGGACAGCGAGGACACCGCCTACAGTTTGGATAAAATATCACAAAATTTTTTTATGGAGTTCCACTGATGAAAAAGATATGTTCCTTATTCACAAAGTTCTTGACTGTTTGTATTTTGATGATTGTGCTTTTACACTCATTGTTTGAGTTATCTCTGGCAGCAGGATCATTTTACAGCGAATCAACCGCTCCTCATTATTCTGACCAAAACAGGCCGGATATCCCTACATCTTTGGTAGAGAGCAACTATGGCCGCGACCGTGCTTTTACAAAACAGGGTTCTTTTGTTTCTATAACCTCTACGCCAGTCTTTACGGAAACGGCCGTTATTACTGGCAGCGATGTGATGTCAAATGCAAGTTTTGGTGATTCAGTCTCCATTGATGGGGATACCCTTGTTGTTGGCACCAGCTATGATTTTACTGGTATTGCGGGTGCCGCTTATGTTTTTGCCAGAAATGCTGGTGGCGTGCCTAACAGCTGGGGTGAAGTAAGCAAATTAGTGCCAAGTGATTCTGCCCTTGGCGATAATTTTGGTACATCTGTCGCTGTTAGTGGCAATACCATCGTTGTAGGAGCCGAGTACGCAGACGTAGGGGGCAATCTTGAGCAAGGGGCCGCTTATGTCTTTGAATATGATAGTATCAATGACAGTTGGGATGAAGTAGCAAAATTAGTAGCTAGTGATGGCGAGGCCGATGACTGGTTTGGTACTTCTGTTTCTATTCACAATGATACGATAGTTGTCGGTGCCTTGGGCAATAATAATTTTCAAGGAGCGGCTTATGTGTTTGAATGGGATACAAATGGCAATCCTGCTGCGTGGAGTGAAGTTAAAAAAATAACGGCCGATGATGGCAATAATTACGAGCAATTTGGTATCTCTGTTGGTGTCAGTGGGGACAATATCGTGGTGGGGGCCAATGCCGCAACCGTTTCAGGCAACAGTTTACAGGGGGCCGCTTATGTTTTTGAACGATTTGCCGGCGGCACACCTGAGGGGTGGGGGCAGGTCGCTAAATTGGTTGGCTCTCTTGGTGGGGCCAACGATTTATTCGGAACGGCCGTTGCTATAAACAACAATCGCATTGTGGTAGGTGCTTGGGGTCAGAACAGCGATCTAGGCGCGGCCTATATTTATGAATATCCAAACGATGTCTGGATTGAGACAACTCAACTATTAGCCATTGATGGTCAGTTAGGGGATGGCTTTGGTCTTGGTGTCGCCCTTTTGGGGGATACAGTTGTTATTGGCGCACCTGGTGTGGATGTGAATGGCAGTAGCAGCCAAGGGGCAAGCTACATCTTTCAATATATCTTTAATGAATGGGTAGAGATAGACAAGTTGGTCGCCAGTGATGGCACATCTGATGATTTATTCGGTATTTCTGTGGCCATTACGGACCAGGCCTTAGCCGTGGGGGCAGAGCTAAAATCTCCGGTAGGTGCTGCTTATCTATTTGAACCAGTTACTATCAATCCGCCCCTGTCCTCTATCACGGTAGAAGATGCCAGCACTTCTGAAGGAGCACCAGACCAGACCATTAGAATGGTGACTATCAAACGCTGATTCACGGGCCACCGCTCACCTGCAGATTACATGCCTATATTCGCACACTCACCTTTCGCACCTGGCGAAATTCAGCCAAACTTAATTTCAATTATAAATTTTAATGACAACTTGCTGGTTGGTTTTGAAATTTAATCTCGCAATCCTGTCAATGCTCCTGAATACGTGTTGTTGGTTTGATTATAGATACGATAAAAGCCATACAGTATCACTTGCTAATGGTGATGCAGCGGGTACTTTCAAATGAGCGATAAACCTGACATTTTGCTAACGAAGATGAGGATCGAGATTAGAGATCAACATTCAGCACCCCTAATCCTAGTAAAATGCCACGGATGACCTGCCAGCATAGCTTGCAAAACGGCCGTTTGCCTGTTTATGCCTTGCAAAATGTGGTAAGCACCACGATGTTGAGGGTTTCACATGCATACCGGAGCGACAGCCCTTTGCTACAAGGGCGGTAACGGCCGTATCGCAAACTCCCCCCATCATCGTTCTCTGTCACGCCATGATCTTGGCGGCTGACCACCAGGCAGTTTTCGGGATAGTCGAATTGGTGATAGGAATTCGCTGCACTGCTAATTCCACTGCCACCATGTGATAGCCTTTGTTGTTTGAGTTGGGTGGTACGCTGCCAGTCCTGCCCATACTGCCAGGGCACGGCGTTCTTAAAAAACGGCCGACCTTTCCTAATGGTGGCATTGGCGGTGGGTGTGATACCGGACAAACGACCTCAGTGACCCCGCCGCACTGGTTACGTAGTGATGACAACATTGGCTAAGTACTCCACACTTTGTAAGATGATGGTGAGATCGTGAGATCATTGTTGTTGCCGCTTGTAGTCTCGTAAAAATCGTTTCAACTGTGTGCCAATCAATGCTCTTCATATTTGTCAGACCCTTCTTCCACTCTAAACATCATAATTCCCAAATTTACTACGGCCCAGAGGCTTGTAAACATTAGGAGTTACGCCTTGAAAGGCTGTGGCCGGCCTCCTCGCCGAGCCACCCGTCTGGCACGGTGTGACGCTGGCCAGAGCAACTGCGTAAGCCCCAAACATAAGACACCAGCCTGGCTCATTTACGCGTTTTACGCTTTACATTACTACGTCTGTCACCATGACACTAGAACGCGCACGAGGCTGTTTATTAGGTTTGGCAGGCAATGATGCGGTGGGGTAACAACGCCGGAGTTCAAACCGCCAAAGGTTCATTTGTGCCACTGACGGATATGGTGGGTGGTGGTCTCTTTGGCTCGCAGCCAGGCAGTGGACGGATACACCCCTATGGCCTTTGAAGCCTGGCAGCGAGTCTGTGGTATGGGATTTGACTGGATGACCAGATGCAGCGTATGTACGTTGGTATCGAGGTATGAGCAGCAGTCATTGCTACTTGAAATATCGCAACACGGAAAGGTGGCGTGCTTCCACCAGTATAAACACACAGCAGCAATCCCCTGGCTGGCTCCACCGATTCCTACTCGGCCGGCAATGGTTCGACGGCGCTTAAGCACCTGTACCCATCTATTACCATCGCCATCCGGCGGCAGGCACGCTCGCGTGCTGCTGGCGAAAGCTCCGTACCACATGGTGCTGCTGCTGCCGTAGATGTCACGCCATTCGCCGCCCCTCATTTTGGGCGCACTGCACGCAATCCAAACCACCCTACTCTCTCCGCTCTACACCCTCTTTTCTGACCAATGGCAAACCCATCCTCTCATGCCCGATATTGCTGCCATTGCCAATGGTTCATTCAAAGAAAACAGCCCCGACATAAAGGTTCTACATGTGGGACCACTGCTGAAGCAGCAAATTTGGCGGGTCTTTACCACAAAGGATTCCTTCCGCGAGGGTTGCTTCGCGGCGGCCAATTTGGGGCATGATGCTGATACGACAGCGCCGCTTTTCGGCCAAATCGCCGGAGCTCTACTAGGTGAATCGGGCATTCCCCAGAATGGCGCGAGCGAGTGATAAATGCACGGATGATATCGCCGCGTTAGCCGAACAGCTTTATCACGGTTAAAACCCACTTCTACCATGAACTGCAAGAAGATTATTCTTGCTTGACATTCAACAGATGAAATGGGAGAAACGGCCGATCACCATGATCACCGCTTACGATTACCTCGCCATGCTGGCTGATGCTGCCGAGATGACATCATTTTAGCAGGCGACTCGCCGGCTATGACCATGTTTCGCTGGCCTGGTTGCAATTGTTGCTATGACGCGGGCCATCATGTTACACCACTGCCGCGCCGTCTCGCGGGGAGTCAAACATGCGCTGTCGTCGGCGACATGCTCTTCATGTCCTATAAAGTGAGTACCGTTGCGGCTGTCCGTAAATGCGCGGGCTGCTGGCGCAGAGGTGGATGGATGGGTGAAATTGGAAGGCGGCACAGGATGGCCGACACCAGGCCGCTTATTGTGCGGGCAGGCATTCTGCTCATGGGGCATATCGGCCTGACACTGCAAACAGTGTCGCAGTTAGCGCTTTCTTTCGAGTGCAGGTACCCATGAGTACCAGCTACCACTGCTGCAAGACGCACTGAAATTTGCAAGCGGCCGGCTGCTTTGCAATCGTCCCCAGCCATTCTGACGCCGCCTTGCTCGCCCAGCCATCACCACACGGCCCACCATTCCCACCATTGGCATTAGCTGGCCCCCACTGCGATAAAGGGAAAGGGCTATCATGGACTAAATGAATTGATAAGTTTACGCCCAAGTCATAGGTAACAGTATGCCTAATTTGTTAGCCCATTTTGGCTGCTTTGCGAGTACCGGATTGAGGCATTTGCCTGCTTCCCTCGCCCCTTCGAACAAGTACCGCCACCATTAACCTGGAAGAAATCGCGGCATTTCAAAACGTTTATGAACGATCAATAGTAAGGACTGAAGGCCAAGTTCTAACAGTCCTAATTTCAGTCTTCCTGAATTCTCATTCCTCGTGGAACTCAAGGGAACTCAGAGGAACCCGCAAAGTTAGCTTTTGATCGAACCCTAAGAGTTCCCCTCTGTACACGAAGTGATTACACCGGAACAAATCTCAAATTCGTGCTTCATGTTGGGCTGATCCCCATCTCACCCGTGGGGGGTTTGTGCCCACGATGGGCTTTCTGCACGCCGGACACACATGGCTCTCCAGAACGGGCCAAGACAGAAAACGATCGGGTGGCGGTGACAATTTTGGTCAATCCCACCCAATTTGCCCCAATGAGACCTCGCAGTTATCCCCGGATTCCGGCGCGGGATCTGGCAATGCCAGCGGCGGGGGTAGATGTGTGTTCACACCTACGGAAGTGCATGCATCCAGTGGGTTTCAAAACGGCCATACCGTCACCCAAGTCACCCAATATTTAGAAGGTGCTGCCCGACCCGTCATTTCCAGGGTGTAGCCACCGCTGTTGCCAAACTATTCAACATCATCCAACCCACCCGCGCCTATTTTGGGGCAAAGATGCCCAGCAAACTGTCATCCCGCGCCGATGGTGCAGATCCAACTTCAATTTAGAGACGATCATCTGCCCCACCGTGCGCGAAGCCGATGGATCGGCCCTGTTCACGGCAACGCCACCTGTCGCCCCACAGGCGGCAGGCCGCCACCATTTTGTGGTCGCGCCTCCCTGCTTTGGCAGCCTGTGCCGTCACCAGCAAGGCGAACAGGCTGCCAATCGCCCGTGCGCCAGTTAATGACAGCCAGTTCAACGGAACCATTAGCCCGCCTCGATTATGTAGCGCAGCCAATCCCGAAACGTTGCCGAATTAGAACGGCCGGAGAACAAGGCCCCGCTTGCTGTGGGAGCCATATTCATGGGGAAAACCCGCCTGATTGACAAACATCCTCCCCAGATTTCGCCCTTTACCCGCCTGTTCCCCGTGAAAAAGCTAGGAGTTACCCACTCTGAAAGTGCTGTGACCGGCCTCCTGGCCGAGCCACCTGTCTAGCGCGGTGTGACACCGGCCAGAGCAACTTCGCGTAATTCCAAAAGTAACGAATGTCATCTTTTCACCCCTGCCTTCTGTAACTTTTCTTGCATCAAAATCTCTAGGCTAGTGTAGAACTTTGAGAAAATAGGAAGTTAGTCCCATGCCGGTGTGTCATCCCACCACACTCCCCAAATATCAGCACAAGAACTGCTGGCACGTTCATACCAACTAGTCAGGCAGCATCGCTGTTCACGATGTAAATCACTAATCCAGTGTTTGTTTTGCCTGCACAAGTAAAATAATTCCAATCGCCCAGTCGAATTATCGGTTGTTATCCACTTGAATTGGTGAGATACCAAGTGTAAAGTGAGCTCTGTAGCTCCAAGCATCGTTGCTTACAACCTTATCCGCCAGTTGGTATATGGTAAAAGCCGAACGGCCGTGTAAACGTTCGCATATCTACGCATTGGAGAAAAATGTAATACCCACTATATGTAACAAGACTAATTTCATTGTTGTAACCATGCTGTTTTTTTTAGGGTGGATGGCTCGGTGAGGGCGGCCCTGGCCCTGGGAGAACAATTCCCAGGCGGCGGCGTGTACGTCACCTTAAACCCCGGCGCGATGATATTCAAGCCACCACTAATGGGGGCAACACCTGGCGATGTCGTCTGTTTAATCCAGGCACTTATTCCCCTCACACGCTACTATCACCGTCGGTACGGCCGTTACCCTCCAGGGGCCACAAGCCGACGTTGATCCGCGTCCCAGTGCTGGCACCAGCCGCACCCCCGGCTCGGCCGCCGAGGCCATCCTGGATGGCGGCGGCCCGCTGGATACAATCTTCAACATCACCGCCAGCGATGTTGTCATAAACGGCTTGGAAATCCGCAACGCCGACAAAGACATGATCGCCTCCCCCACCGGGGCCAACATCGCCAACCTTATTCTCAAATACAACATCATCCGCGATGCCACCGGTGATGAAGGGGCCCAAATTCGGGATTGTGCCGACTGCATCATCGAATACAACTATGTTCTGGACATCGCCCAAGATGGTCTGAATCTCTGCTGCGGCTCCACCGATGGCTTCATCCAATTTAATGAAGTTCGTAACAACGGTTCCGACAATGGAGCCATTTACGTTTATGATGCCACCAATACCACCATTCAAAACAACCTGGTTTATGATGTGCTGGGCAACGATGGCATTAAGCTAGGCGATAAAGGTGGGGGCGATGCCAGCGGCTTTGGTGGGGCTGTTTTGAACAATGTGGTTCACAGCACAGCCCAAGACAGCATCTCCATCTATATGAGCGATACGCTAGTGGATGGCAACGAAGTTTACAACAGCACCAGTGAAAATGGGGCCATCTACGTGGCTTATGGTGTCAGCAACATCACCATTACCAATAATCATATCCATGACAACAGCCTGAGCACGGGGAAGTGGGGTGATCCGGGTGGGATTATGGTGGGAACGGCCGTTAACGCCAGCACCGTCACCGCCAACAACAACTGCCTGGTCAACAACACCCCCAACGGCCTCACCAACAAAGCCGCCGCCCCCCTGGATGCCGAAAACAACTGGTGGCATGATGCCACTGGCCCCAGCGGGGCCGGTGCCGGCAGCGGCGATGCCGTCTCCAGCAACGTGGACTATGATCCCTGGCAGGCAGCCGCCATCACCGGTGTTTGCACCCCGGCCTCCCCCGATGCCACCATCACCTTCCACGTCCACAGTGGGGATGCCCCCGGAACCGGCCAGGCCGGTTATCGCGTCAACATTTACTACGCGGGTGGCAGCTATATTGGCTACCAAAACACCGATAGCAATGGCGATGTCTCCTTCCTCCTCAACAATGGCAACTATGAATACGAGGTAACACGCTGGGGGGCCGTCAGCGAGAAACAGCCCTTCACCGTCGCCGGTGTCGCTCAGACACTCAACTATCGGCTGTCTACACTCAGCGTCAACGTCTTCGCCGATTACCCCAGCGCCAACACGGGCTACGGCGGTTATCGCGTCAATCTCTACCTGGCCGATGACACCTACATGCTCTACACCAACACCGACAGCAATGGCAACGCGGCTTTCTATGTCCCCGTTCCCGCTGGAGATGACCAGTTCAAGTTTGATGTGAGCCGTTGGGGGGCTGTGGGCGAAAAGCAGATCGTGGATGTAGACTTTGGCACGGACCAAAACGTCAGTTATCGGCTGTCTACCGTTACGGTGAATGTATTTGCCGATTACCCCAGTGCCAACACGGGCTACGGCGGTTATCGCGTCAATCTCTACCTGGCCGATGACACCTACATGCTCTACACCAACACCGACAGCAATGGCGATGCCCGCTTCTTTGTGCCAGTTCCCGCTGGAGATGACCAGTTCAAGTTTGATGTGAGCCGCTGGGGGGCTGTGGGTGAAAAGCAGATGGTAGACGTGGACTTTGGCACAGACCAAAACGTCAGTTATCGGCTGTCTACACTCACCGTCAACGTCTTCGCCGATTACCCCAGTGCCAACACAGGCTATGCTGGTTATCGCGTCAATCTCTACCTGGCCAATGACACCTACATGCTCTATACCAACACCGACGGCAATGGCGATGCCCGCTTCTTTGTGCCAGTTCCCGCTGGTGATGACCAGTTCAAGTTTGATGTGAGCCGCTGGGGGGCTGTGGGTGAAAAGCAGGTGGTGGATGTGGACTTTGGCGTGGATAAAAATGTTAGCTACAAACTATCCACGACGACCATTCACGTGTATCAAGGAAATTCTGCGCCGGGAACCCCGGTAGCGGGTGTGCGGGTGAACGTGTTCTTAAGCGATGACACCTACATGCTGTACGTCAACACAGACGGCAACGGCGATGCTCGCTTCTTCCTGCCCGTCCCGGCCGGTACTGACCAGTTCAAATACCAGGTGGTTAAAAGCTGCCACACCAGCCAACTGCTGCCGTTTACGCTTGTCTACACGCAAGATAAGCTCATTAACCATGATTTGACAGCGACCGTCAGCGTTCATGTGACGGACAATCTGGGTGGCAACCACGCAGGGTATCGGGTTTATATGTACAATGCGGGCGCGGGCAGCCACTTTGCCTATCAGGACAGTGACAGCAATGGTATGACCAGCTTTGAAGTGGATGCGCTGAAGAATTATGAGTACGTGGTGTCATACGGCCGTTCCAGCGAGCGTGTGGCCTTCACCTCCTGTAGTGATGGGACGCTGACGTACAAATTAGCCAAAGTTGATGTACAGACCGCTGGCGGCGGCAGTGCCAACTATCGCGTTTATCTCTACAAGGATGGCAGCAGCAGCCACTTCAGCTATCAAGACATTCCCGCAGGCGGCACAGCCACCTGGTATCTGGTGGATGGCGACTATGAGTATCTGGTGTCATACGGCCGTTCCAGCCAACGGGTTGACTTTAACGTCGCTCCGCCCAGCAGCAGTGCCGACGATCAGACACTCACCTACGATCTGGCAGAGGTAGGCATCCAAGTAGCCGGCAGCGGCAGTGCCAACTACCGCGTCTACCTGTACAACGCAGGCAGCAGCAGCCACTTCAGCTATCAGGATGTGCCCGCCAATGGCACAGCCACCTGGTATCTAGTGGATGGCGACTATGAATACCTCGTCTCCTACGGCAACAACAGCCAGCGCGTCCCCTTCACCGTCAGCCGCGACGACGGCGGTGCGCCCACAGTGGTCATCGCCAACGATCTGGCCCTGACTTTCGATCTGGCGCAGGTGGGCATTCAGGTGGCTGGCAGCGGCAGTGCCAACTATCGCGTTTATCTCTATAAGGATGGCAGCAGCAGCCACTTCAGCTATCAAGACATTCCCGCGGGCGGCACGGCCACCTGGTATCTGGTGGATGGCGATTATGAGTATCTGGTGTCATACGGCCGTTCCAGCCAACGGGTTGACTTCACTGTCAGCCGCGACGACACCAACACGCCCATCACGGTAACGGCCAATGACCTGGCCCTGACTTACGATTTGGCGCAGATGGACGTTCATCTGGTGGGCAGCGGCAGTGCCAACTACCGCGTCTACCTGTACAACGCAGGCAGCAGCAGCCACTTCAGCTATCAAGACATTCCCGCAGGCAGCACAGCCACCTGGTATCTGGTGGATGGCGACTATGAATACCTCGTCTCCTACGGCACCTCCAGTCAGCGCGTCCCCTTCACCATCACCCGCGACGACGGCGGTGCGCCCACAGTCGTCATCGCCAACGATCTGGCCCTCACCTACAACCTGGCTCACCTCGCCCTCGGCGTGGTGGATAAAACCGGGCATGGCTTGCCCGGTTATCGCGTCTATTTGTACAAGGATGGCAGTTCCAGCCACTTCACCTATCAAGACTCGCCCGCCAGCGGTGAACTCGATTTCTATCTGGTTGATGGTGATTATGAGTACCGCGTGGTGAAAGGCTGTTACGACAGCGGCCGTATTGATTTGTCTATCGGTCGCAATGTGGCTGGTAATGTGGTAACGGCCGTTGGTCAAGACATCGAGTTCAGCGCCACCGTCAACGCCACCATCAAAGTAGGCGACAACGACGGCACGGGGCATCAAAGCTATCTCGTCCGCGTTTACAACCAGGGTGGCAGCCAGATCGCCTACCAATGGAGCGACAGCAATGGGTTAACCCAGTTTGAGCTGAACGCACTCGGCAGCTACGAATATCTGGTTGAGAAAAACGGAGCCCAAAGCCAGAAGTACCCCATCTCCGGCTGTGCCTCGCAAGCCCTGGAATACAAACTGGCCGAAGTATCCGTCCATATTGGCGACAGCAGCGGTGGTGATCACCAGAGCTATCTGACCCGCATCTACAACGCCGGTGGCGGCCAATGGGGCTACCAATGGAGCAACAGCAGCGGCATGACCACCTTCTACCTCATCGAAGGCAGCTATGAATATTTGGTAGAAAAGAATGGTGCTCAGAGTGCCAAGATTGGCTTCACCGTAGACCCGCCCAACAGTGCCGATGACCAAAACCTGGAATACCAGTTGGCCAAAGTGACCGTTCACGTCAGCGACAGTGGTGGTGGCGATCACCAGAGCTATCTGGTGCGCATCTACAACAACGACAGCGGCCAGTGGGGCTACCAGTGGAGCAACGGCAGTGGCATGACCACCTTCTACCTCATCGAAGGTGATTACGAATACCTAGTAGAAAAGAACGGTGCCCAGAGTGCCAAGATTGACTTCGTGGTAGCCGATACCGATCATGGCGATCCGGTGAGCGGCAATCCTGATGATCAAAATCTGGCCTATCAACTGGCGGCCGTCACTGTAAATGTTAGCAACAATGCCGCGGGGGCACACCAGAGCTATCTGGTGCGCATTTACAATGCTGGCAGTGGGCAGTGGGGCTACCAATGGAGCAACAGCAGCGGCGAAAGCACCTTCTATCTGGTGGAAGGGGATTATGAGTTCCTGGTTGAAAAGAACGGCGCACAAAGCCAGAAGTATGGCTTCACGGTCGCGGATACAGATCATGCCACACCCCTCAGCGGCAATCCCGATGACCAGGAACTGACCTACAACCTGGCGCAGGTTGTCGTCCATGTGAGTGATGAACTGGATGGCGACCATGCCAGCTATCTGGTGCGCATCTACAACAATAACAGTGGGCAGTGGGGCTACCAGTGGAGCAACGGCAGCGGCGAAAGCACGTTCTATCTTATCGAAGGAGACTATGAATACCTGATTGAGAAGAACGGTGCGCAAAGCCAGAAGTATGACTTCACGGTCGCGCCGCCCAGCCCAGGCCCCGATGGCACCGCGGACGACCAGACGCACACCTATGAACTGGCAATCAAAGCCATCCTGGCTGCGGCCGGTCATCTGGTGCGCATCTACAATGAGCCATCTGGCAGTCAGTGGGGCTACCAGTGGAGCAACGGTACGCAGGCGACTTTTTATCTGATTGAAGGGGATTACAGTTATGCCGTGCAGTTGAGCGGTTCAACGGTTGATAGTGGTGTGTTTACGATAGATCCGCCTAATTGATGGGCTATGGCTCTGTTGGTTAACGGCCGTTCACCCACTTAACCTCGACCCCCTCAAGACATCTTGCGGGGGTTTTTTTTGTGCTGCTGGCCCATGACCCCACGTTTTTATGAAAATTTCTAGCGATATAATTACAAATGTTCAGCTTTGAGTATAATCAAGACGCTTTTGAGGAGATTTGTTATTTGGCAAAGTAATCGTTCAGTTCCTCGAGCGAAAAATCCTCCCGGAGGCTTCTTTTACGAAGGCTCTCTCGAGGGAAAACCTCCGGGAGGGTGAACGGTTACATGGCAAAAAAACCCATGCGACAAAAATTAGTGACTTTATTTCATCTGGCAGCTATCCTTTGTGTAACGGCCGTTGCCTGCACCACTCCCCTTCTCCCCCCCACATCTTCCGACACAGCTACCGCGACCACCATCCAGCCCACATCCACCCCCACCCCTCCACCAGATATTGCCGAAGATGCCACCGGCATTGGCCGCGCCTTTTTACGCGCCTGGGAAGGCAAGGATTATTTGGGCATGTACAGCCTGCTCTCGCCGCAAAGCCAGGCTTTGGTAGACAGCTTGGCCTTTAGCCAAAAATATGACGATGCCATGAACACCGCCACCGTTAACACCATCCACACCCAGCCGATTGGCAGTGTGCAGGAGGGCGCAGAGGCCGAGTTTGCGGTGCAGGTGACATTTGAAACGGCCGTTGTTGGCAGCTTCACCCGCGAATACACCATACCCCTCGTCTACAGTGCTGGCCGGTGGGGCGTTGTTTGGGATGAGGGGCTGATTTTGCCCGAACTGGCTGGCGGCAATCGGCTGCAAATGACTACCCGAAACCCCGCCCGCGCCAACATCTACGACAGCAGCGGTTTGGCCCTCGCCTTTCAAGGCAATGTCGTCAGCCTGGGAGTCATTCCCGGCCAGATTGAGGATGAGGAAGCTCTGCTCGCACTTCTCAGCGAGGTGATGGATCGTCCTGCTGAAGACATTCAAGCCCTTTACGCCGAATACCAGCCCGACTGGTACGCCCCCATCGGCGACATCCCCGAACAAACTATGCAAACCTACTTTGCCGACATCCAGCCTTTCATCGGCAAAGGATTGGCCCCGCCCGAATCCCGACTGGCACGCTTGTACGCCGAAAATGGCATTGCGCCCCATGTGGTCGGCTACACGGGCTTCATCCCCGCCGAATCGCTGGCGGAGTATGAGGCCCTCGGTTATGAGCAGGATGAGAAGGTGGGGCTGGCGGGCCTGGAAGCGTGGGGCGAGTCTTATTTAAGCGGGCAGCGGGGTGGCACATTAACGGTGGTGGATGCCAATGGGGTCTATGTGACGACGATTCAGGAGCGGGAGCCGAAGCAGGCACGGAGTATTTACACCACCATTCAGCGGGAGTTCCAAACGGCCGTTGAGCAGACCCTCGCCGAAGCCATCACCAGCCTGCCCGGTGTGCAGGCTGGCTCAGTGGTGGTGCTGGATGTGAACACAGGCGCAGTGCTAGCCATTGCCAGTTACCCCACCTACAACCCGGCCATTTTTGATGCCGTCCGCCCCGAATCGGCCGAGCAGTTAGGCGCAGTCCTCACGGACCCCAACCAGCCTCTGCTGAATCGGGCCGCACAGGGAGCCTACCCGGCTGGTTCCACCTTCAAAATTGTGACGATGGCCGCTGGTTTGAACAGCGGTCTTTATACGCCCAACTCCCTCTACACCAGCACGGGTACCTGGAGCGGTTTGGGTGAAAATTTTGTCAAGCGGGACTGGCGCGAAGGCGGGCATGGCACGGTTTCGTTGGTACAGGCACTTATTGTCTCCTGCAACAGCTGTTTTTATGATGTGGGGCTGCATGTAGATGCCTATGACCAGAACTTTTTTCCCAACACGGCCAAGCAGTTTGGACTGGGCCAGCCCACAGGCATCATCGGTGTGGCTGAATCGCCGGGGCTGATTCCCAGCCCGGAGTGGAAGCTGAACAATGTGGGCGAAGGCTGGGCACCGGGTGATGCGGTGAATATGGCCATTGGGCAGGGGTATGTGCAGGTGACACCGCTGCAAATGGGGACGATTATCGCGGCTCTTGCCAATGGTGGCACGATCTACCGCCCTACGCTGATAGACCGTATTGGCGCGGGGGGGGGTGCGCCGGAGGAACCCTGGCCGGTGCATGAAAATGGCAGTCTGCCGCTGTCGCCGGAAAATTTGGCAGCGATTAAAGAGGGGTTGTGGCAGGTGGCGAATAATCAGAATATTGGCACGGCTGCTTACCAGTTTGTAGATTTGCCTGTGCCGTTGGCGGGTAAGACGGGCACGGCCGAAGACCCGCCGCGCAATTCTCATGCCTGGTTTGTGGGTTATGCTCCCGCCGCGCCCTATACCCAACCCGATGGCGCGGTGATTGAGTCACCGCAGATTGCCATGGTGGTGATGATTGAGAATGCGGGTGAAGGGTCGGGGGTGGCGGCTCCGATTTTCCGCCGTTTGATTGAGTTGTATTATGGAATTACGCCGGTACGGCCGTTGCCCTGGCAATAAGTGGAGATTGGAGATTGGAGATTGGGTTAGACGATAGATTGCCCCAATCCCCTTTAATGATTATGCCTAAAAACAAAGATAAAGATTCTAAACCGCGTGATTGGCGCAAAGCTGTACGCAAGGCGATGAAAAAAGCAACCGAGAAGGAGGCTTTGGCGCGGTATGGTTCCCAAACGCCACCGTTTAATTATCGGTGGGAGCATGTAAGGGCCGTTGTCACTCTGGCCGTCAAATTAGCTGAATTAACAGGGGCGGATCGGGAGGTGGTGGAGGCGGCGGCCTGGCTGCATGATGTGCGCAAGGAAACGGGCGATGCCCACGCCAAAGAGGGGGCAAAGTTTGCCCGAACTTTCTTAAAGGGGACTGACTTCCCACCGGAAAAGATCGCGGCGGTGTCTAGAGCGATTGGGGCGCACACGGGGTTATGGCGGGGTAAGCCTTTTCCTAAAAAGCCACTTTCCAGTCTGGAATCGGCCGTTTTGTGGGATGCGGATAAGTTAGCCAAGATTGGGCTGACGGCCGCTTTCCACTGGCTGGGCCTCTCCTTTGCCAAAGGTATATCGCAAGAGACAAAAGATTTCATTGAAAACGGCCGTAAAGCCGATTGGCAGGCCAAAACCGTTGCCAGTATGCACACCGAGCCAGCCCGCCGCGCCGCCTTAGCCCGCTTCCACGCCTACTACCAATTATGGGATACTCTGGAGGCCGAACTCAACGGTGATGATCTCATCCCCTTCGAGGTTCATTAACAGTCGGGCGAACAACATTGACTTTTTATCATTTTCTTGATAAAAATTACCTCAACCAGCAAATTAAGCAAAGTGTAAGCTAGAATCAGCAAACTTGATGCAAATGGGCTGACACATCAGATACAGCAATAGGTGTGTCAGCTTTTTGTTTTGTCAGCACTACCCATGCTCGTGAGCTGCCTGCTTGCCCCGCATTCTAGTTACCAAAAAGGAGAACCTCTTTTGACCGAACATCTTTTAATTGGACTGACCGTCGTACTGATTTTGGGTGTAGGCGCACAATGGTTAGCCTGGCGGCTGCGGTTGCCCTCCATCCTTTTATTACTGCTGCTTGGCTTTGCGGCGGGGCCTGTTACGGGTCTGGTTGACCCGGATCATCTCTTGGGGGAGCTTCTTTTTCCCATTGTTTCCATTTCTGTGGCCATCATTATGTTTGAAGGCGGCCTCACCCTCCGTTTATCGGAACTGCCTAAAATTGGCGGGGTGATGTTTCGCTTGATTAGTTTGGGGGCGTTGGTGACGTGGGCCATAGCGGCCGTTGCCGCCCACTATATCCTTGCCCTCGACTGGTCACTAGCCATCCTGCTAGGGGCTATCCTCGTCGTTACCGGGCCAACCGTCATCGGGCCGCTGCTGCGCCAAATTCGGCCCAAAGGCGAGGCGGGCGCGGTGCTAAAGTGGGAAGGCATCCTCATCGATCCGGTGGGAGCCGTGTTGGCCGTGTTGGTTTTTGAGGTGATCTTAGGCGGTGATTTCCAGCAAGCACCCGGTGTTATCGTCGCGGGGGTGTTGCTCACCATCCTCATCGGCCTGATTTTGGGGCTGATTGGAGCGGGGCTGATGATTATTTTGATGCGACGCTACTGGGTTCCTGATCATCTGCAAAATGGCGTGGCTCTGCTGCTGGCAATTGCCCTTTTTGCCTTTTCTAACGAGCTGCAGCATGAATCGGGGCTGCTGACGGTAACGGTCATGGGCTTTGTATTGGCGAATCAAAAATGGATCGCCATCAAACACATTGTCGAGTTTAAGGAGAATTTACGGGTCCTGCTGATCGGCAGTCTGTTTATCTTGCTGGCGGCGCGTTTGCAGCTAGATGATGTGATTAACCTGGGCTGGCAGGGGTTGGCCTTTTTAGCCATTTTGATTTTGATAACACGGCCGTTATCCGTCTTCTTCTCATCCTGGCGTTCCCAACTCACCTTCAAGGAGCGTCTCTTCATCAGTTGGATGGCCCCACGCGGCATTGTGGCCGCTTCTGTGGCCTCGATTTTTGCTTTTGAACTGGTAGAGGCGGGACACGCCGGGGCGGAGAAGCTGGTAGCGGTCACGTTTTTGGTGATTGTAGGCACGGTGGCGCTGTATGGTCTCACGGCGGAGCCATTGGCCCGCCGCCTGGGGTTGTCGGAGCAAAATCCGCAAGGGATGTTGATTGTGGGGGGTCATGCGATGGCGCGGGCCATTGCCGCGGCTATTCAGGAGCATGGCTTTCGGGCTTTGCTGGTGGATACCAACCGGCAAAATGTGACAGCGGCCAAGTTGGCTGGGCTGGAGGCGCATTATGGCAATGCTTTGTCGGAAGAGATGCTGGATGAGTTGGATATGACGGGAATCGGCCGTTTGCTGGCCCTTACCTCGAATCATGAAGTCAACTCCCTGGCTGCCCTCCATTTTCCCGAGATTTTCAGCCGGGCTGAAATCTATCAACTGCCGCCCAAAGATACCCAGGTGGGCGTGGAACACACACCGCAGCATTTAAGCGGCCGTTTTCTCTTTAACAGCCAAATGACCTTCGCCCGCTTAAACGACCTGATTGACGCGGGCAGCACCATTAAGGCGACGAAACTAACCAATGTGTTCACCTATGTAGATTTACAAAACGAATATGACAGTCAGGCCATCCCGCTTTTTCTGATAACTAGACAGAACGAGCTAATTGTGTATACAGTGGATTACCAGCCCATCCCCCGTGCCGGGCAAACATTGATTAGCCTCATTCCGGCAGACGGCCGTTTGGTGGAAGACATCGAACGACACGAAGGCAATCTCGGCGAACAAACATTCAAAGACCTCATCCCCGACGTGGCTTTAGCCGAATCACCAGCCAAAACCCCATCATTTTTCCAATCTTTGCGTTTGAACTTACGCCAGTTAGGCAAAGAGGCGCAAGTCTGATCTAAGCGAAATGTAGGGGTGTGGCCTTGTGCCACCCTCTAGGGCGACCACAAGGATACGCCCCTACAAATCATATCCCCTAAGCCGCCAATTGGTCGCGCATAGCCTGATGCGACTCGCGGCTGATGGGGTAGTACCAGGCGAAGATAATGGCGCAGGTGAGCAGAATGGCCGGCACAAGCCCCATGGCCCAGCGGATGGCCTGCACAGCTTCGGCTGGCTGCACGGGCAAAGGCTGGCCTTCTACCGGTGTAATGTAGCCGCGGCTGGCGAGGGCAATGCCAAACACCCAAATGACCAACCCTGTGCCCATCTTTTGGAAGAAGGCGGCAAAGGCATAAAAGGAGCCTTCACGCCGCTGGCCGGTGCGTAATTCGTCCAGTTCAATCACGTCGGGGATCATGGCCCAGGGCAAAAAGTAGGCGGTGGCAATGCCCACACCGGCCAGGACGGCCAGGATGTAGGTGAGGACAACCTGCTCTGGCTGCAAAGTGGCGAGGATGAGGCAAACGATCATCCAACCGAAACTGCCCCAGATGAAGGCGCTGCGTTTGTCGTATTTTTGGGCCAGCCGCACCCACAGGGGTATGGAGGAAACGGCCGATAATTGAGCCAACAAGATAAAATAATTGGCCTGTTCGGGCACACCCAAATAGTAGTTGGCGTAAAAAATGAAGACGGAACCAATGAGGCTGGCAGTAGTCCAGCTAAAAAGATAGAGGCCCATGAGCAGCCAAAACGGCCGATTGCTCAACGTCGCTTTAATGGCGGCCACAGGTGGTAGTTGGCCTACTGCTTCTTCGGGGTCGTCATAGGGTTTTGTCACCCAAAAGGCGATGAGGAGGGGAACGGCCGTTGCCAACCCAATTGTTACTCCCAACACCAAAAACAGAGTTCGTGGATCATCAATAAACTGACCCAACACCGTCGCCAATATGACCGAGATTAACGAACCAATAATCGAGAAGGCCATGCGATAGCCATTGAGCGAACTGCGTTCATCATAATCCCGCGTGGCTGCCGGGGTGAGGGCATTGTAACTAACGTGAACGGCCGTATACGTCGAATCAAACAAAACAAACGTCGCTATATAATAAGCCACCAGCCCCCACTCCCCCCAGGGCGGCACAATATATTGCAAACAAAACGTCAACCCCAACGGCAGCGCCCCAAACAGCAGCACCACCCGCCTGCGCCCCCAGCGGCTGCGAATGCGATCCGACAGCAGCCCAAAAATCGGATCATTAATCGAATCCCAAATACGGCCGATAATCGCCGCCAACCCCGCCCGATCCGGCCGCAAACCAGCCACATCCGTCAAAAAATAAAGCTGATAAAAAGCCATAATCGCCAGCGGCGCACTGGTAGACAAATCGCCGACACTATAAAGCAGTTTGAACCGTCTTGTGAGCATAAATTACTTAACTGGTGTGTGGCAAATTTGCCATCTACCAGAGTAATTACGTAATTACGTAATTATCTCGCTGTTGTATAAAAAAAGTCAGTCACAACCGGATGAACAAAACCGGGTTGGAACAACGCCTGCCACTCCCACGTCCCATCCCAGGCCCCCCCTTCACTATTGGCTAACAACCAATTGCTAAACACCAAAAAATAAGGCTCCGCATCCCGCATATAGGTGTATTGCCAGATGAGCAAACTCTTTTCCACATTGCGGTCACTGCTGTAAGAACCTCCCTCCGTCCCCAGCATGGGCAGCGAACGGCCCAAATGGCTTTGGACTATATCGTTATAGCGGCGAAACAACAAAAAGCCGCCCGGATCCGTGCGCTGCCGCACACCATGATAATTATGCACCGACAACCAGGCATGATTCAGCAAATAAGCATCGCCATTAAACTCCAACGCCCGCAGCGTGCGATCCAAAAAATCATAATGATTATATTCACCGCCAGGGCTAAACGCGCCAATGCCCGGTAAACCACCATTCGCCACCACCTGCCGCGCCGCCGCCGCCCAGCGCACCGCATATTGGTTCGGATTGGCAAAACCCTGCCCATTCTCCACATTCACATTGGGTTCATTGTAAATCTGAAAATAGTAAACACCGCGAGCGCGATAATGGGCCACCATGCCCCCAATATCGCCATCATACGGCGAGGTATCGGAGCGGTAAATGCGCATGATGGGCATAATGCCGCTGGCAACCAGCTTGTCTACCAGATAGTTATTGTCGGTGGTGTTGTCACCCTCGTTCAAAAAGACCAGCCATTTGATGTGCATCCGCACCAATTCGCCCACAAATCGATCCACCACGCCGGGGTCTTGGCTGGTGGTGGGAATCCAGTGCATGCCCCAGCCATTGTTGCCAGCCGGCACTGGAAATGCCTGGTAGGGGATGACTTCGTTGATGCCGTAGAGGTGGATGGCTTTGATGACGGGGGTGGCGGTGGGTGGCCCGCCGGTGGGGGTGATGGTGGGGGTGGGGGTGCGGGAGGGGCGCGGCGTGTAGGGGGTGATGGTGGGTAAAGGCAGGGGGGTTTCGGTGGGAGGGCGTGTACCTGCGGGCAGGGGTGTGGGGGTGAGGGTGGGAACGGCCGTTGCCGGTAAAGGTGTAAACGTCGCTGGCAGCCCCTGGGCATTTACCGGCACCGCCGCCACCGCCGCCAACGTCGGCAGCGCCTCGCCCCCGCTCTGGCAGCCTGTTAAAAAGAGCAAACAAATTAAAACAACCTGGTTGAAAAATCTAGGCATAAATGACCATTACCGATACAAATCCATTTCCTTTGGTCTCACTAAATCCTGCGCTTTGCCTGCCAGTGCAGGCAGTTGCAAACCGCGCACCAGCACCACTGGCATCCCCTCACTAGCCTGCCCCATGAGCAAACCGGCGGCGGCGGCAATCTCATCGGCCACGCCAACAGTGGTATGCTGCAAGGTGTAGCCATACAAATCATCCTCGCCGCGCCGATCCCACAAGGCGGGCAAACCGGCCACACCGATGGCGACACCGACAGTCCCCTGGCGAAACGGCCGTCCATGACTATCACTCACAATCACGCCAACCGCCACACCCACCTGCGCGGCAATAGCCGCCCGTATCGCCGCCGCCGAGCCATCGGGGTCAACCGGCAGCAGCAGCACCGTCTCCGCCTCGCCCGATTGGGCCACATTGGAGCGATCAATCCCGGCGTTGGCACTGGTGAAGCCCAGGCGATGGCGTACAATTAACACACCTGGTCTCATGCGCGAGATTTCGTCGCTCTCCTGCAAAATCAGCTCAACCACACGGGGGTCTTTTTGGGTCTGCTCGGCCACGTCTAAGGCCCGTTCACCAGGGACAACATCCTCTAAATTTACAAAACGACCCTCTGCTTTGGAGATGATTTTTTGGGCGATGACCAGAACATCACCAGTTTGCAGCGCGAAATCGGCCGCTGCCAATGCCTGCAAAATCACCTCAGCAATATCATCGCCAGGTTGAATGTGGGGGATGTGGGGAACGGCCGTTAACGTCAGTGACATAGTTATTTCAAAAACGTAAAAACTAAAGGCTTCTTACGTTTTACACTTCACAATCCAATTACAGTTCAGCAACCAATATCTTCCATTCCTGTAACTACTAACCCTCCGGGAGGTTTCAAACGAGATGTTACCTCTGGGACAAACCTCCCGGAGGATCGCTCCAGAGAGGCTAAGTAGTTACCCATTCCTTAAATTTTATGTCAAAATCAACAAGGATCAACCACAATACCAAAAGGGCTAATCTTCCCCGCTTGCCGCCCCCCCAATTTGTACTAATATTCTGCCCTTATGAGCAAACTCACACGCACAACCTGGCTAGAAATCATCGCCCTGGTGGGCATTATCGCCACCGCCCTGTTGTTTCGGCTGTGGCAGCTAGACAGCGTGCCGCCGGGGCTGCACTTTGACGAGGCCATTGATTTACGCTGGGGGCAAAACGTGGCCGCTGGCGCACGGCCGATTTACGTCACCGAAGGCTGGGGGCGCGAAGCCCTCTACTATTACCTGCTGGCTGGTGTGCTGCAAATTGTGCCCGATAATGTGCTGGCGATCCGGGTAACGGCCGTTCTGTGCAGCCTCCTCATCCTCATCGCCACCTACTTTCTCGCCCGCCGCGTCACCAACCCCCTCACCGCCTGGTTCACCGTCGCCTGGTTCAGCGTTCTCTTTTGGCCCGTCTTCACCAGCCGCTTCGCCGTCCGCAACATCAGCTTCCTCCTCCTCCTCAGCCTCACCCTTGCCGCCTTCTGGTACGCCTACACCCGGCCTCCCTCGCCCCACGCCTCTCGCCCTTCTCCCCTTCATTACCTGCCCGCCGCCATCCTCTTCGGCCTCAGCTTCTACACCTACCAGCCCGCCCGCTTTGTGCCCATCGTCTTCATTCTGTTCTGCCTGTATCTCTTCCTCTTTCATCGGGCCGAGTTCAAACAGCAGTTGGGGGGATTGGCACTATTTGCGGGCGTGGCCCTGCTCGTAGCCCTGCCCATTGCCTTCGCCGTCGTCAACAACCCGGTGGGCGAAGCCGACCGTGCCTGGACGATTGAACCCCTGACACAAATGCTGCAAGGCAATCTAAAACCCGTCTGGGACAACGGCCTCGCCACCCTCAAAATGTTTACCATCAGCGGCGACCCGCTTAACTCCTACAACGTGCCTCACCGCCCCATCTTCCAGCCAGCCTGGACGGGGCTGTTTTTTTACGCGGGGCTGCTGATCGCCCTACGGCGGTGGCGGCAGCCCTTTTACGCCTTCCTGCTCATCTGGCTGCTGATTATGCTCTCACCGACGGTGCTGACGATTAGTGCGCCCAACCATAACCGGACGCTGGGGGCGCAAACGGCCGTCTTCCTCCTCGCCGCCCTGCCCATTGCCGAACTACGGCAGTGGCTCAGCCGCCGCCATTACCAACGGCTGGCCGTGCTGCCGGTGGTGGTGGGAGTAGTGGCTTTGGCGATGACGGCCGTTGCCACCTGGCAAGCCTACTTCCACACCTGGCCCCAGCTCGAGGCCGTCGCCGTGCAATACAATGCCACCATCAACAACATCGCCCACTATGTGCGCGACCAGCCCACGACCCAACCGCTCCTCATCAACAGTCGCAGCCTCGAAGACGCCGATCCCTATATTCTCGAAGTCTCCCTCGACCAGCCCGACCTTAACGTGCGTTGGGCCGACACGGGACAGGCGTTTGTTTTACCCGGCGGCTCGCCCAGCTTGCGCCTGTTTGTGGCCGAAGGGCGCTGGGTAGACAGCGATCTGTCGGCTTTTGTAAACTTACCGGCGGCCACAGCCACCGAGGCGCGGTTCTCGGTGTTTGATGTAACGGGTGCGGGTTGGGCAGCGGGAGCAAGTGTGCCTGTGCGGGTGATTCCTTTGGGCGGGGTTGTGGGGGAGGAAACGGCCGTTTACCCCCTGCCCCTCACCTTCCAAAACAAAGTCCAGCTAACCGGCATCCACCACCTACACACCACCCTGACAGCCGGCCAAACCCTCACCTACATCACCACCTGGCACGTCCAACAAAAAGGCAAACCCATCCCCCTGGCAATCTTCATGCACCTGCTCGACAGCAGCGAACAGATTGTCAGCCAGCAAGACGGCCTCGGCTTCCCGCCCCACTCCTGGCAGCCCGGCGACCAATTCGCCCATGTACACCACCTGACTACACCCCAAGATTTGCCCCCCGGCAGCTACTGGCTGCAATTTGGCCTCTACAACCGGGACAGCGGCGAACGCTGGCCGCTGTGGGACGAGGCGCAGACCCCGCTGGGCGACAGGGTGCTGCTTGGCCCCCTTACAGTGGCTGCGCCATAAGCAAACCGCGCCTACAAAACAAAAAAGGCACGGCCGTTTGGGCCGTGCCTCTCTGGTATGTAGGGCGATTTTGAAAATCGCCCTACTCTGGAAAACTCAAACGCCACTGTCCAATTACTTATCAATCACCCCTACTCATTACCAACCAAAAACTCTTCCGTAACGGCCTGAGCAATGAACTCGATAATCTCATTGGTATCGGTGCTGCCCTTGAAGCGCCAGGCTGGTTGCAGCAAGAAGTACAACTCACCGCCCTCTGGCGCTACCGGCACGTAAACGTAAACCAGTTCCACCGAGCTAATCTCCACCTGTCCAATCTGGTACGGCTCAATGAAATCCGAAGCCGGGCCAGATTCAGTTGCCAACGCTTCCCAATCCACATAGCGGTCAATACCCTGCCAGTTAAAACTGCGATAAGGATCACCCGGCTCAATAGACCAGCCATTCACATTCACCCGCTCGCCATCGGCCAGGTCATCGGGCGCATTAGGGATGAGGAAAGTTTCACCGGAATCAGCCTCGAAGAGGGTCTGCCCCTCACTCAGGCGGATTGTGCCTAGTTGATATTGGTAATCAATAAAGTCCACCACCTGCCAATCGGTCACTTCCAAAACGAGGGTGCCATCCACATGGCGCACAGTGCCTGCCAGGCGCAGTTGTTTGCCCGCCTGCTCGCCAATGGCCCGCAAGACATCATCACTGCCCGCCAGCGTAAACTGGTCAGCCGATATGCGGGGCACAATATCGCTTTCCACAGGCTTGTACACCAGCGGCGAGGAGTAGACATTGATGGCCTGACCGTCTTCATAGGTGCGCTGCCAATATTTATAAAGATCGTCCGCCGGTACGGGTTCTTCGGGGAATTCGTAGCCAGGGCCAGGGTAGGTGAAGAAGTAGCTGTGTTGGTAATCTATCCCCTCGGTGGTGATCTGCTGCCAGACGGCTTCGGCCGAACGCAGCGGATATTCACCGAGTGCTTGCAGTTGGTTGAGCGGATTGTAGTAGACGGACAGGATTTGCCCATCTTCGGTGACGGTGACGGTGTATTCGGCGATGCTGACGAGACGGCCGTTTACCAAACGGTGGAAATTGATCTCATTGCCGTTAAATTGTGGCGGCACAATCTGATACTCAAAATCCAGCAAGCCGCGATCCCGCAAGAAGGCTTCGGCAATGGGCAATGCCTGCTCAAAAGCCATCAAATCGGCCGTAAAATTCACCGTTGCCCCTTGATCATAATATTGCAAGTTCGACTCCCAGGCCGACAGTGTGCGTGAGCCATCAAAAATGAAGTAGTTGACGGGCGGTGTCCAGGCCGGTTCGCCTTCCGGCGACTCGAACACGGGGTAGGATTCGCTGTAGATGGGGCCGCTCATGCGGAAGAGGTCGGCAAAGCGGCGCACATCTTCCAGGGTGATGATGCGGCCACCGGGCTGCTCATAAACGGGGGCGAAGGCCGGTTCTAGCGGCAGGGTGGCGTTCATCACGTAGATGGTTCCCGACAGGGGATCGTAGGGGCGGAAGATGAGATCGCCATTGGCATCGGTGACGGGGGCGCTGGCGGTGATTTCACCACCGCCGCCACCAAAACCACCGCCACCGCCGCCAAAACCGCCACTGTTCAGCCCCGGCAAGGGGGCCAGGTTGGAGGTGTCGGGGGTTGGCTGGGGTAAGACTTCGGCAATCGAGGTTTCGGCTTCGGGAACGGCCGTTCCCTCACCACTCACCGTCGGCACAACCGCCTCACTCGCCAGCGTGGGCAAATTGGCAATGGCCGATGGCTCAGTGCCATCGTTGGGGAATAGGACATTGAAGGCAAAAATGCCCACAATGATAAGGGCCACAATCGTGCCCAGAGCAAATACGGTACGTCTCATGGTAAAAGATTCCTGTACAACGGTTATGATTTGTTCCCAGAAGGACGGCCGTTCTGGGGTTTGTTTTTGTTTTTGCTGCCTGGAGGCAGCACGGGCCAGGCGTGCCTCCAGGTCGGATAAAAAAATAGGATCAGGTTCGGCGCTGGCTGCTAGATCAAACAGCGCATTGGCCAGGTGCGCCTCTTTTTGTACATCGCCAATAGGTTGTGCTGGCTGTCCCTTCAGTCGTGCCGCCAGGAAAGCGTCCAGTTCATTGGCTAATTCTTGTTCTGTTTTCATCTTCTTTCCTCCCGCGTCAGTTGCGCTTGCAAATCTTTCAGGCCGCGCCAGACCAACATGCGCACGGCCGCTTCGTCACGATCCATGATTTGGGCGATTTCGCGTACCTCTAATTCCGCAAACAGCCGGAGTGACAAGGCTTCGGCTCGGTCAGGAGCCAGGATTTGCAGCTTGCGTGTAACCTGTTCGACTTCTAACTGACGGCCGATTAATTCATCGGGGTGTTCGTGGTTATCGGCCAGCATTTCGACATCCTCAATGGCCGTCTCTGGTTTGCGGCGGCGGAATTGATCGGCCGTTTTGTGCCGGGCAATGCCCAACAGCCAGGCGATAAATTGACTTTGACCCCGATACTTGGGCAGGTTTTCCATCGCGGCCAAAAATGTCTGCGATGTTAAATCCTGCGCATCATCTGCGTTGCCCACACGGAACAACAGGTAACGGTAGACACGCGTGGCATACCGCTCGTAAAGCGCGGAAAAAGCGCGTAGATCTCTTTGTGCGTGCCTGACCAGCGTCAGGTCATCGTCTTCCATTACCGGTGCTGCTGCCGGTGAGCCAAGAACTTGGCTTGTAATCATAGTGACCTCCCAGGAAGGTTGAACCAAAATTTATCGGTTCTGCCTATAAAGTCGTGGTGAGCGGCTCATTTATAACAGGGATTTTGAAATTTGGGGGGTTGGTGGTCGAATGTTAGAGAAACGGCCGTCTCCCCTCACTCGTAAATTGTCAATCAGTTAGGAGTTACGCACTTAAAAGGCGGTGGCCGGCCTCCTGGCCGAGCCATCCGTCTGGCTCGGTGTGACACCGGCCAGACCAACTGCGTAAGTCCTATCAGTAAAATTCACAGCCAATTTACAGCCAATTTATAGCTCATTGGCTACCCGCCACTTGCCCATCATCGCTATAATCCAGTCAGGTTTGGTCACACACTCCAGCCCACAACCGCAGCCAAGGTTGGCAGCAAAGTGAATGTCGTATTGATTGTAACGGTGAAATCTTTGCCGACATGGGTGTAGGTTGGACATACGGACAATGGGAAACAGATTTGGAAACAGGGAGGTTAACTGATGCAGCAGATCTCAAAGATAATTTTATGACTACTAATATGTCAGTATGGATAGGTGTTGTAGCCCCATAGGAAAAATCAAAAATGTTAAAGAAATATGGCTCACTAACGAATATTATTTTTCCCATTGTCTGTCTATTCTTATTATTGTTTGGTTGTCAACCAATGATTGATGAAGATAGTACAGTAGTGTTTATCACTGAAACAATATCCAAGGAACGAGAGGTTGCTTTATTCAGTACAATGACAATTTCGAGAACTCGTCCTATTTCTCAAACGACTTCATTGACATCAACACTACTTCCCTTATCCACCAGTTTTTTGACACAGCAGCCTACCCCAATGCCAACTAGCTCTTCGACACCACAGCCTAGCCCAGTACCTTTACCTTCAGAAACGGTGACACCGACACCTTGGCCAACCCTATCACCTGATGAAGCGACTGACAAAGTGTTGACTTTGCTAGCCGACAATCAAAATCCTGATTGTTTATTACCTTGTTGGTGGGGAGCAGTCCCCGGGCAAACACGATGGCAAGATGTTAAACCATTCTTGAGATCTTTTATGGTAAAAATTGACGAGACTTCTAGAGGGGCATCGGCGAAACTACCATTACCTGAAGCTATTGCAGTACCAGGGTTTGATTATACTGTTTCTTATAGCTGGAATGAATTGGGAATAATTCGTGGCATTTCTATAAAATCTATAAATATATCTGGGTATGATGCTAAAACGATGATAACTCTTTATGGAATTCCAGATGAAGTATGGTTGAAGACATTTAGTGAAATGCTTCCCGGCGAAGTATTGCCATTTCAGCTGATCATCGTTTATCAGCAACAAGGAATCAGCTTCCGTTACTACGTTAACGCCGAGAGGATTGGCGACGTTATTACTGCTTGTTTTGAACCAGGAGTTGTAGAAATAAAAAGGCCAGACTTATTTCCCGCCGGGCCGACAATTCGCGTTTGGGAACCGGGTCAATACAAAGAAATCGAAGAAATCGTCAATATTCCTTTGGAAACATATTATCCGTTGGCAGAAAAAACCGATTTGACACCTCAAACACTCTATGAAAAGTTCGTCGATCCGAATGAACCACCTTGTATTGATACATCAGCCGGGTTGTGGATAAATCAATAATCCGCTACCTGCCCTCCTCGCCCCTGCTGGGGCAAGGTCTTCCAAAATTGAGGGGCTGTGGCCGGTCTCTGACCGAGCCACCTGCTCCCCTTTTTCGTTCGTCGTCTGTCCAGGTGCGGTGGCTCTTTAACAGTTGATTTGGGCTGTCCAGCGTGGTAGTCAATGGGCAGGCTTGGCAAAAGAAGGTGAGACAGACGGGTGGAAAGGCGTTGGTGCATAGAAAGCAGCAACGCCGCCTGTCTCGCCTCTGCTGTGTTGGTTGGTGGGGGAAACGGCCGTTCCCCCAATCATCAATTGTCAGTATTGCGTAGGGATGGGAAGGGTAGATGTGGGTGGGAGAACGGCCGTTACACATTGCAAGTAGTGGCGGGTCGGCGGAGCCTGCATTGAGCTTGCCGAAATGACACCGACCGCAGCCGGGCAAGGCCGACCGCGAGAGGAAGACCTGCGCAGAGCAGGGGAACGGCCAGAATGTTACAATGCCGCCTATCAACTATGCTACAATTGAGTTGGATTGGTTTGAACGATGGAGTAGATTGTGGGTCTAATATTTGAATGGCATCCGCGTAAGGCAGCAGTAAATAGACAAAAGCACCAAGTGTCCTTTGAAGAAGCAAGTACGGTCTTTGCTGATCCTATCAGTGCTACAGTTTTTGATCTTGACCATTCCGACGACGAAGACCGCTTTATTACGATTGGCTTTTCAGCCCAAAAGCGATTATTGATGGTATCCCATACAGAACAAGGTGACAGAATCCGCATTATTAGTGCGCGAGAATTGACATCTTTGGAGAGGCAGGAATATGAAAATGAAGCCTGAATTAGATGATGAACTTCGGTCAGAGTATGATATGAAGCAATTGCTGAAAGGGGCGATACGAGGCAAGTATGCCCAACAGTATGCAGAAGGCACAAATTTGATTGTCTTAGCTCCTGATGTCGCTGAGGCTTTTCCGAATAGTGAAGCGGTTCATGAGGCGTTGCGTTTGGTGATGCGCTTGTCGCAGATACCGTCTGCCCGTAAACAGGAAGCTTCTACGAGTTAAGTGTTTCAATGGTCAATGGGCAAACGGCCGTTATGTAGTCTAGTAGTCTGGTGGTCTAGTAGTTGGTGGGGAAACGGCCGTCCCAATCGTCAATCGTCAATGTCGCACAGCGACGCTTTCAGCCCTGCAAATCGTCAATGGTGGAAACGGTCGTTGCCTCAATCATCAATTGTCAGTATTGCGTAGTGGTAGGCAGGGGAGATGTGGGTGGGGGAAACGGCCGTTACCAACAGCAAGTGGGGCAGCGCGGCGGGACACCGGCCGCAGCACGACACGGTTTTACGCGAAAGGAAGACCTGCACGGAGCAAGTCCGTCGGGGTTTCTCGCCGAAGACGGTTCGAAATGACAATGGTTATGGCTTGGTAATCAGAGGCAAATAAGCCGTTTCAATCTCCACACCAAACAAGCCAAACTCTGTCAGGTGGTCTAACATCACCACAATTTCATTATTGGCTGTATCCAGCGAACAACCAGCACAAGGCAAAAGTGGCTGCCATTGCCCCCCATTCCACCAGGCGATATTCAACGAACTTTCATCCTCAATGCCCGCATTCTGCCAGTCGGTATCCTGATATTTGACGGTGAGTTGGAACGGTTGGTTAAACGAATGAATGGGTGAATTCGTGCTGGCATCAAAAACCTCAACAGCAAAGGCTTTGCCCGCAAAAATAAAGCTGCCACCAGGGTGATCAATGGAAGCAGTCTGATCAATCGTAATCATGGCCCAAGTATCCACTGCGCCCGATGGAAATTCTAAAATGATTGTGCCGTCATTGGAGCGGGCCACGCTGGTTACATCCGGGACAATATACCCCTCAATCAACTCTCCCACTACGGAGGCATTATAATGGGCCGTAGCTTGAGTAAATTGCTGCCGACCCCAAAGATCAATCGCACCGATCACTTCATTATTGGTAAACTGCAAGGCCATTGCGCCATCATATAATGAGTAGATGTAAGCTGTAACTCCAGAAAAACGGGTGAATGTGTTGGGCGTTGCGGCAAAGAGGGCCGCATCAGGCGCAGCGGTTACTGTGCCCGTGGCCTCATCTAAAGAGACGTAGGCATAATCAATTAACGAATTTGCCCCCAGCAAGCTGTCGTTCGTTACAAACCACAAAGCACCAGGCTCTGGCAATCCCGGCGGGTTGCCGGATACAATGCCTATATCTATGGGATTGATTCCGTTTGTGGTAACGGCCGTTACCGTAGGGTAAACACCAACGACACCCGAACGCGCAAAACCTGTGCCGGACACATCACCCGTAATGGTCACTGCATAAATTCCAAAGGTGGGCAGGGCGTTGGGTGATAAAGGTTCAACGACTCCTTCTATAGAACTATCAGCCCAGGCAACGGCCGTTACCAATATTCCCAACATCAAACAGAGGCATAGCCCAGCGAACTTCTTCATTTTAATCTCCTTCATATTGAACCAAGAAATCTTGAGACACCGCTGTTGTGGCGCGATATTCTGGTGGCTGTGGGCGGTGTCCTCACCGCTCCCTTCGGCCCCTACCTTTTAGCACAGTCGCGTCATTTGCGGATGGGGACGACGGGGTTTAGAGAAATTAACGAATGAATGGGCAATTGTCAAATGTCAATTGTCAAGGGGCATAACGGCCGTTGCCCCATCTTGCAAAATGCCAAAGGAGTAAGGAGTGACCAACGGCCGTTCACCCCAGGCTGCAAAAGCAATACCACGCCCGTCTGGCGTAAGCAGTGCCAGATTGTCGTTGGGGCCGAGGTGGAAAGGGGGAATGGTAATTGGCAATTGGTAATGGACAAGGGGCGATTGACCTGCCGCCGCCAAATCATTAAACACACCTCCCTGATTACTGCCAATTGACAACCAAACACGGCTGCCCATCGGCAAATCTGCCAGCGCAGGGTCGGCGGGGAAGATAAATGTGCCTTCATTGGTGCTGGTCAGGCTGTCATTGTCCGTAAGCTGCCAACCGCGCAAGTCGAGGCCACCGCGCCGTGCCACACGCAGTTCGATGAGGCCGTTGTCGCGGTCTACCTGGGCAATTTGCACATCGCCGGGCTGCCAGACCCCAGCCGCAGCGGGGACAAAGCGGGGGGTAAAGGTCTGGTCGCTGGCGACAGGTATGGTCAGAGTGGGTTGGGGCGGCTGGCTGTCGTCTTGCCAGCCAGCAAATTGGTAGCCTGGGGCGGGAACGGCCGTTACCGTCACCGTCGTCCCCTGAAAATAGACACCGGCCCCTTCTGTTGGCAGCAAGATGCCATTGATAGCCACCCGGCCTTCACCGCTGGCGGGTGGGGTGGTGCGAAAAACGGCCGTGCCCGCCAGACCAAAATGATCTACCAACTGCTGCCGCAAATAGTCTGGCCGCCAGCGCACAAACTCCCGCAGATAGGCCACACTGCTTTCCCAATCACTGGGGCTGGGCCAACGGCCGATTTCATAACCAATATCGGGGCGCAGTTCCGCCGCCAACTCATCCACACGAGCCGCCATGCCTGCGGGAGCCAGCGTCGTGTTGAGCAAATCGGCCGTGCGGCCCAGAAACTGCTGGCGAAAATCAGGATTCTCCAGCAGGCGGCGCAAAGGCAGGCTGCCCCGATCCACACCAGGGCGATCACTGGTATAAAACCACTCAATGGCATTAAACTCATACCCACTGGCAAGCAGCAGCCCAAAACTCCAATCCACATCCCAAAAAACATAATGCCACTGCCCCCCCGTCGTCTCCGGGCGAAAGACATCGGTGTTGGTCGCCGCCCAGTCGGTACTGGCGGCATAAAATTGCAAGATGTGATAGTCCATCAAATTTGCCAGGTCTAGCTGGCTTTGCACATAGGCATAATTGGCCGGGTCTGCCAGATCGTTCTCGGCCATAAAACGCCATAACGCATTCCACTGCGCCGCCTCATCTTCGCTCACCTCCATGTTGTAAACAGCCTCATAAAACGGCGAACGCAGATGGTGGCGAATGTTGTAAATGCCCTGTAATTCGCCATTGAGAAAGTAAAGCACGGGCTGGGTTTGGGTCGTGAAGCCGTTGACCTCAGCCGCGACATCGCTCAGCAGGTGAACGCGCAGCATTGTCCAGGCGGGGCGGGCAAAATCCTGCCCGCCGTTGTGGACGACGATGGACTGGTAGCTGTGGCTGGTCTGTTGGCCGGGCAACGGGGCCAGCAGGGGATAGTCGAGACGGCCGAGGCCGTATTCGCGGCGAAAGTAAAGGCGGATGGCTTTTTTGTCGTAGAGGCGGGAGGCGTTGCCGTGAATGCGTATGCCGGCGGGTACGTGGAAGCCGATGTGGCGGCGGCCATCAGCGGCGGGGGCTTCGAGGTAGGTGGCTTCAGACGGCCGTTCCCAATCGCGCCCCCGTTCTTCGGGATGGGTAAGCAGGCCCGTGTCCTCGTCCCACAAATTGGCTGGATCGGTGACGACGGAGAGGATGGGCAGGCGGGAAGGCAGGCTGAAGTAGGTGGCTCGCTGCACTGCACCCAGGGTGCCATCGGGTAAGAGGGAGCGGGCGGTGAGGATGGTGATGGGGGCGGCGGTGTAGATGGGGATCGGCCGTTCGTAACGCGCCCCATTCGTCAGCGTAGGGGTGCTGCCATCGGTGGTGAAAATGACGGGCTGGTCGCTGCGGATGGTGACGGCCAGGTCTTGCTGGTAGTAGCCTTCGGCGGGGTAAAAGGTGAGGGTGTCGGTGGGCAGCGGCCGTTCGTTTTGCCAGAGTAAAATGAGGGTGAGCAGGAGAACGGCCGTTAAGCCCCAACGCCAGGCCCCCAGATGTTCACGATTCGTTACAGCAACCATAGGCTCAATTGTACATACCTCATGCAGTTCATTCCATGCTCTCCTGGCAATGGAGGATGGGTCAAATGCGGCCCTGTTCTTTCAGTTCCAGGTATTTGTTCAAAACGGCCGATGTCAGTTGATAAGCCGGTACATCCAGCGTCATCACGCCGCGCTGGTTGAGCCGCTGCAACCACAAGTGGCGTTGGTCCACAATTTGCTCGGCGATGGAGCGTTCGTAGATGGCCTGGATGCTGTAGGGCGAGCGGCGGGCGGTTTCTATAACGGCCGTATCACTCAACGTCACACACAGAGGCAGATGGTGCGGGTAAAAGGCCCCCAATTGGCTCACCAACCCCTCGGCGGCCACCTGGCTGGTGGGGTCTGTCAGCAGCACCAACAGCGAACGCCGCTGGCGCTGCGCCCGCACATACCGCAGCGCCAGCCCATAATCAGGGTCCACCGGACGACCTTGAGCATCATACAAGGCTTCCACCACATAATAAAACTGCCCCTCGCCCGGACGCGGTGGCAAATAGCTGCGAATCTGCTCATCAAACAGCAGCAGCCCTACCCGGTCGCCGCGAGAGATGGCTGTGTAGCTGAACATGAGGACGGCATTGACGACCAGATCGAGCCGGGTGGTGCGTAAAACGCCTAACGGCCGTGTCAACATCTGCTGCCCCATCTCCACCAAAATCAAAATGTTCTGGCTGCGCTCCGGGCTGTAATCGCTGCTGATGAGCTTGCCATGCCGCGCCGTCGCCTTCCAATTGATGCGCCGAAAATCATCATCCGGCACATAATCGCGCAGTTGGTCAAACGTGCCGGCCTCGCCCACCTGGCGCGAATAGCGCACCCCGGCGGGAATCTTGCCCAGCCGTGCCAGCCGCTCGGCCTGGCTAATCTTGAGCAGGTTGGGGTAGACCTTCACTTTGGTGGACACCGTTTGGGTCGTCTGGCGCACGAACAGCCCCAAGACGCTGGTGCAGCGGATGGTCACATTGCCAAACAGATGATCGCCGCGCCGCATGGGGCGCACTTCGTAGGTGAGCCGCAGGGTGTGGTTGGCTTCTACGCGGGCGGCCATACGGGGGGAGCCGCGCATGATACGAAAATCGGCAGGCGGTTCATCGCGCACGATGAAATCCAGGGGAAAGGCTGACTGATTGGTGATGAGCAGGGCCACGATGTTATCCGCGCCCAGGCCCATTTTGCCATGATGGTCTCGGACAATGGTGAGGCTGTCGGGCGGGGGAGTGCGTTGGCTGTCGGCGTAGAGAACGGCCGTTATCCATACCGCCACCAGCAGAGCTAACACCAGCAAAAACGACACCAACCCCGAAGCCGCCCACAAAAGCAGCGCGGTTAAGACCCAAAACAGCAAACGGGGTGTGGGCAGGAGTGTGAGGGACATGGTTCACGGTAATCGGTTCACGGTGATCGGATTACCGATCACCGCTTACCGATCAGCGCGGCACTTCCAGGGTGTTGAGGATGCGTAAAACGGCCGTATCCGCATCCAGCCCCTCCAGCGTCGTTTCCGGTTTCAAAATAATGCGGTGGCGGTAGACGGGCAAAATCACCGCCTTCACATCATCGGGGGTCACATAGGCGCGGCCCTGCAACGCCGCCTGCACCTTCGAGGCCATCAGCAGGGAGACCGAGGCGCGGGGACTGCCCCCCAGAAATAGGTCACGCGATTCGCGGCTGGCGGTGCTGAATTGGGTGATATAACGCAAGATGCCTGGCTCTACCTTTACCTTTTGGATGAGTTGGCGCACGGCCGCCAGTTGTTCGGGGGTGATTAACGGCCGTAACCCCACCGCCTGCAAATCATGGGGATTAAAACCATTATCATACCGCGCCAGCATCTCCTCCTCTGCCTCTGCTCCTGGATAATCCACCTTAATTTTGAAGAAAAAACGGTCAAGCTGCGCCTCCGGCAGCGGGTACGTGCCTTCATACTCCAGCGGATTTTGGGTGGCGATGACCAGAAAGGGATGGGGCAGCGCATGTTGTTCGCCGTCAATCGTCACCTGCCGCTCTTCCATCGCTTCCAACAGTGCCGCCTGCGTCTTGGCCGGGGCGCGGTTAATCTCATCGGCCAGCAAAATGCTGGTAAACACAGGCCCACGCCGCAGTGTAAACTGGTTCGTCGCCATGTTAAACACATTTGTGCCCACGATGTCGGAGGGCATGAGGTCGGGGGTGAACTGCACCCGGTTGAGCGGGGCGTGGACGAGATGGGACAGGGTTTTGGCCATGAGGGTCTTGGCCGTGCCAGGCACACCTTCCATCAAGGCATGGCCGCCAGCCAGCAGGGTAATGAACAACTGTGTCAGCACCTGTTCCTGCCCCACAATCACTTTGGCCGCTTCGGCTTGCAACGCCTGATACAACTTTTGAATCTGTTTCATGGGCAAAGATTGTATCAGGTCGCTCGGAATAGCGCGATAAGGGAGATGGCGGCGTTTTGAGGAGACCGCAGAGGTCAGCGCCCACCATTTATGGCGCGGCGGCTTCATCCAAAGCGGCCAGGATGGCTTGCAGGGTGAGGGCTTGCTGTGTTTCGCGGCTGATGGTGGCGCGGTTGTCGCCCAACTGCGAGCCGTAATAACCAAATTGGGCGTGATTGCCGCCGGTAATCTCTACAAAATGGGTGTCGTCGGGCAGCAGGCGAGCGTTGGCCTGCACCTCGGCGACGCTGGCCAGGCCATCGTTGGTGGCATAGAGTTTGGTGATGGGGAAGTCGGCCGTTGACAAATCGTAGGTGGCTTCTTTGGGGTGGGAGGTGCCGATGAGGATGAGGCCCGCCAGGTGGCGACCATAGTCGTGGGCCAAGCGGGCGGCGATGGCCGCGCCGCGTGAGTGGCCGCTCACAAACCAGTGGGTAACGGCCGTCTCATTGTCCATAAAGGCAGCTGTGGCGGCCATGAGATCGGCTTCCTGATTGCCAAATGAGGCGGTGCGCAGGGGCAGTTTGAAGAGAACGGCGGTGTAACCCTGTTCTGCTGTGGCACGCAGCAGGGGGGCATAGGCCTGAGGGGCGACCAGGCCACCAGGGTAAAAGATCAGCCCGACGGGCTGGGGGTTTTGGGGGGTGAAGGTGATGGTATCGGCCGTTTCTACCACGGTGATTTGGTCGGTGCTTTGCAGAACGGCCGTATCTACCCCGTGTGCCTGAAAGGAGTAAACCATCCACAAGAGAAACAAAATCCCCCCGATTAACCAGATTGTCCGAATAACTTTGTGTATACGCTTCATCATGATGCCCTTTGTTGGCGGCTGATGTCTCTACGCAGGCAGTTCGGATGAGTTGCCGGAGGTTCCCGCAAAAATTTGCCAGATTCACACGGGCAGATTACCATCTGCTCATGGAAATGACATCTTCTTCGCCCACTGTTTTACACGCAGACCAGGAACACAATCGGCTGCGCATGGTTGTTCTCCTCCTCATCATCGTCGGCGTTTACATCGGTTATTGGGTGATGCGTTGGCTGTTTGCGTTGGCGGATAATACGGCCGATTACATCTACGTTCTCTCTTGTGCTGGTGGTTTGCCCATTGGGCTGGGGCTGTCGTGGCTGGTTGAGGAAGGGCTGAAACGCATCTGGCCCAGCGGCAACAAGCTGGCCTTGAATGAAACCAGTCTGGAGTTACAAACCCGTGAGGGTGAAACTCAGACCGTTGAATGGAATCATCATTTTGTGATAACGAATTGGCATTTTCAGTTAACGGGCTATATGCGGGGGGGGCGTGAGCGACGGGTGCAGAAGAATTGGCTCTGTTTAGCCAGCCAGGTGCGGCAGGAAGAGGCACGGGTGATTGTGTATACGTATCTTGCGCCTAAGAAAGCGGCCGTGTGGCTGGCAGATGACAAAAGCGAAACAGCCTTTCACGAAATCAAAGCCAGCGACATCTACAGCAACACCCTGCGTGACCGCTTTCTGGCCCCCGCCCGCCCCGATATTCCCAAGCAGGTGCTGGCGGGCAAAGATGGCAGCTATTGGCTGGCCGAACGCCGCCGTTGGAAGGATGGCGTGGAATTAACGCCCCAAGATTTTGCGACGTTTATGGAGTATATAAAACGTAAGGCGTAAAGAGTCATTTACGTTTTACGTTTCACGGAGATTTCCCATGTTTGATTTCATCACTGAAGAACATAAAATGATTCAAGAAGCCGCCCGCGACTTCGCCCAAAGTGCCATTGCCCCTATTGCCGCCCATCATGATGAGACGGGTGAATTTCCTATTAACACGGTGCGCCAGATGGGGCAGTTGGGTTTTATGGGCATTGAAGTGCCTGAAGAGTATGGTGGGGCAGGTATGGATACGCTGGCGTATTCGCTGGCCTTGACCGAAATCTGCAAGGCTGATGCCAGCCATGGCACGATTATGTCGGTGAATAATTCGCTCTTTTGTCATGGCCTGATGAAGTATGGCACGGAGGCGCAGCGGCAGAAGTATCTGGTGCCGGTAGCCAGCGGTGAGAAATTGGGGGCTTACAGCCTGACGGAGCCGATGAGTGGCAGTGATGCGGGGACGATGGCCAGCCGGGCGGTGTTGAACCCGGCCGGGACCCACTACATCATCAACGGCCGCAAATCCTGGGTCACCTCGGCCCCCTATGCCGATATCATTGTACTGTTTACCATGACCCAGCCGGAGAAGAAGCACCGCGGCGTGACCGCTTTCATTGTTGAGACGGACAAACCGGGCTTCAGCCGGGGCAAGACGGAGCCAAAGCTGGGCATCCGGGCCAGCGCGACCAGCGAGATCATGTTTGATAATTACGAGTGCCCGGTGGAGAACCGGCTGGGCGAGGAGGGGGATGGCTTTAAGATTGCCATGAGCGTGCTAGACGCCGGCCGTATTGGTATCGCCTCGCAGGCGTTGGGCATTGCGACGGCGGCACTGGAGGCCAGTGTGAGTTATGCACGGGAGCGCGAGGCGTTTGGGCAAAAGATTGGCCAGTTCCAGATGATTCAGCAGAAGCTGGCGGATATGAAATGCCGTGTGGAAGCCAGCCGTTTGCTTATTTACCAGGCGTGTGCGGCGAAGAAGGCCGCCAAAGAGACCGGTGCGCGTTATTCATTGGAAGCGAGTATGGCGAAATTATACGCCAGTGAAACGGCGATGTGGGTGACGACGCAGGCGATTCAGATTCATGGGGGTATGGGTTACAGCAAGGAGATGCCGCTGGAACGTTATTTCCGTGATGCCAAGATTACGGAGATTTACGAAGGCACGAGTGAGATTCAGCGGATGGTAATTGCGCGGCAGTTGACAGGTTTGCGCTGATTGTCTGTTTAGATGGGGTCAATCTTGCAGATTGACCCCATCTTTACTCTAAACGCCCTTCAATAGAGGAGGGCGTTTTTGTTTTTAGGGGGAACTATCTTAGAAATCTTTGCAGAATCGCCAGGATGAAGAGAACGATCATGGGGCTAAAGTCTAAGCCGCCAGAGGGAGGAATGACACGACGGATGGGTTCGAGAATGGGTTCGGTGATTTGGTAGACGAAGCGCATGATGGGGCCCCAGGTGGAATCGTAGGGGCTGATGCGGGCAAAGCTAAAAATCATGCGGGCGATGAAGAGGATAAAGAGGGCGTAGGATATGTAACCAATGATGATGCTTAGTAAACTCATTATATTCCTTTGTGTTTTTCTAATGTCGTGAGCCGAAGATGGCTCGGCCAACGCGGATATGGGTGGTGCCTTCTTCAATGGCGATCTCGAAGTCGTCGGTCATGCCCATGGAGAGCTGACGGAAATTCTGGTCGGGGAATTCGTCTTGTAACCAGTGGGCCAGTTGGCGGGTGCGGCGGAAGACGGTGCGAATGATGTCTTCGGGTACATCCCAGGGGGCCATTGTCATGAGGCCACAAATTGTTAAGCCAGGCAGTCCGGCGATTTCTGTGACGGCTTTACGCAGGTCGGCGCGTTGGGTTGCGCTGGTTTCCCAGTCGCTCATGTTAAACCCAGATTTGCTGCCTTCGCCGGAGATGTTGATTTCGAGGAAGGTGGGTAACACACGGCCGTTTTCCACTACCTGCGGCGACAAACGACGGGCAATCTTGAGCCGATCCAGCGCGTGAAAGACATCGGCGTGGGCCGCGGCATCGTTGGTTTGGCGGCTTTGCAGGGTGCCGATTTGGTGCCAGATGATGGTGTTGTCGGGGAGGTGGGTGTGGAAATACGGCCGTTTCTGGGCCAATTCGTGGGTGCGGTTTTCGCCAAAGTGGCGCATCCCGGCTGCGTAGGCTTCTACGAGAACTTCTACCGGCCAGGTTTTGGTGACGGCGATGAGGGTGATGGCGGAAGACGGCCGTTCCGCTCGCGCCGCCGCGGCTTCAATTCGTTGTTGTACATGGGCGTAGTTTTCAGCAATTGTGGTCATGGGTCTAGTGTCGTGTATCAGGTGTCAGGTGTCAAGGTTGGAATGGCGGGAAGGTGTGATGAAGGGATTTTGTGGTAGGGTCGAGGCGCGCCTCGACCCTACATCTTGTGTCAACCCCATAAATTCCTGAAGAACCCAATTACTAAGGGATTGCAAATCCTCCAATCTCCTTTTCTCAACCCGTGTAACTTATCTTAAAAATGATGCCTGTCGCCCAGTCAACCACGTAGAGGCTGCCGTCGGGGGCGACGGTGACATCTATGGGGGCGGCGAAGCCCATGGCAAAGTCACTGCCCGATGTGCCGCCAGGGATTAGACGCACCACTTTCTGCGCCCCAGGGAACGCACTCCACAATGTCACAAAGAGGCTGTTGAAATAGCCAGGGAATTGCTCGGCCAGATAAACCGTAACACCTGTGGGCGAACTGTGGGGGATGAACTCGTAGACAGGGGGAATGATTTCTGTGCCAGCGGGCGGCGAGAAGCAGGTGTCACAGGTATACCAGGGGTAGCCATGTTCGCCGCCAGGGACAATACGATGCAGCCGCTCGGGGGGGCCATAGTCGGGCGAGTTGTCGGTGGCGAAGAGTTGGCCGTTGGCATCCCAGGTGATGTCGTAGGCGTTGCGCAGTCCACGAGCGTAGACTTCGGGTTCGCCGCCGTTGGGATTGAAGCGCAAGATAGCCGCTTCCAACGGATGGCGCTCATCTTGCTGATTGCTGCCATCTAAAATCTCGCCGTGATCGGCACGGCCACCCACGCTGACGTAACCGTACCCATCGGGGCCAAAGGCGATGCCGTTGGCGGCGTGGAGGTAGGTGTAACAGCAGGGCAGGCCGGAGAGAATTTGTGGGCCGTTGGCAATGGACACCTGTGCCTCGCCACCTACGTTCTCATCGCGGACGCGGCTGGAGACAAAAAGGTTGTTGGTTCCGGGTTGGAAGGCGATGCCGGTGGGGGTGTTGAAGCCGCTGGCGTAGACGGTGCTGCGGCCGTCGGCATCCAGGGCGTAGATTGTGCCGGCCTGCATGGCGACATAGAGACGGCCGTCTGGCCCAAACGTCATGCTGGTGGGGTTGCCTTCCAGGTGGGCAAAGTAGCTGGCGGTGAAGCCTGCGGGAACCTGGATACGCGCTTCCCAGGCGGCTATGTCGTCGTTGCAGGGGTATTTATCGCTGCAAATGCTGGCCGCGTAGGGAGGCTGGGCCACGCCGGTGATGGGTTCTAGATTGGCGGTGGGGGCCGGGGTGGGGGTCTCGGTAGCGGTGGCGGTGGGCGTGGGGATGAGAGTGGCGGTGGGAATAGGGGTGTTGGTGGCGGTGTTGGCCAGGGTGATGGCGGCGTTGCTGGCGGTGGTGGCGGTGGGTGTCGGGGTCGCTTCGCTTGCGGGGGAGTTGTCAACGGTCAATGTTTCGGTGGGCTGGGGAACGGCCGTTGCGGGTTCGGTGGCTGGGGTAACGGCCGTTGCGGCTGGCGTGGGGTCGGCGGCTTGGGTGCAGCCGAACAGTGTCAGGGTGACAAGCAAAAAGGTTATTTTTATCAGTTTTTGGTACATGATCATTCTGTCAATCTCGGTAACTGTTCACCCTCCCGGAGGTTTTCCCTCGAGAGAGCCTCCGCAAAAGAAGCCTCCGGGAGGATTTTTCACTCGAGGGGCTGAATAATTACCAATCTCGTTAAATTTGGATTTAGGACTGACGATGGCCTAAGCTATGGAATTACATCATCAGCGAGGCAATGATAGCCTAATTTGGGGCCGAGTCATGGGGTTCTGTGATGAGGGTTTGCAAGCGGCGGAGGATGGCCTGGATACGGCCGTTTGCCAATAACTCACCCCAAAACCCAGTCGAAAAACGCTCGCCGCGCACACAGTAGGTGAGCATGGTTTTGATGGCTGGCAGGTCGGCCTGGGCGATGAAGGCATCATCAGCGACGAGTTTGCCCGCTTCGGCTGGTTGATATTGGTAATCCATCCAGACGGCATCGCTGGCGAGGTTAAAAAAGGCGGTGACATCAGCAGCATATTGGGGATGGAGGCCGCGCCAACCGGCTAAAAAGTCACGGTCTGGCTGCTCGAAGGCGGGCAGGAAGGCCAGGAGTTGGTTGATTTTTTCGGGGGTGATTTGGTTCATAGGAGTCCCCTTATTTTTCCAGCATCAGGGTGACGGGGCCGTCGTTGTGGATGGCGACGTGCATGACGGCCCCAAAAATGCCGGTGGCGACGGTGAAGCCCTGTTGGCGGAGTTTGGCGACGAAGTAGTCGAAGAGGGGTTCGGCGTGTTCGGGGCGGGCGGCCTCTATGAAAGACGGCCGTCGGCCCTTCCGCGCATCACCATACAGCGTAAATTGGGAGACGGCCAGAATTTGGCCGCCGACATCGTTGAGGGAGAGGTTCATTTTGCCTTCTTCGTCTTCAAAGAGGCGGATGCCAGCGATTTTTTGGGCCAGCCAGTCGGCTTCGGCTTCGCCGTCGGCGTGGGTGATGCCGACGAGGATGACGAACCCGTGCTGTATTTGGCCGACAATACGGCCGTCTACGGTGACGCTGGCGTGGGAGACACGTTGGAGGAGTGTTTTCATAATTGTCAATTGTCAATTGCCAATTGGCAATTGACAATTAGAGGATGCCTACTTGACTATTATCGCCCAACATTAATTTGTGGGCTTTGGGTTTGATGGGGGAGCGGGTGACGCTGGCGTTGCGGCCGATGAGGCTGTCTTGGATGCGGGCATCTATGTCTTTGATGATGCTGTGTTCGAGTACCATTGAATGCTCGATTTCGCTGTTTTCGACGTGGACATGGTGGTAGATGCTGGTGTAGGGGCCGATGTAGCTGTTGACGATGCGGGTGTGTTCGCCAATGATGGAGGGGCCACGCACGACGCTGTTGATGATTTCGGCGCCTTTTTCGATGGTGACGCGGCGGCCGATGGTGCTGTCACGGTCTACATATCCTTCCATTTTGTACTCCATTTCCTCGAGGACGAGGCCGTTGGCTTCGAGCATGTCGCGGGCCTTGCCGGTGTCTATCCACCAGCCTTCGTGGATGTAGGGGTGAACGGCGTAGTTGTGCTGGACGAGCCATTGGATGGCGTCGGTGATTTCTAGTTCGCCGCGCCAGGAGGGGGTGATGGCGTTGACGGCTTCCATGACGTGGTGGTCGAACATGTAGATGCCGACGAGGGCTAGATCACTGGGGGGGTCTTTGGGTTTTTCGATGAGGCGTTGAATACGGCCGTCTTCGCCCAACACGGCCACCCCATAATGCTGCGGTTCGTCCACGCGGGTGAGGACGATTTGGCTGTTCCATTGGCTGCTGGCAAACTGCTGAATCAATTTGCTAATGCCGCCCTGGATGACGTTATCGCCGAGAAACATGGCGAAACGGTCATCGCCGAGGAAGTCGCTGGAGATTTTGACGGCGTGGGCCAGGCCAAGCGGCTGGTCTTGGGGGATGTAGGTGATGTTGACTCCCCAGGCAGTGCCACTGCCGACGGTTTCTTTGATTTGCTCGGCGGTGCTGCCCACGACGATGCCGATGTCGTTGATGCCGGCGTCACGGATGGCTTCGATGACGCGGACGAGGACGGGTTTGTTGGCGACGGGGATGAGTTGTTTGGCGTTGGTGTAGGTGAAGGGGCGCAGGCGTGAGCCGGTGCCGCCGCTGAGGATGAGTCCTTTCATGTTGGGTTGCTCCTGTTGTAATTGAGTAGTTGGTAATTGGGTAATTATTGCTTACAGGTGGGGATTTTAGGGGATGGGTGGGAATTGACAACTATTAGGGGGTGAGTTTGACGGTGTAGATGGTGATCGTGGGGTTGGCGTAGAGGGGCTGGAGGTAAACGGCCGTTTGCGGGTCAAAATCACCTAGCTGTTGTTCGCGGGGGCCATACCAGATATAGCGGATGTGGTACTGCTGTATGAGGTCTTGCCGCCAGGTGTGGCTGGTGGTGGTGCTGTAGAATTGGCTGACGAGGGCTTGTTTGGTTTCGTAGTCTACTGTTTCGGCCCAGTGGCCGAGTATGACGCGCACGGGGGTGTGGGCGGCGATGTAGTTGCCTGTTTGCATGTCGCCTATGAGAACGGCCGTTTCCTCCCCATTTTGAGCTAACCAGTTGGCTGCTTCTAGCTCATCGGCGGGGCGGAAGAGGGGGTCGGGGCGTTGGATGAGGGAGGATGTACTGACGCTGGCGAGGACGTAGAGGTTGGAAAAGCTCATGAAGGCGAGGAAGATGAGGGTGGTGAGGCGGGTAAGGCCGGGCTGGTTGTAGCGGGGTTTGGTGAGGAGGTGCTGCCATAGTTTTGACTGCTGCCAGCGTGGCAGGAAGAGTTGGGTGAAAGCGGCCGTTGCCAGGATGGCGAGCGGTACATGGACACCCTGTACGAAGCGGCGCTGGGGGCCAAGGGGGGCGTAGAGCAGCAGGGCGACGGCCAAAATCCATAACCAGAGAATGGCGGTTAACGGCCGTTGTTCTGGCTTCTTGTACCAATATAGAAGGCCGAGCAGGAGCATGAGGCCGTAGGCCACGATGAAGTGGGGCCAGGGGGGAGATGGGGTGGCTGCTTGCACATCCCAGGCTTTGAAGACGGCGTTGGTTTGCAGGGTGTAGGCGTAGTAGATGTAGAGGGGGGCGGGGATGAGGTAGGTGCTGGCGAAGAGGAAGCCTTTTTGCCACAAAAAGCGGCGGGCGCGGAGGGTTAAATAGAGCCAGTAGAGGGCGGTGACGACCATGATGATGTAGAGGAGGAAGGGATAGGCGATGCCGAGGGCGGTGTTGGAGAGGTTGAGGAGGAGGAGAAGGGGGAAGAGGGTTGTCTGCCCGTCGCCTAATCGCCAAAGGCCCCAGATGCTGATGAGGATGCAGGCGGTGCCGAGGGTGATGTGGGGGTAGGTGAAGGCGGTGAAGAAGAGGTGGGCACCGGGTTGTTTGAAGTCTACAGGGAAGTGGCCGAGCCAGTAGGGCTGGCCGATGACGAAGAGGAGCCAGCCGAGGCCGGAGCCGAAGAGGGCGAGGAGGTAGGCGGTCCAACGTTGGAAGCGGTCGGTGAGGAATTGGCTGATGAAGGCGAAGGTGGTGAGGAAGAGGATGAGGTCGGCGAGGAGGCGGGAGGTGTGCCAGACGGCCGTTATGCTTAGCCCGGTCACTCGCGCCAAATGGCCCAGCCAGACGTAGAATACGCCGACAAAAGCGCCGTTGTGGGGTTCTGGGGTGAAGGGGATGGTGTAGAGGGCGTGGCCTTGATAGCCCTGGTAGATTTTGGCGAAGTAGGTCTGGCTGTCTTCGGGGTTCATGATGGTGTGGGTGAAGAGACGGCCGTCTTCGTGGGGCAAGGAGGCGAGGCCGTAGGGGATGAGGGTGATGGCGATGGTGAGGAGGGCGATGAGGAGGGCGATGAGCCACTCGCGGCGGCTGGAGGGTGCTGGGGATTTAGGGGGCATTTTGGTTAAGTTGGTAGAGGATGACGGCGATGCCGCCGAAGTCGTGGGTTTCGAGTTGGGGGTAGGTGTTGTTGAAGTGGGTGACTTGCTCTTGCTGCCATTCTATGCTGTGTTCCAGGGCGACGATGAGCCAGAGGCGATCTCCAGATTTCTGAGCTTGTGCTTGCTCCCAAACTTGCCCCCCCACAATTTCGTAAACGGGGCGGGGTTTGCGCGGGTCAGGATCACCTGCGAGGAGAGCATGGTGAGGAAGCTGCACGTAACGCAGAGCGGGCAGATAGGAGCCGTCGCTGGTATGAAGAATGGCATCGCCTTCTTGCCTGTTGGCGGTGATGAACTGGATGGCATCACGATAGGGGGGTTTGAGTGGGCTGCCTGTATGGTAGATGAGTGTGCCGATGAGCATAAAGGCGGCTGTGCCATAGACAAGATAGGGCAGGGGGGTTTGACGGCGTGTGGTGGCCCAGGCGAGGAGGATGAGCAGGAAAGGTGAGGCGGCGGCCATGGTGCGGTCGGGGAGGAAGAACGGCCGTATCATGTAAACCAAAATGGGCACACCTAAGACACAAGCGATAATGAGCAAAATAAGCATGAGGCCAGAGGGGGTTCCTTCTTGGCGAATACGTCGAATTTCCAAAAGAAACAGGGCAATCATCGCCAACATGAGAAAGAGGATGATGCCAACATAGACAGGTTGGGCGTTAAAACCGAGGATGCTAACAGGTTGGTTCGGTTCGCCAAAGACGAGGAAGGTGGCCGTGGTGAGTGGTTTGATGGGGTTGAGGATTTCTTGTGTGAACGGCCGTAAACTGCCCAATTCTTTTTGTGATTCGGAGGCAATGATGCGAAGCCAGGGGATGAAGGCCAGGCAGAGCATGAAGATGATGAGGCTGGTGCGCCAAAAGGCCCGCCGATCTTGATGGTAGAGCAGAGCGTGCAGGCCGATACCAGCCAGGGGCAGGAAGGCGAACAAGTGGGTGTAAATGGCGGCTAAAAAAACAGCCCCAAATATGAGCCACCATAACCGGCGTTGGGTGGAACGGGCTTGCCAGTAAGCATAGGTGCCGATGGTGACGAGCAGCATGAGCTGGGTATACATTCGCAGTTCATGGCTGTAGAGGATGTGGAAAGGGGAGATGGCGACTAAGAAAGCTGACCAGAGGGCTAACGGCCGTTTGTCGAACAGTTTCTCAGTAAGAATATAGATAAAGACGACCAGCAATATGTTCCATAGCAACCCTAATGAACGTAGTCCGGCATCGGTTGGCGGCACAAGGTTTTGCCAAAAGTGGAGTAGTAAGTAATACAGAGGGGGGTGGCTAGATTGAATGGTATTATCGAGGATATGGGTGAGGGGGAGTTGAGCAGTGAGGTAGCTAATGGCTTCATCAAACCAGAGGCTGTCTCGGCTGATGTTGGGAATGCGGAGAATGACGGCTAACAGCACCAGAAGGCTAAGATGAACATAAGGGCTTTGTCGCTTGGGCTTCATAATGTTTGCAGTGTAGATTGATATTTCATTTGCGCTTGTAGATTTCAATTTGTTGACCTGCACGATCAAACAGTTGTATTAAGGTGAAATGTGTTTCTAAGTAAGCACGAAAATTATGGTAATCTACTAACTCGATAAGTTGATGTGGCTGGGGTTCCCCACCGGCAACATGCAGCAACACCATTTGCACGTCATCGCTTTCAATGCGGTTGATAAGCATTTCGCCTGTGATTATTTGTCCTTGAATTCGTCCTCCCGCAATGATGGAGGCTTCATAGATTGAGTGACGATTGGCAAAGAAGTTAATGCCAGCGTAGTCAGATAACACACTGTCATCAACGGCCGTTTGCGCTGCCACATACTTCGCCAAAGCTAGGGTATCGGATTCTTGTCGTGTGAACAAGTTGATGATGCCAGGTTGGGATATGAATAAGGTAATAAGGGTAATGAGGAAAGGTAACAGGCGAGCGATAGGGACGTTTTGCTGGCGGAGGCGAGTGACGGCAATGTCAATTTGCCAGGCAAGGAGAAAAGCAAATACAGGGGTGAGATAGAAGATGTAGCGGGGAAATAACGGCCGTGTTAGTGCCAGGAAAAAGAGAGGGGAGGCCAACTGCCACAGCATCAAGTGTATTTCGGGACGATTACGCCAATCCGATGGTTTTTGCAGTCGCCACAATATAATCGTCAGTAACCAAATAGGATTAAGAACTAGAAAGTAGAGATAGTTTACAAGGACTTTGCCCACTTGTTGCCAAATGGTTGATTGTTGACCAAGCTGGCTGTGTTGAAGCAAAACTTCTTGATAGTAGAAACCCAAATAATTGTATAGGAGAACCGAAACACCGCCTCCTATTAACAGGAAAACTATCCCGAAAACGAACCCATCCCCTATGATTCCGCGCCAAAGACCATCAGGCCAATGGTAACGATTACACCAAAGCTGATCAGCAAAGTAAAGAATTAAGCCAACAAGAGGCAAAACGCCAAAAGGTTTCCATAAAAAGGCTATGCCATACAAAAAACCTGCTAACAGCCACAGGCGACGATCTTTTTTGTGGGCAGCTAAGATGACAATGCCTAATCCGGCTAATTCCCAACCCAGCATCATAGGATCGGGCCGAAATAAGCGTGCTTGTTCATAGACCAGTCCGGTGCTTAGAGTTAAGGCAAATGTTGTCAGGGCAACGGCCGTTGACTGAACACGGGATATAGACCAGGCAAATATCAAGGCACCAGCAAGAACCTGAACGGCCGATACGAAGCGCAATGCTGTTGGAGAATGCCCAAAGTGATTCAAGACCCATGCACCCGTTAATAAAAATAATGGCTGCTGTTCAGCAACATAATCCTTGCCTGGCTGCTTTCCCTCTTGTAACTGCCATACTTCATAAAAATCTGTTCCTTCATCATCGTGCATGAGCCAGCCCGAAATATTGCCGAGGTACAAGACAACAAATATTATGAATACAAATAGTGAGATGCCAACATGTGTTTTCTTCATAGATAGAATTTTCTCAAGCTATCCAACCCATAAGTTAAGCTTGAGAAGAACAACACAAAGAGCTATTGCGATCCTAATTGAAGGTAGGGAAAAACAGCCTCTGCATATCGTTCTGTATAGATAGGTTTAACATCAGGAACAACATGATCAATCGTATTTCCTAAATCTTCGGTTTTGATAGGAATCACTTCATCTATCATGACAATATTTTGGGCCTTAATAAGCCTTTCCACCTCATCAAAATACTCTTCCGAGGCTAAAGCAATAGGCTCCCATAACGGGCCATGCACATAAATTAAATTTAGGTCCCTTTCCTCACACAATTGACGAATTTTAATCAGAAAAAGGAGCTTATCCTCTTTAACCTTACCTGCATTCCATTCAAATATTTCTGGAGACTCAATGCTTCCCTCTTGAACAACATAATCATTAACGATTGGTCGTGCATGACCTTTAATATCAGTAATGATGGCATTTGTGCCAATAGAAGACAAAATGCTGTCAAAAAAAGCAGTGATGAGCGGTTCATTTAAACCTTCCTCCCATACATCCTGAAATGAAGCAGATGAATAAAGATAGCCTTGATAAGATATAGGACGCTGCATCATATCAGCAGATTGAACGACAATCACGTTTTTTAGGTTTGGTGAAGCCTCCAATGCTTTCCGAATCATATTGTACGAGCCAGCATAACCATATAAACCATTTAAGGCTAAATTTACTGTTTCTGTTCCTGTTAATTCACTAAAATACTCGGCATCAATGGCATTTCCTCCAGAGCTATCGCCTACAACGATGGTTTCAAAGGTTCTTTCTGTGGCTAATTTTTGTAGTTGATAATGATAGAGTACCTGGTATGTGTAGGCTTCATCTAAGAACAAGGCTTTGAATGATAAAACACCGATCACTCCAAAAGGTATAAGGAAAAGAAGGGTTTTGGCTGAAAACTTCAACACATCTTGCATCATGTTTGGCTCCATTAAAACTGGAAATAAATAAAAGATGTACTACCCACTGCTCTTAAGAGGAAGATTGTCAGGGCTACTGCATAATAAATAATCCAACGCATGGGTCTGGGAAAGTGATCTATTTGTAAGGCATGTTCCTTATCACGCTGTAACCATTCTACTAATAGGACAGGAATGACATAGATGAGGAAGATTAATAAAATCAAACTGTCTGGATCACCAAGATTATGCCACCCATTAACAAAGAGGCGATAAAGGTATTGGAAAGCTTCTTGGATTGATGTCGCTCGAAAAAATACCCAAGCTATCAAGACAACCATAAAAGTACTGGTCATCTGCCAACATTCAAGCAAGCTGGGAAAGATACGGCCCTTAGCCACCACATCACTTGTGTAACGCCGGTGATTATTCATCAATACCAATGGTAAGTAAGCGAAACCGTGTAATAACCCCCATACCACAAAAGTCCAATTAGCCCCATGCCAGAAACCAGAGATGGTAAACGTGATGACAAGGTTCATGAGATGATGGGCTTTTGTTTTCGTACGACTGCCTCCGAGCGGAATGTACAAATAATCTCGAAACCAGGTAGAAAGCGAAATATGCCAGCGTCGCCAAAATTCACCAATATCACGCGAAAAATAAGGGAACGCAAAATTGCGCATCAAGTCAAATCCAAATAGACGTGCTACACCTATAGCTATATCTGAATAGCCGCTGAAGTCACAATAGATTTGAATAGCAAAATAAAATACGCCTAAGATCAGTGTGAGACTGTTATTTTTTTCAAAATTTCCAAAAATGAGATCGACAGTTACAGCAAGATTATCAGCTACTACAACTTTCTTGAAAAGGCCCCATAAGATTTGTCGTACCCCATCCTTAGCTAACAACATGTCAAAGTGACGGGGTTTTGTGAACTGTGGCAATAAATGGGAGGCACGTTCAATTGGTCCAGCTACTAATTGGGGGAAAAAACTGACAAATGTAAAGAATGCAACGATATCATTTGTTGGTTCTAGTTTGCGTCTATAAACATCAATGGTATAGCTGAGAGTCTGAAAGGTATAAAAGGAAATGCCTACTGGAAGAATAATGTGCAGAGAAGGAAGATTCGGCTCGAGACCAAAAGCTGATACAAGCGAAGCAAAGGAATCAATAAAGAAATTGAAGTACTTAAAGAGACCCAACACGCCCAGGTTGCTTATAAGACTAATAGCAAGCAACCATTTTCGTTGTCGTTCAGGCTCCGTTTGGTGCATTTTATGGCCGACGCTATAGTCTATTATGGAACTGATGAATATTAGAATGAGAAAGCGTGGATCCCACCAGCCATAAAAAATGTAGCTAGCGATGAGCAAAAGGGTGTTTTGCCAAGTCAATGGCTTGTTTTGTAATGACCAATATAACAGAAAGACAATGGGTAAAAACAGAGCGAAAATATAAGAGTTAAATAGCATGGCTCTTTTCAGAATCATCACAAATGATTGCTGTTTTTAGGTGGGTCATACCATACCTATCGGCAAAAAATTATTGAATATTAAAGTTGCCGGTTATGAGATACGCAAGGGACAGTCTTTATTGATTGTGTCTAGTGTTAGGCGATGTGTTATGATAAACATCGTTTCCGATTGTATACACCCTCTTGCTATTTCACTATAGGGATTACGACCTAAAAAAACTCGTCCAGCAGGCGATAAAAGGCGAGCTTATCGTTATCTGGCTGGGAAACTCCGTAACATTGCCAAAACAGCTTTTCCCAGCCTGCACCAAAGTTATAGGCCAGACTGCGCGTGCAAAGGGCTAAATCCTGGTAACGGTCGGCCAGACCGGCATTGCCCACATCTATGAAGCCAGAGAGACGGCCGTTCTCCACCATCACATTGGGCAAACAGTAGTCGCCATGTGTAAACACCACATCCTCCTCGGCTGGACGCGTGGCGAGAAGTTCCTGAAAGAGATCGGCCGTTGGCCGCCCCCAACGCTCCTCATCAAAATCATCTTCATCCACCAGCCCGGCAATCACGCGCTGACGCGCCTTTTCAATCTGAACCTCCAGCCGATGGTTAAAGGGGCAGGCGGCAAGGGGCAAGCTGTGTAGTTGGTGTAATCCTTCAGCCAGCAGGCGCACGGCCGTTTCCTTTTCGCTGTCCGTCTTGTCGTTGCAAGAGGTGAGGTTGACACCCGGAACGGCCGTCATCAACAGGTAGGCCCCCTCTTCAGTCACAGCAAATTCCAAAAGCTGGGGGACGGGCAAACGGCCGTTTAGCCACTGTATGCGTTGGGCTTCGGCTTGAAGTGAGGCAGTGTGGGGCGAAACGGCCGTTTTCAAATACAGCACCTCATTCGCCCCCTGCAAACGGAAAGTGTTTGCGCCTGACTCGCCTAAAGTATCTCGGCTCCAACGATAACCAATGAGGCGTTGGGTTAGTGTGGAGGGCAATTGGGGATGGTGCATAGTTGGATTGTGGGGGAAACGGCCGATTTGGGCAAGGGGTGATTATTGGTGCGTTAATTCAATCACCACTGCCATTACCGAGTCTATTATCCATTGGTTGTGTGGGAAAAGAAGCTTCTCTGGAATGCGGAGTACACGGAAATTTTCAGCTTGATACCGATACTGCTGGTACAAGGCAGGTTATTAACTATAATAACGGCCGTTGCAATTTATCATTTTCAGTTCAGAGGAGTTCCCAATGAGAAAATTTACGGTTTTTGTCCTGTTTGTATTGCCCATATTTAGCCTTAGTGCCTTCATCGGCGTTCTTAAAACTAACGCAAACCCCATGTCTACCACCGCCAACGCAACCTTCAATGTCAACAGTACGATTGACGCGGTTGATACCAATCCTGGCGATGGCATTTGTGAGACAGCACCAAGCAATGGCGTGTGTACTTTGCGAGCGGCCGTTATGGAAAGCAATGCTCTTGCTGGTCATGATGCTATTATCATTCCTTCGGGAATCTATTCCTTAACCATTGATGGTGTTGCTGAAGACAATTCTCAGACTGGCGATCTGGATATTCTTGACAATACTAATATTAGTGGAAACGGGGTGAATAGTACCATCATTGATGGAAACAACTTAGATCATGTCTTCAATATTACAGGCACCTCTATATCAGAGGTTGAAATTACAGGTGTAACCATTCAAAATGGGAATTCATTTCAAACAGACGATAATTATTGGGCACCTGGCGGGGGTATCTACAATCCAACCGGCATATTGACCGTGACATCAAGTAGTTTCCGTCAAAACTATGGCACGAGAGGGTCTGGAATCGCCAATGAACATGAGCTTTATATTCTTAATGCATCCTTTTACGACCAGCCTGGAGTAGGTGCAATTTATAATGAGGTCTCTGGGTATATGATCGTAACAAATATAGTTGTGACAAATAATTATGGTGGTGGGATTGATAACAGAGGTGTTGCGAATATTTTCTTTGCGACAATAAGTGATAATCCTCCTCAAAATGGTATTTCAAACCTAGGAATTATTACAATCACAGAAAGCATCATAGATAACAATGATGGAGGTGGCATCAGTAACCATGGTGTTATGAATCTTTATGACAGCCACATTACCAATAATTTGGATGGTGGTATATATAGTGCGGGGTACATAACCACAGTTTCGTTCATCGTCAATTCGATCATTAGTGGCAATTATCGATCCACTGGAGGTGGTATCTGGCAAAACGGCGGTCAGTTACATATTCGACAATCACTTTTTAGTCATAACACTGCAATTGAAGGTGGAGGACTTTTTACTGACAATTCCTATGCTATTACGGTTACTGAAAGTACTTTTAGCCATAATTCAGCCCAATTTGCTGGTGCCATTTTTAGTGGAAACCCCATTATAATAGATAGAAGTACTATTAATGAGAACAGTGCTAGTAGTGTAGCTGGTGGCATTACTTTAAGCGGAGGGAACAACACAACGTATAAAATTCAAAATAGCACAATCAGTCGTAATCAGGGAGAAGTTGGTGGTGTTATGTTGGCAGCAGGATTCTTATCCATGACCAGCACAACTATTATTAGTAATACAGCTTCTTCATCCGCTAGCGGAGTTTATATTGATCATCCAGCAAATGTTTTCACCGTGCATCATACAATTATTGCAAATCCGGGCACTAACTGTGCCGGTGTGGGCTTAATCGTTTCTACTGGTTACAATCTTGAAAACAAAGATTCTTGTAGCTTCGATTCAATAGGTGATCAAATAAACACAGACCCTTTGGTGGGTGTTTTACAAGACAATGGTGGTTCTACTTGGACGCATGCCCTACTATTTGGCAGCCCTGCCATTGATACAGGTAATAATTCTAGCTGTCCCTATGCTGATCAGCGAGGTGTCCTACGACCAATTGATGGAGATGATGACGGCTTTGCTATTTGTGATATTGGTGCATATGAGTTTGATACTCTAGTATCAGCAATAGAAATAGAAGACTCTAGCATTGTTGAGAGCAATGCTGTTCTCACATTCATGGTGACTTTAACACCTGCTACCAGCCAATCCATCACCGTCACCTATCAAACGGCCGATCTCACCGCCCTTGCCCCCCTCGACTACACCCCTATCTCCGGCACACTCACCTTCGCCCCTGGCGAACTCACCAAAACAATCCAACTCCCCATCATTGATGATAGCCTAGATGAGCCAGATGAGACCTTTGCCATCAATTTGAGCAACCCTGTTAATGCCCTGCTTAGTGACAGTCAGGGGATCGGCACAATTTTGGATGATGATGAATCGGCCGTTAGTTACCGTTTGTACTTGCCATTCATCACAAGGTAAGGAGAGCGGAAACGGCCGTAAATAACAAAAAAACGCGGCGATCTGGTGATCGCCGCGTTTTATGCTTTAACGCCTACCGACTTCTACCTCATTACCAACGGCAGATAGATTCTCTGTGCTTCCGCCAGGACGAATCGGTGTTCTACCGCTGCCGTCATGCCATCCGAATCAACCACCTCCAGGCGAGCGGTGTATGCCCCGGCAGGCAGATCGAGCAGAGGCAGGATACGGCCGTTGCCCACCATATCGCCATCCACATACCACGTCAAACCATCCTCTGGCAGCAAGCCATCCTCAACATCCCAGCCCTCGCCGCGCAGCACCACCGGCTCATCCAAAAACAGCACCTCATCTTCGCCAGGAGCCGTAATAGCCGCCACCGGCTCATTTTCCGGCAGGGCCAGCGGCAGCGTTACGGCTGGCGAAGTATTGACACCATCGGTGGCGTACAGAATCAGCATACCCGTTGCACTGCCCGGCAAATAATCAATCGGCAGCGTCATCTCATCCTCCACACCATCCACCACCAGGGCTATTTTACGCACACCATCGGGGCTGTATTGCAGCACATAACGCAGCAGATCGTCATCGCCATCAGTGCCCGTCCAGGCAAGGCTCATCGTGCCATCGCCATTAAGGATTGCTGGGCCATCGAACTGCACAGCAGGTGCGTTGCTGCTCAACTGGATGCTGTCCAGGACAGTTTGGGTATTGCGTTCGACGAGGCGGATAACGGCCGTATTCACCTCAAACGGCATCGTCACATGGAACACAAGCGGTTCAAACTCTGGGTTCTCACCCTCCTCGCCCGGCACAAAAGGCTGTGTCAGCAGCACACTATTGTTCGCCGCCACCAACTCAATCGCATAATCCGTCATCTCTCCCTGATTGGCGATACTTTCCGCCAACTGAAGCTGCTGGCTTTCCGTCAAATCCGCCTCATCATACCAGTACACCGGCTGCAAACTGCCCGTCCCAGCCACCTCATCCAGATACCCGCGCACCCAGATGACCCCAGCACCCCCCTCTTGTAAGAGCGCACCATTTGTCTTCGGCTGAGCATAGGCATCGGCAATCGCGTCATAAATGGCATCCCACGTATACGCCGACGGCCAGCGGTTTTTACGATAGCTCATCAAATCACCGGCCCCGGCACTCCCATCCTGGCGGGGATCAATCGCCAGCAGGCTCAGGCCATCAAAACCCCAATGGGCATTCTCATCATTACTAAAATCTCGATAACATTGGTTGTCGTAAGGATAGTTCGGATCGGGATTCTTGGGACTGCCACAATCTACATGGGGACGGCCAAAAACATGACCAATTTCATGGGCAACCGTCACCGCGCCACGCGGCTGGTTAAAGGGTTGATGATCGGCCGTTACCCACAGCTTCGACCACATAGACTGCGTTGACGGATTACCCTGCCCACCGTAGTTAAAGGGATCATCCAATACGCCATCATTGTCATCATCAGGGTCAGTGGCAAAAGCATCACCATGCACAATGGCAGCATAAGCTGTGCTTTCGACCACACATCCCTCTGGCGGCGTAGACAAATCGGCGAAATCAGCCATCTTAGACATCACCTCAGACCGATCTGCATCTAAAGACATGTTGTAGGGTCCAAATTGAAGGTCAATACCCCCTGGCCCAATAGTTATCGTCACTTTCTGGACAAGCAAATCATTGGTGGTCACATGCAGATCAGCTGGCAGCAAAGAAGTGGCCCGCTCCAGATGTTGGAAATAAAAGTCATCGGCCAAATCAGGAACAACGGGATTGTCGCCAGCATCAACTGCCTGCACCGGGTATGTTACCAGGCAGGCCACCCGCTCATTCACATTGTAGGTAACGGGCGAGGCAGGGAAGGTATTGTTGTTGTAATTCAATTCAAAAGCGCGGTTGCCATCGGCCGGATTAACCTCTGCCTGGAGACGGAAGGTATCGGCCGTCCAGGAAACAGGCAAAATGAACACAAACCCCTGGTCTGGCTGGGCGCGAGTAGAGCCATTGCTGTCCAGATCAACCTTCTGCACAGGAGTCAGAGGCGAGCCGTGCAAGGGTGTGCCACTGTCATCAAAGCCATAGAGATAGGCATTAACCTTACGCGTGGCTGGCCCTTGAGTTTCATGGGCATACACCCGCACATAGGTCACTTTGTCTTGCACTAAGGGCACACTGTTCGCGCCATTTTGCACCCCTTGCGTCACTTCCATTTTGTCAATGACATAATCTACACCATTGCTGGTCGTGCTTTTATCAAGATAGTAGATATTGCTCTCAGCCCAGTAGAGGCGTGAACCTTGAATGGCAACCGAGTTGGGATAGAAGCGATCATAAGTCATGAGGGTGGCTGTACCGCCAGCTTTGGGCATCTTCCACAAGGAACCATTGGTTGTGCCTTTGCCAAAGTAAAGCGTGCTGCCTTCAATGAAGATGCCATAAACAGGGTCATTACTTTCGTATACGGTTTCAGGCGTGCCACCCGTTTTGAGGCGGCGGCGGATGCGGCCACCTAATTCTGACCAATAGACGTATTCGCCATCAATCAAAATGTCCCAGGCAAGTTCGGCCGTGTTGGTGGCGGTGAAAATCGCACCGCCCGTTTTGGCTACGGCCCTGACGGCACCTTCGCTCAGGTCATCCCCCTCTGTCCAGTAGATGTAGTTGTCATCCAGAGTTATGTCGTTGACTTCGCTGCCCAAGACGGTGGGGATGGAGGCAACGATTTCCAAAACCAGGCTGTCTTTGGCCACTTTCACCATGCTGATGCCGTTGTTGGAGGGATCGTTTAGAGCGTAGTAGACATGGGTGTCGTCTACGGCTACAGCCCCTTCCACTGCGCCCAAACTGATGATCTGTTCAGGTGTTCCCCCATTAATGGGTTGGCGGAAGGCGTGACCATCATCGGTGAATGCACCGTAGACGTAGTAGAGATGCGTATCATCGGCGGCGATGGCTTTGGCCTGGGGTACATCGCAGCCGGTTTCGAGGACAGTGTGGGCGTGATTAACGCCATTGTAGGTCACACGGCCGTATTGATAGGCTTCGGGGTTGTTGGTACACACAATGGCATCGTCACCAGAGCGGTCAGTGGTGTAAAAGAGGGTGCCGCTGCCGTCGGGGGCCAGGCGGTTGCCGTAGTTGACAAAGGTGGGATCAGAACCACCTTCGGGGGCAGCACGGCCCACGAAGGTGGTGAGGCAGAATAAACTAATAAAAAGAATAACAAGACCAATTCCTATACGTTTCATGCAGCTTTTCCTTTTCCACGCCTTAGCTGTGAGGGGAAGGCGTGATTGTTGGGGAGTGAGTTATGAGGCGTAGAGTATACAATCTGCGTCCCCAAAACGTCCCCAGACAGATTAATAAGCGTCCGTTATTAACTTAGTATTTGGGGGAGACTAGAGACTGGAGACTGGTTGGTTTCTAGTAGTTGACCAAACTTATATTGACGGTTGGAGTCGAGGCTTTAGCCGGAAGCGACCGGCTAAAGCCTCGACTCCGCAGCCCGTCAGGCATCGGCCGTTATAGGAGTTATGTACTTGGGCTGTGGGCAGCCACCTGGCCGAGCCACTGGGTGGAGCAACTGCGCAAGTCCTATGTTAGATCAATCACCACCTCCACCACCGAGCCATCTAATCGTTGGCTGTGGGGAAAAGGCAGTTTTTCCATAATGCGCAAGGCGGGTGTGTTGACAGCCTGCACATTGGCTACGAGTTGGTGCAGGCCGCGCTCATGGGCTTCTTGTGCCAAAAGCGCCACCAGCTTGGTGCCGATGCCGCTCTGTTGGTAGTCGTCTATGATGGAAACGGCCGTTTCCGCCCTCTCCTCCCCCTCAAAAATCACATACCGCGCCGCCCCCACAGGCACATCACCATCAAACGCAATCAGGCCAAAGCTGCCATTCGGCACAATCGCCACCATCTGCTCGGCTTCACGCTGCACCCGCTCCGGGCTGGGGTTATCCAATGGCTGGTGAAAGCGATGATAACGGCTGTCTGACCCCATCTGCTCAAAAATGGCGATCAAAATAGGCGCATCCCCGTGCTGCATAGGGCGGATTCGCAGTGTACAGCCGTTTTTCGTCACAAAAGTCGTTACAAATGATTCATCATTCATAGTCTCACCATTTCTGACGCAATGCGTCAAAGGCCAAGCATAGCAGATCACTCCAGGCAAATCAAGATGCCCACCGTGCTATTTGCCACCTGCCAGGGTGCGCCTATTTTTTGTGTATGGACTCGAAAGACTGGAGCAGTTTTAAAAACTGCTCCAGTCACGCCTTACACCAATTCCTGTCGCACCCCAACCGCCATCTGCCCTTGACAACCAGCCCACAATCGCCATAGGATACAGGCAGCAACACACCCCGCCACCTTGCAACCTTTCCCAACCCATCACGTAATACAGGGTAATGTTTACCAAATTCCGTAAAATGATGACACACCACATTTTACGTCTTACCTCAAAATCCCAAAGGAAGGAACTTTCTCACAATGGCAAAAACAACTGATAAATATCAAGAATTACAAGCCTCACTGCAAACCCTGCCCCACATCAGCCCAGCGCAGGTCGAGCAGTGGGTGGGCTTGCAGCGCACCATTGACAACACCCGCGATTACCTCATTCGCGCTGTGCCTCAAGCCCAATTCAACATTGATGAAGCCCAAAAAATTCTCGGCCAGCGCACCTACACGCTGGTCTTCTTTGGCGGTACAGGCGTGGGCAAAAGCACGCTGATTAATGCTTTGCTGGGTCGTAATTTATTGCCGACTGGGGCGGTAACGGCCGTTACCGGCACCATCGTCTACATCGAGCAGGCTAAAGAAGGCGAAGCCGAATCCCTCGTCCTGAGCTACTGGAGCCGCGACGAATTCGCCGAGCGCGTGCGCCGCCTCTGCCAACTGGCCGAGATGGACGGTTTCGACATCACCAACGAAGGCGAGCGCGAACAGGCCCAAACCGACATCAAAGCCATCATCACCGAAACCGAAGGCCATGCCAAAACGGAACGCGACGAATATCTGGAGATTTTGCTCGACTGCATCCACTCCTACGAAAACAACGCCCAACTATTCAAGGCTGGCACGCCGCCCCCCATGAGCCTGGCCCTGGAAGATGAAAATTCCCTCAAGCACCTGCGCGAAGATGGTTTTAAGGGCAGCGAACAGCGGCAAATCCGCCTCATTAAATCGGCCACCTTCCGCATTTTGCCCCAGGCCGGGCAGCCCAATCTGCTGATGAATGGCTACCTGCGCATTGTGGACGTGCCTGGTTTGGGCGCGGGCATGAAGCTGCACGAAGCCATCACCCTGGAAGAGATGAAGCGCGAGGATGCTATGATTGTCCTCGTCACCGATGCCGGACGGCAGCGTGTGGATGAGATGAAGTCGTTATCGGCCGTTAACTGGATCAAAGAAAATCGTTTGCACGGTCTGATTGGTGGCGATTTGGACGAAGCCGCCGCCAAGATTTTCCTGGCCGTGAATGGCGGCAACGTGCGGCAGGCGTTTGACCGGCTCAACTCTGGTTTGCCGGAAGCCGAGCTAGAAATTAAGGAAGTCACCCGTTACATTGCCCCCAACTATTGGGAACGCTATCGGGATCGGGGTCGTAATCGGCCGTATTTCCTCATCATGGCCCCACCCGCCCTCTACCTGCAAGACCCAGACAACGCACCTGACGAATTCGCCAGCGAAACCGAGCGCATTGTCAAAGTGTTCAAGGATCAGTTGGGCAATGTAGACAAAGCCGACCTGCTCCACCCCGACACCAAACAAGCCTTGCTCGACTTGAGCGAAGTGCCGCTGCTGCGCGAAAGCCTGGTGGAATTCATCAAAACCGAACGCATTCGCGGCCAACTGCGCGAAGCCTCCACCCGCATCCGCAATGCCCTGCAAAGCCTGCGCTTCTACTATGAGAAGCAGTTGGCGGCGCGTGGGGTTCATCCCCCCTTCGCCAATAGCTGGGAGCAGTTGCAAGAGCGGCGCTATGAGAATGTGCTGGTACGCCATCAAAAAGAGCTGCCCCGCGCCTTCCACAACGCCTTATTGGAACTGAGTTCGCGCACCAACAGCGATGAACGCTTCCGCAACTTGCTGCGCCCCACCCTGCACGAGGTGAAGGGCATGGTGCAAAATTCCATCCAGCGCGAAGTAGACACGCTGCTGGAAAGCTATGGCACCGAGTTTTGGGATGACCGCGATGTGACCTATGACAATCTGATTTGGGGCACGAGCGGCATTGAGATTCCCATCAAGCGTATTTTGTTCCAAGTGGAACTGATTATGCAGGATGCCGTTTCCAACTTTATGCCGGCCACGGCCGAAGTGATTGCCTCCGAACTAGAGCGCACGCTGGAAGCACACGAGATTTACTCGCGGCTGGAACGGGCCAGCTATGAGCAGCCTTACAACTACGCTCTCCCTGGCGAAACGGCCGGTGATTTGAAAGTGGTTTATGACGCTCTGATTAACCGTGTGAACACCAATTTCCGCCACGTTTGCCGTCAGGCAACGATGTACGAATTGATGAAGCCGGAACGATCGGTGCATTATCGGTTGGAAGAGGGCGAGCGGGAGCTGGCTTTGGGCACGAATGAGCGGCTGTTGGATGTGGCTTTGCACGGTGTGGAATCGGTACGGCGCGAGATGCCAGCGGTGGCTAATTCGGCCAATAGTGGGCAAGCTGTGGAAACGGCCGTTGCCGCCACCGACGACTTCGAGATCAACATACTCGACCACACCGCACCACAAGCCGAACCCGACTTCGACATCAGCTTCCTGGGTGAGGCCCCCGAAACAGCTGCGGCTCCGGCCGAGCTAGAGGCCAGCTATGCTGACAAGCTGGACAATATTGCCGTGAAGGTGAACCGCATCTTCGGCGAGATTATGAACGACTTGTTTGGCGATGATGATTTGCTGCCTCGTTTGCGCCGCCTCTTCTGGCTGGAAGCGACCAAGGCCGAACGTGACTTCAACAATCACCTGGTCAAGCCAATGTTGAAGCAGCATGACCGCAATTTGCACAGCGATGAACTCCGTGCCGCCATGCAGAGCGACCTGGAATCGGTGTCTGACCTGGAAGGGTTGATGCGGATTTGGGAAGGGCTGCATAAGCTGGAGACGGGGATGGCAGTTTAAGGCGTAATGACGTAATTAGGTAATTGAGTAATTGGAACGGCCGTCCTCGTTGGTGTTTAAATAATTGATCGGGTAATAAATGTAGAGCGATTTTGTAAATCGCTCGGACGATTTAAAAAATCGTCCCACACTTGTTACCCGATTTATTTCTTAAACTGCAATGAGGACGGCCGTTTTTATGAAAGGAGTTTAACATGAATGGCGCTGCTGTTGCCGCGATAGCGGCGGCGATTGCTCAGGCAACGAAGGCATCTGGCGCGATTGTGCGGATGCCGCCAGAGGATTTTTTGACCTTACTCGATAGGGTTGCGGAGCCGCTGGTGGTGATGGCGATGGGTGGCTTGATCAACAAGAATTATCAATATCTGGTAGGTTACAAGGGGCTGGTTTTTTTTACCAAGTCGTCAGACAAGCTACCTTTGCCGCCTAAAGCGGAGTTGATCACGGCTGATAAGATTTGGATTCCTGATTAGAGGTGTTGGGTAGACGGCCGTCCCCGTGAGTACGGCCGTTTTTCATTCCCCCTCCAACTCACCCCAAAACACAAATGCCGTCCCATTCCACTTGTAAACATGGTCAATGGGATCAAACTCAGTCCAACAATGACGTGGGTAGCTTTCTCCATGACACTCTGGTTCACTGGTTACACGGCTGGCAAGTATAATTTCTACCTGCCCATCCTCATCAATGTCCTGCAAACGCACCCCATATAAATCAGTTTGCACAATACAACCAGCCACATTGACAATTTCTGTGGCTGTGCCACCCTGCCATTGGTAAGCCAAAAACCGTTCGTGTACACAAGCCACCTCAGACAGAACATTCCACTCTTCATCTATAGGATCACTTCCCGATAAGGTTGTTATAACGATTTCTGGCTGATCATCATTTGTAATATCTTGCCATACGACTTTCGTGAAATTTTCCTTGCATCCGAAAGGCTGTCCTACAAGCTGTTCCCCCACAAAAAGCTGGCAGACATCATTATTTGCCTCTGCTGCCCGATTGTTGTGTGCCACAATAATTACTTTCACACCCTCAACGCTTTCGGCTTCAAGCGATTTATCCTCATTAATAAGCTGTAATTCGCCGATAGTTTCAACAGATTGTTCTGTAAATTCAGTCCCCGTCCAAACATACGTGGTCACGTCTGTGGGATAAATCACTAAAGGTTCAGGATATCTGGTTTCATCAGCAAAAAACTCCAGTTCTTTTTCTGTGTAGGTCAAAATAACTTGTCCTTGGTCATTAATGGATTTAACCAAATCAGTTCGATATAGTCTTATCCCCCCTTGATTAAAGTTCTCCCCTAAACCAGCGATTTTTTGCCACCAAACCAGTTTACACCCCTCCCATTGGCAATTGATCACTTTATAACCCCAAGAATCGGCTGAGACACCCGTCCCGTACCTGCCACCAGAGTTAGTGTTCCAAACAACTTCTGGTATGCCATCACCTGTCCAATCCTCCAATCTAAGACGTGAGGCTGTTGAATATTGTATTAACAGGAAAGGCTGACCGTATGCCTGTTCTTGCCATAACCAAATAGCCAGAACACCATCGTCATGAAAAATCATGTCTGCCAGCCCATCTCCATTCAAATCTTCGTAAATGATGACTGCTATCTCGGTGAAACCTTGAAAATGTAAACTTTCAACCTCATATTCAGGTGGTTCAGGATAACCATAAGCCTGATTGAAATATTGGGCGGGAATATTGAGGATGTATTCTTGTAGTTGTTCAAGAGAGGGGTTACGGATAGTCACTGGTTCTAAAGTAGGTATTGGTGAAGGTGTAACAATAGGTGTGGCGGTTCTGGTTGGGACAAGGGTGGGCATGGATCGGATGGTAGGCGTAGCGGTGGGAACGGCCGTTTCCGTTTCCATCACCACCACAGTCGCCGTCTCCATCGGCACCACAGGAGTTGCCGTACTCGTTGGCCGTGCCACAACAACAGTGGCTTGTAGTGTAGAAGTCGGCCGTTCCTGGGCAATCGGCGTTTGCTGTAAAGTAGGTGATGGTTGGCAGGCAACAGTTATCAATAAAACCAGAACACCAAACCCTACTAACTTTTTCATCACACTATGCCCTCCTATGAGTGTTCATTCCCGAACTCGGATACGCCTTTCATCCACAATCCAAAGTTGCTGTGAAACGGGTTGGAATGCCAATGCCTTTATTAACTGCTGCAAAACCTGCAGCACATGAGGTTTAGCCTGACTTTGCAGTCTCAAGACAATAATGCCTGGATAGTCAGCAGGAGGATAGGCGCGAATATCAGCAAAATCCAGGTCCAAGGTGACAATAATTCGACCTTCCGCCTGGCATATGACAGCAATATCGCTGTCAGCCTCACCACCCAAATCCTGCTCAAGAATGGTCAAGGCATCATAACCAGCATTTCGCAGCATCTCTGCTGCTTGTACAGGCAGGTTTTCATCTGTCTTAAACTTCATCAGCGTCACACAGGCAAGGCCATAACACGTTCACGTGCCAATTCAGCAGCATAAGCAACGGCCGCTTGAATACCCTCACGACTCACAGAAGGATAACTGGCTACAATCTCCTCCGGCGGCAAGCCAGCCGCCAGATTATCCAAAATTACCGAAACGAAAACACGGGTTCCTTTGATACAGGCTCTTCCATGACAAATCGCCGGATCAACAGTAATATAATCGCGCCAGTTCATGATCATTTCCTTTCATTCTCACAGAATGTTGTACTCAATCTCTCACCCTCTGAAGTTTACTCCAACTCAACCAAATGGTATACCCTCAAAGCTCCACATCCAACACCAACGGCCGTTGCACCGGCTCATACTGCAAATTACACGAACTGGCATTCACAAACGTCGTGTGTTCATTGTGTGTCACCCCATACCCCTCATGAATATGGCCGAAGATGTGGAATTTCGGCCGTTTTGCCCCCACCACCTCCAAAAGGTCAGCACAGCCAACCTGCTCCCCCAGGCTCGTCAAATCGCCATAACCCAACGGCGGGCCATGCGTAATCAAAACATCGGTCTGCGCCGGAATCAGCTCCCACTTAGACCGAATTTCTGGGCCACGCGGCAGATTAAAGGCCCAATCATAAAACCAGGGCTGCCAGGGACTGCCATAAAAATGGAGGCCATCCAACGTGATGGCCTCATCCAATAAATAAATACAGTTGGTTAATAAAGCGGCCGTTTTCACTGGCTGCCGTTCAAAACAAAAATCATGGTTGCCCGCAATCATCACCTTATGGCGGTGCGGCAAATCACCCAGCCACGCATTAAAATCAGCAACTTGGGCTAACTGTCCATGCGCAGTAACATCCCCAGCGTGAACCAAAATATCCCCATCGGGAACCTGCAAGCGGCGGTGCAATCCATGCGTATCACTAATCGCTACAATTCGGATGCTCATGCACCCAAGTATAACTTACAGGCTTTTAACCAGGCTAATTAGGCACACTCTCCTGCTTTTCGGCTCGTTTTTTAGCCTTCAGAAACTCCTGCCAGGCCTTATTAAAAGAACGGACATGCGCCTGCGAGCCAAAGCGCGTCACAATGCTGGCCCATTTACGGTGCTCATCTGCCTTGCGCCGCCGTGAATAAGGATATTTCTTGGCATCAACATCATCTAGCGCCCGGGCCAATCCGCCAATCTGATCCTGCCGATCCTTTTGCTTATCTAACCACTGTTGAAATTTCATCATCACTTAATCCTTAAATCGCTCAAGATGGCGCTGCCAGCCCTCAATTACCCGAGATTCGGCCATTTCGCCACCTAACCGTAAACCAAACACCCCCGCCATTTGCTGCAAAGCCGCTTGCGCCTCAGTCACCGCATACCCATTTTCGGCGCGGAAGATAATCTCATCTGCCAGATTGAGAAGGCTGGCCAAAGCCATCGTCGTGTCCAAGTCATTGTCCATCGCCGCTTGAAAGCGGTCTTGAACCGGATGGATATTGATAGCCTGACCATCATGGCTAACGGCCGTCATCGCCACCGCCAACCGCTCCGCACTTTGCACCGCCTTAGCCAACGCCACCTCATCATGCGCCCATACCTCCCGGTAATGGTGCTGCGCCAGATAAATGCGCAAGGCATCGGCCGTATAGTCCTGCAACAGATCACGCACCATCACCAAATTGCCCAGCGACTTGCTCATCTTCTCCCCCTCATACGCCACCATCGCCGTGTGCAGCCAAAAGCGCACAAAGGGCTTCTGGCCCGTCACCGGCTCCACCTGGGCAATCTCACATTCATGGTGCGGAAAAAGCAAATCACTGCCCCCGCTGTGAATGTCTATCGTCTCGCCCAAGAAATGGGTTGCTAACGTAGAACATTCGATATGCCAACCGGGACGGCCGTTTCCCCAGGGACTCTTCCAGGCCGGTTCATCATCCGCCGCCTGCGCCTGCCACAGCACAAAATCCAACGGCTCACGTTTATGCGGGTCATCAGGGTGATTGCCCCGTTCATTGGCAATTGACAACCGCTCCTGCGGCGGAATTCGGCTCAAGGCCCCAAACTCCGGCCAATCCGCCACCTGGAAATAGACGTTCCCCTCAACTTCATAAGCCACCCCCGCCGCCAGCAGCCTCTGCACCTGCGCCACAATTTGCGGTATAACATCCGTTGCTCTGGGCAAATGGTCCGGCGGACGCACATTCAGTGCCTGCATATCCTCTATAAAATGGCGTGTCCAGCGGTTGCCCAACACCCGCCAATCCTCACCCACCGCCTGTGCCTTGCGCAAAATGTCATCGTCAATATCAGTCACATTTTGCACATAGTGAACCGTGTAACCCTGATACTCCAGATAGCGTGTGAGAATATCGGCCGTTGTGTAAGTAAACGCATGGCCCAAATGGGTCGTATCATAGGGTGTAATGCCACAAACATAGAAGCTGACACCCTCAGCCTGCGGCTTAAACAGCTCCTGCCGCTGTGTGCGTGTGTTATACAGCTCCATACACTCTTTCTTGCTGGCTCTGGCAGTTCACACACAGCGTGGCATAGGGCAATATTTCCAAACGACCGGCGGGAATTTGTTGACCACAGCTTTCACAACGGCCGTATGTCCCCGCCTCCATCCGCTCCAAAGCCGCCTCAATCTGCGCCAACTGCTCCATTTCCATTGCTTGCAAAGCCACATCCCGTTCACGGTTGGAGTAACGTTGGGCCAAATCACCCCGGTCAGGGTTGCGGGAACGGCCGTTCTCCCCCTCATCAGGAGCCAGCGAAGCCATCAGCCGCGCCCGCTCCTGCTCCAGCTTTTGCCGAATATGATCCAAATCCAGATCAATGACATCATCCAGCATGGCTACAGCCCCAACATCCGGCGCACACGCTTACGATCCGCCTTCGCCACCGGAATATCTTTGCGATAAGAACGCAAGGTACGTTTAGACTTCTTGCGGCGCAAATGGCTGCCACCTTCCTTACGGCGACGGAGTTTACCCGTTCCCGTCACCTTAAAACGTTTAGCCGCCGCTTTGTATGTCTTTAACTTAGGCATGTTATAGGCTCCTTCGACCAAATCCTCCACGAGGGTTTTGATCACACAATTATGACGCGCCGTGTGAAACGGCCGTCAGCCTATCTTTAGCCTACCATATGTGTCAAATTGACAAAATGTATCTCGATATAGAAAAGAGATACAGATCGAGAGATATAGAGGCAATTTTTCTACCCGAGACCAACATACTCCCCATAGGCTTGCCGCAATAAACGATGCGTAGCAATGTTTTTCAAAAACGCCTCACGAGAAAATTCATCCTCCATCTGCGCCGCCCTTGCTTGTAACAACCTATACCCCTCCACCAGCAGCCGAGAAGCCCGCCGATCTCCACTATCACTGAAGATACGAAAACATGTCAGGTAAATCCGTATCGGCTCTTCCGCATTATTCAAATCCGTCTGACTGAGATCCGCGACGATGGACTCCACACAGCTATGAGCCTGCCCTCGCTTTCCCAGCGCCCACTGCGCCCGCGCCATACCAGCCATCGTCTCCAAACGCAAGGCCGCTTCCCCCATGTGCCGCCAATGGGTTAAGGCCACCTCATAGGCCGCCAGAGCATCGTGGTGCTGCCCCAATTCATGCAAGGCATGGCCCCGCAGCAGGTGAGCATAGGCCGCCACCACGTTATCCTTCAACATCGGAGTTAGGGCTAATGCCTGGTCTACACACCGCAAGGCCACCCCATTTTCGGCCGTTTGATGCGCTATCAAAGCCAAATTAATAAGGGCAATCCCCTCCCCCTGCCGATCCCCTAGTTCCTGTTTGAGGGCAACCGTCTCCTGGCAATATCGCCGTGCCTGGTCAAATTCACCAATGGTCATCGCCATGTGCGCCAGGTTGATCAAGACAATGCCTTCCCCCCAACTATCTTGTAATTGACGGTATAGTTGCACGGCCGTTTCCAAATAACCAAGCGCACGGCCATAATCTCGGGTGATATAAGCAATCCCCAACGCATTGCGGCTGCGGGCTTCAATCTCCGTGTCATCTATCTCCTGGCTGATCTGCAAAGCCCGTTCCAAATAGGGTACACCCTGAGCAAAATCACGTTCCCCAATCAGGTAGACAATGCCAAGCTGGCGCAAACTGCGGGCCAAAATATAGTGTGATTGGCTTTCGGCAGCAGAAACAATCGCTTTTTCCAATTGATCACGAGCCTCATCAGTTTGCCTTAAGTTGCAGAGTGCCTGCCCCCACAACAACCGCGCCGCGCTGATCAGGGCTTTGTTTTGGATTGTTTGGGCGAGCGTAAGTGATTCAACGGCCGTTTCCGCCACCTTCTCAAAATTGCGCTCATCCAACAGAAAGCGACCCCATTCCAGCAGCAGCATGATGAATGTCTTGGGATGAATGGAGGACGGGACATCATCCACAAAACGGCGCAGGTGGGTAACGGCCGTTTGCCAAAGCTGCTCACCTTCCGGCAATGGCCCCCGCAGCCGAAAATATCGCCCCAACCCCCGCGCCGCCTGCTGGAGATTGGCATCATCTCGTTGCGCCACTGCCCAATGCCAGGCCGCAATCAAATTGGTGCGGACTGCCGTCAGCATCGCCAAAGCTGGCTGCACACCTTCACCAAACAACGCGCTTTCCGCTTCAGCCAACAATCCCAAATAATAATCAGCATGACTTTGTTGGATGGCTTTCTCACGCCCTGGCTGTGCCGCTAACTGTTCGGCCGCAAATTGGCGCAGCAGTTCATGGATGGCATATTGCTCCTCCACATGGCTCAACAGACCTTTTTGCACCAAATGGGCCAATTCAGCCCCTTGGGCCTCGATAATGGTAGTGGCAGCAACGGCCGTAAAGCCCCCCCGAAAAACAGACAAAGCCGCCAAAACGGTTTGCTGCCGTTCAGTCAGGCGTGCCCAAGTCGCCGCAAACACGACTCGCATACTGCGCTGGCGCGGATCCGCATTGCGGTACTGAGCCTGCAAAAAGTCTAAATCATGCTGAATTTGGCTGGCAATTTCAGTCGGAGTCTGCGTTTCAATCCAGGACGAGGCCAGCAGCAGGGCTAAAGGCATTCCCTCCACAAGCTGGCTAATAGCCGCGGTCGCCGCCCCATGCTCCTCAACCACAAACCGATTGTCAATACGCCTAGCGCCATCAGCAAAAAGCTGGATAGCCGGATAAGCAGCCACATCCTCATCAGGCTCTTCTGGATAAGGCAAACCGGTCAGGGAGCAGACCCATTCCTCCTGCAATTGCAGCCTTTCCCGTGAAGTAATCAGCAGCGTAATCTCTGGGGCCTCCACCAAAATGCGTTCAATCAAATTGGTTTGGGGCAAGAGATGTTCATAATTGTCCAACACCAGCAGCAGTTCACGCTGCCGCAGATGGGTCAACAGCAGATCGTCACCCGCCTGCTGCCCTTGCAACCGAATCCCCAGCGCATTGCTGATAGCAGCAGCCACCTCCTCCACCGCCACGCCGGATAAAGAGACCAAAACAACCCCGTGCAGAAAGCGGCGATGGGGTGTCGTGGCCAACATATGGGCTATCTCCAGCCCCAGGCGGCTTTTGCCCATCCCTCCCAACCCTACAATCGTCAATAAATGGCAGGTTGGATCGAGAATATGCTGCCGCACCGTTTGCTGTTCGGCCTCTCGCCCAATGAAGGGGGTTAAACGAGGCGGCAGGGCTGGAGCCGGAGCAGCAGCGGCCGTTTTTATCTGCTGCACCAGCGTTTGGGTGGCGACGGCTGGGACAATGCCTAACTCCTCCTGTAACAAATCGCAGCAGGTTTGATACTGTTTCAGGGCAGCAGCGAAACGTCCCTGCCGAGCTAATAAGCGCATCAACTGACGATGAGCGACCTCATGCCAGGGCATCAGTTGCGTCAAGCGGAGCAGAGCTTGTTGGGCCGCCAGGGCATCCTCCTCCTGCCACAACTGGTGGGCGGCTGTGAGCAAAATTTGTTCGGCCTTTTGCCGCCACCGCTCCCGTTCCCCGCTTAACCATGTCTCAAATTCCAAATTTTGGGCTAAATCTATGCCTTCCAAAAACTGCCCGCTGAGCCGGACCGCCGCCTCTGTCCAGGCTTCATTGGCGATCAACTGTTCAATCTCGTACAGGTCTACGAGGGTGTGGGGAGCAGGGGTAAAGGCAACGGCCGTTTGCGTTGTCTGCCAGCAGTCAGGCAAGATGCGGTTCAAGTTATGAAGGTCACGGCGGAGGTTGGTTCGGGCGGCAGCGGCCTCGACATCGGGCCAAAAGAGGGCGGCGAGATGGTTGCGGGCTAACGGCCGTTGCGCCGCCACCAAATAACCTAGCAGTGCTTGTGTCCGTTGGGTGCGGAAGCGGGGTATTTTATCTTCACTTTCAATGCGAACCGGGCCTAACAAAGCCAGTTTGCGGGGGTTCTTCAGTGCCATCAGAAAAGAATCGTTTTAGTCATCCAGCTAGGGGGTGGACGATTAGTGGACGCATCTTTGCTACAGTGCCTATGGGTCAGTTCTGAATTTGTGGATTGAACAAGTGGTTCAAGTATACACGAATTCGGCCGAAGAGACTTCGGGTATGTTTGCCAATAAGGGGGGAGGCATTTATCAGCAAACATGACGTAACAGGAATTCTGTCTGTTTGCCAATAGTCGGAATCAACAACATGCGTGAACCTGAAACAGGGCCTGCTGCACCAGTTTATTCGGCTTTCTTGCTGCGCTGTTGGTGGCGAGACGGCCGTTGGCACTTCACCATCGAAAACATCGCCAACCGCAAACAGTGGCACGCCCCATCTCTACACACCCTAATGGCCGACATCCTATCAGAATTAGCCGACCCAAATGAGAATGAAGATGGACAGTAACGGCGGCACTGGATAATGAAAAGAAAATTCTGGCAACCTCGTACTTTGTTATGGCTTTGTTGGCTCGCCTATGTCATCACGGCTGGCGGTCACTTCAGCGCTACAGACGAAGAAGACCTTTTCACCAATACGGCACTTCTTTCCCACCTCATGTTGTCACCCATTGGTCTGGACACAGCCCAGGTCAATGCCGAACGGGGGCCACAGGAAGTGGGACAATCTTTAGTGGCCTTGCCCTGGTACTGGCTGGGTCGCGCTTTGATTCAGCCTCTCCATCCCCGCTGGCACGCCTATGCCATGCGAGCCGTGATGACCACTTTTAACATTTTCATCACCCTTGCCACTATCTGGGTTCTTCATCGCTGGCTAATTGAATTGGCTTCACCCCAACTGGCTTTGGCTGTCGCCGCGCTCTATGGTCTGGGGACCTTGGCTTGGCCCTACAGCCAAACCTTTTATCGGGAGCCATTGGTTGGCCTCTGTTTGCTGATTGCTTTTTGGTACGGCGGCCGTTTTCAAAAATCTCATCACCGCAACCCACTGTTCATTTCGTTAGCTGCTATGCTGCTAGCCGTAATGACTAAGACAACGGCCGTTATCGCCATTCCCTGGTGGTTAATCGTGGTCATACCCACACCTCGGCTGCAAAAGCAGCACCTCGGCACAGGTGTGCTGATAACAGGGGCGGTCATGACAACGGCCGTTCTCATTCTTCCTGCCAAACTAGCCACTCTACAAGCCTATGGGCAAGAAATCAGCTTCGACCTGCAACAAAATCTGCCCGCCATGTGGCAGTACGGCCTGCATGGTTTGTTAACCAGCCCCGGCAAAGGGCTGCTCATCACCACCCCACCCATCCTGCTGGCCCTGTTTGGTTTCCCCCAGTTTTGGCGCGAGCAGCGGCGGCTGGCTGGGGCCATTGCGGGGGTTGGCCTCAGCTTTTTGCTCGTCTACAGCACCCGGCGTGGCTGGCATGGCGGGGCCAGTTGGGGGCCGCGCTATTTGCTGCCCGTGCTGCCCCTGTTGCTGCTGCCCACTGTTAATGTGATGCGGTTGGGGTGGGGAACGGCCGTCATCCCCCCAAGCCAGCAAACCCTCGTGCGCATCACCGTGATTGGGTTGGCGGCGTTAGGGGTCATGGTGCAGTTATCGGCCGTTGCCATCTTCCCCCTCAACTATTATCACCTCAAAATCCAACAAGGTGTGGTGCAGCCAGCCCATTTAGAAGGTGGCCGCACCTACCTGCAAGAGCTGTATTTTGACCCCCAACACTCCCCCATTTGGGGACAAGCCGCCCTGGCTCTACACAGAATCCAACACATCAACCACTATGGCGTCACGGATGCACCGCAAGCTTTTCCAGCAACGGCCGATTCCCTATGGCACTACTTCATAACGGCCGATACGCTGGACTTCTGGTGGCTGCACGGGTGGCAAAGGAGCGTGTATATGGATTATTCGGATTGAAACGGCCGTTCCCCACAACTTATCAACAACAAAGGAGATAAAACCATGCAACATATCAAAAAACATATAGGCGCACTATTTTTTAGCAGCTTTATCCTGCTCATACTGCTGGTTGGTTTAGCCATGAACCAATATGAGGTGCGCTCCCTGACTCCAGAAGACAGCCTCATCCCCTTAGACACCAGCTTCACCTATCAGGGCTTTCTAGAAGATGACGGCTCACCTGTTGATGGTGACTGCGACTTCCAATTCGACCTGTACGAGACAGCTACCGGCGGCACCACGGTTGGCAATCCCCATCATGTTACCCTGCCCGTAGATCGCGGCGTTTTTGCTGACAAATTAGACTTCGGTGACGTTGCTTATAACTCTGTGCGCTTCTGGGTTTCGGTGGCAGTACGCTGCCCCAGCGGCAGTGGCAGCTTCACCACCCTCAGTCCCCGCACCGAAATCGTGGCCGCCCCCCTGGCCAACACCATGCCCAATGCCAGGGTCAACGCCACCAACGGTGAAGTCGAAATCAAAACGCTCAAGGTGTGGCAAAACGCATCTGTTCATGGCGACTTGAGTATACGCGGATCAGTCACCAACAGAGTTGTACTAGAAGGATCAGGCAGCAGTGGTCGTGTCAGCGTTTATGATAACAACTCCGAAATTGTGATGCTGCATCTATCTGGCGGCGGCGGAAGGGTCAGCGTATATGATGGCTTCTTTGGCGAAGAACGGGCCTATATGTCGGCCTTTAGTGATGGCGTGGGCTATATGGAAACAGAAGGGCCAGGTGGCAGCAATAACGTCACACTCTCTGCTCTCAATGGTTATCTAGACAATGGCTACATTTCAGTCAGCAACAGCAGTGGGTCAGACCGGGCCGTGATGTATGTCAATAGTTCTGACAGAGGTTGGATAAGCGTGGATGATGATATTGGCAACGAACGAGCCTACCTGACAGCAGGCAGTAATGGGGCAGGTTACATGGAGACAGAAGGGGACAATGGGAACAATAATTTCGTTGTTTCAAACCTAAGTGGCTATCCTAATAATGGGGCTGCTGTTGTGGTGGATGCTGGTGGAACTAACCAGGCTGGCATGTATGTCAATAGCGCAGGGCAAGGGGTTGTTTTTGGTGATATCGTAGGTTTCCAGATGGAGAACCCTTCTAAAGCTGACACAGAGATTTGGTACACCTCTTTACAAGGATCAGAAGCGGCTACTTACATTCGTGGTACAGCTCAGTTGGTAAACGGACAGGCAACCATTACTTTCCCTGACCATTTTCTGGCAGTAGCTAGTGAACAAGGCATGACGATTCAATTAACACCCCTTTCGGCCGATTCATTGGGTTTGGCTGTGATAGAAAAGAGCCTAGCTGGGGTGCAGGTGCAAGAATTATACAAGGGCAGTGGCACCTATGAGTTTGACTTCACCGTAACGGCCGTTCGCCAGGGCTATGAAAATTATGAAGTCATTCGTCCAGCCTTAGCCACCCAACCCGCAGAATTCAGCCTGGACGAAGGGGCTGGCAAAATAAGCCAAGAGGAGAACGACTGATGAAAACGGTTATGATTTTGTGTACGGCCGTTCTCCTTACCCTCACCCTCGCCGTCAACCTATCCGCCCAGGGGTCTGGCTACCAATTATGGAAAGAGGCCATCCACACTGGCGGACAGACCGCCACTGGTGGCAGCTATCAGGTACAAGGCACAGTGGGACAAGCCAACATAGATGTGCTGCAAGGAGACAGCTATCAACTAACAAGCGGCTTCTGGCATCCCAGAGAGAACGCCACCGACCTTTATCTCCCCTTCATCCACCGCTAACCACACCAATGCCTGGCACTAACTTTTTTAGTGCCAGGCATTTCTCACACATTCCATACCCACAGCATCGCAGCCCTTACATATCCGAAACCGCCAGAATTTCATACCGCTTCACCGCCATTGGCCCCGCCAACACCCCCGCCAACTGGCCGCCAAATTCTGTAGTGTGCGGCTGTTGCAGATGGGCTTGCAGCGCATCGGCCGTTTCCCACTCCTCAAACAGAAAAAACGTATTCGGCTCAGCCAAACTCTCATAAAACTGGTAGCTGATGCAGCCCGCCTCCGCCTCCGACAACTTCGACATCGCCACACAAGCCGCCACCGCCGCCTCACGTGCCTCTGGTTTCACCTGCGCCTTACCTACAACCACGATCATCACATCACTCCTTTTCAACTAATATTCGTCCGGTAATCGTTCAGTCCTTCGAATAAAAAATCCTCCCAGAGGCTTCTTTTACGCGGTTATCTCGAGGGAAAACCTCCGGGAGGGTGAACAACAATTATAGATCAGAGACTTGAGATTGAAGATTGAGGAGCCTCTAATCTCAAATCTCCAATCCCCCCAAGTCCAAACCCGTTAGGACTTACACTGTTGCTCTAACCCTTAATGCTATAGGGCGCATGAAAAATACACCACTAAACCCATACACGCCTAAACCCCGCCTTGCAGCCGCTCCCCCTGCCTCACCCGCTTCAACACCGACCGATCCGACACCCAGGGCGCATAAGGCGCCATCGTCAACTCCGCCAGCGCCAGCAGCACCGCATCATAATTCACCCGCCAGCCTACAAAATCCCGCCACGCCTGCTCCCGATCCGCAATCAGCGGCACACCCTCCGCTTGCAGCCGGTCACACACCGCCTCAAACTCATCCCGGCTAATACTAATCGGATCGCCCGGTTGGGGATTTGCCTCATACTCAATGCCAAAAAAGTTGGCAATGTGGCGCAAAGCCAGAAAGCCCGTGCGAATGCAAAAGGCAGCACGTGGCTCCCAGGGCACATCCACCACCGATAACACCATCGCCGCCGCATCCAGGGCCGAACCAGCGGCCGTTATCCACGACCGATCCGACTTCTGCGAGCGAAAAAAGGCCAGCGAAGCCAGCGACGTATGGCTCTCCTCCAACTCGGCAAACCACGTTTGCCAATTCAGCCACACCTCACGCAGCTGCCCCAACTCGCCAATGCGGTGGGCACGAGCGATCATAAAATAGGCCGTTGGCGGCGAATCGGCCCAGGCTTCCCACAACGCCACCTGCGCCTCGCGCCGCGAAAAACCCGCATAAATCGTGGGCAGATAGGCAATCAACAAAGCCACCATCACCAGCCCAATCATCGCCTCCGAAAACTCCAGCAGCTTATGCGGAATTGTCTCCACCGAGGCGTACCCCAGTGTCAGCAAAGAGGAGCCGCTCAACTTAAAAATCTCCTCAAACGGCCGTATCTCCACCGCCCAAAAAAGAAACATATACCCCACCAAAATCAACGAAAGCAGCGCGATAGGCATGATGACCAAGGCCACCGGGGCATACATCGCCATCAGTTGGTCGCGTTCAGCGTAGGTGGCGTGGCGTGAGCGGAAGCGGAAAACCGCACCCACCGAGCGAAACACAATGCGCGTCAGCCACACATTCACGCCACGCGGCAAAACAAAGGTCTTAATGGCCGAAATCACCGTGCCAACGACGATGAACAGGCCGATAAGAGCCGCCACCACTCGCAATACCCACAGGGCCATGTCTGCGCTGCTCATACCTTCTCCTGGCTGGCAACGGCCGTTCGCAGCAAATACCCCTCACCCCACGCCGACAGCAAATAACGCGGCCGTTTGGGGTCAGCCTCAATCTTCTCCCGCAGCCGACTCACCCCCTTCTCCACCACCGAATTCGTCTTGCCCTCGCCCCAGATGTTAGTCAGCAACTCCTCAATCGTACAAACCTCGTTGGCACGCTCCATAAAATAGGCCAGCAGCCGATTCTCCAACGGCGTCAGCCGCACCTCGCGCCCTTCCATAACAGCCACCTTCTGTTGTGGCCGATGGCTGATGCTGGCGTTTGCACTTTCCAGGGCTGGCTCATCGGCCGTTTCTCGCCTCAGCCAATACCGAAACGCATCGGCAAAGAGGTCTGTGTCCACCACCAGCCCCAACCGCCGCAGGTGGGTCAGCAAGATAGGGTCAGTCGGCACACGGCCGTTGGCCAACACCACCAACATCGCCCGCTCCGCCGCCGTGCGCCGCGCCAACAACTGCTGGCACAGCCAGCGCACCTGCCCATCCACCCGCACCTCCGCCACCACCGTCTCCAACAGCGGCACACCCCGCTGCCCCGCCTGCCTGGCCGCCAGCAAATAACCACCCGCCACCTTCAGCAAATCAGGATGAGTGCCTGCCTCTTGCTGCCAAAAAGCCATCTCATCGGCCGTAAAAGCCACGTCTTCAGCCACCGCCACTGCTTGACATAAATCATCAGCTTCTTTGGCCGTTAACAAACCCAGGTGCAAGTTATGGAAGAGATTGGCAAGCGGGGAAACGGCCGTTTCCCCCACCCGCCCCGTCAGCACCGCCAACGGCTCACTGCTGCCTATTACAAACGCCAGCCCCTCCCCATAGCGCGTCGCCAGCGAGCGCAGCCAGTCCAAATCCCGCTGCCCAATCCCCCCGTTCGCACCCACCAGCAAGTCAAAATCATCCACAAAAAAGACAATGCGCGATTCATTTTCGGCCATAAATTCGCCAATTGCTTCATCGAGAGCATCAAAATTAGCGCGGGCATCATCATGAGCAACGGCCGTTTGCCCCACCGCCGCCTGCCACCCCCACCACATCGCCTGCCAAAAAACGGCCGAATCATGCTCCGGCAGCTCCACCAGCCGCAGCCATATCCCAATGCCCTCCCACTGCTCATACAGCCGAAACAAAAACGAACTCTTGCCAATACGCGGCTCGCCCACCACATTACAGTTTTGCGGCGTTCGCCGCCCCAGCTTATCCCTCACCCAGGCCAACTCGTCGGAACGGCCGAAAAAACCAGCCTCATCCCACACCGGATTACGGCTTAGAAGTGTATCGTTCATCACCCAGGCACCTTTGTAATCAGGTAATTGAGTAATTAAATTACCCAGTTACCCAATTACTCAATTATTCCTCCCGCACCACCCCTTCCACCGTCACATTCGCCCGCAGCCAGCGGGCAAAAAGCGGCACCTTCAGCGCATACCGCTTGCCCAGCACCAGCAGCGTATCCATCTTCACCAAATCCTGCGCCAACCGCCACACCTCCGACTCCGCCAGATAGGGGGCAAGGGTGCGGGCAATTTTGTTAAGCGGCTGCCACGTTTTGTTAGATTGGGCAACGGCCGTTACCACCACCTTGTACCGCTGCTGCATCTCCCGCGTCAGCCCCACACTGCTGCCCCACAAATGGCTAAAAAACTGCTCCCCCTGCCCCGGCAGCCACTCCGTCAGCAGCGTCGTTAAATCGGTTGGCATGATGTGCGAACGGCCGTGCCGCTCCGCCCGCGCCACCAACTCCCCACACACCCACTGCAAATAATAAGGATGCCCCGCCGTCAGCGACAGCAGCGACTCCACCACCGCCGCCTCATACTGCACACGAGCCACCGACTGCTCAATCAACTGCCGCGCCGCCGCCTCATCCAAACAGCCAATCTGCTGATACACAGCCACCTCCAACATAAACGAAGCCGCTGGCTGCTTGAGCAGCACATCCAACACCCCGCCCCCGCTAAAAATCACCGTCAGGCCGCGCCCATGCTGGATGAGGCTGCGGAAATAGCGGTTAATATCGGCCACCGTCACACCATCCTCCTCCAGCTCCGCCAGCAGTTGAAACTCATCCAAAATCAGCACCAGGTGCCGGTCTTGCAAACGGGCTTCGTTCTCCAAAAAGCTGCGGAAAAAGCCCAGCGGATCGCGCTTCATGCGCGTCACCGTGGGCGGCTTTTCATCAATGGCCTCAGCGATGGATTTGTAAATATCGTGCAAAAAGCGGCTGGTAGAACGGCCGCTTAACCGCTGCATATCCACAAAAACCGGCAAATAATCACCCCGCCCCAACACATTTTGCTGAAACTGCATCAGCAGCGAAGTCTTGCCCACCCGCCGCGCCCCCCACAGCAGCACCGCCTCACCCGGCCGCACACCACGCAAATTGTTAACCAGTTCGCGCAGTTCGGCGCGGCGGCCAAAAAAGCCCTCACCACTCACGGGGCGCAGGGTGTGGGGATTGGAGATGGCCGCCGGAGAGAACGGCCGTTGCGCCACCCCCACCGTCACCCACTGCACCCCCTCCACCTGGCGCAGCTTGGCCAGCAAAACCTCCGGCACAGCAGCCAACCCCACCTCCACCCGCGTCAATTCGCCGCTCACCTGTTCCGCCTGGAAACGGCTCATGTTTTGGCCGCTTTGCGCCACCAAGAGCGTAATTTCAGTTAAAAGGGTGGGCCGGGTAAGAGCCGTGAGTTCGAGAGTATGGGCAGAGATAGGAACGGCCGTTGTTTCATCTTCTGCCTCAGCCTGCTCCTTCAGCCAATGGCGGATGGCACTGCGGGCGCGGCGCGTCTGCACCACATCCAGCCAATCGGGCGATGGCCCCACCCCCACCTGGCTGGTAAGAATCTTAACCACATCCCCATCTTGCAAAGGGGAGGAGAGAGGTGTGGAACGGCCGTTCACCAGCACCCCCGTACATTCATGCCCCAACTCCAAATGCACCGCATAGGCAAAATCAATCGCCGTCGCCCCCACCGGCAGCAGCAGTTCATCCCCCTGCGGCGTAAAAACCCGCATCGTATCGGCGGCTGTTTGCTGAGGTGAAGTCATGCCCACCATTATGGGTACTTCTTGTCGGATTGTCTACAAATTGACAACTGGCACAAACCAAAAGGGGCAGGCCACACTTACCGTGCCACCTGCCCCTTGCTGCATACTACTTTTCCACAAGCTGCTCTTGGATAAATTGAAAATTGGCAGCCAGGGCTTCCGCCGACGGCCGTTCCTGGCTAAAATCCTCAAACCCCACCCAACCCGTGTAGCCCACATGGCGCAGCGCGGCAAACAACGCCTGCCACTCCACCACGCCATCAGCCAACGGTGCCCAGGTACATTGCCATACACCACCGCCAGACGGCCGTTGCCAGGCGGCATTCTTCAAATGCACATGCGCCACATACGGCCCCAACAGTTCCAGCCCCATCTGGTACGCCTCAAAACCCTCATACACCATATTACCCGCATCATGAATCACCCCCACATACGCCGGGTCAAAGGCCGACACCAGACGGTAAGCCAGCCCCGCACTAGGCGCAATCGTGCGATGGTGAATCTCAATCAACGCCTTCACACCATACTGCTTGGCTAATACCTGCGCCTCCCCTAAGAAAGCCTGCGCTTTGGCAAACGCCTCAGCATAGGTTCCCTCATTCGGCCACGCGCCCGTACTGACGCGAATTTGGGGTGCGCCACAGATGCGGGCAAAAGACATCGCCTGCTCCACCGCCGCCACATCACCCACATCAATATACGTGCCCAAACCGGGAATCGCCAGGCCATGCGCCTGGGCAATGTCGCGGGCGCGTTCAGCATCGGCCGTTGTGGGGGCAAAGGTACACAAATTATTGCCCCAAAACGACGGGGCTTCACGGCGCACCGCCTCCGGTATCGTTTTAATGCGCCACTCAACCCCAGCGTAACCGGCCATTCGCAAAGCCCCGGCCGCTGCCTCTGGGGTCATATCCGGCAGCATCACCGTAAACACACACATCTTCCACATCGTTAACTCCTATTTTCGCCGTAATCGCTAATCGCTAATCGGATTACCGATTACTGATCTCTCGACTTTTGGCTAACACCAACATCAAACGGCGGACGCTTTCGGGGGTGATGGCTAACGGCCGTTCCCCCCGCAGCGCCCCATACAACTCCCGATACAACAGCACCATGCCATCCGTCTGCGTCTGACTCAAATCACACACTTCCTCAATCCAGGGCAACAGTTCCCGGTTATAACTGCGATCTGGTGTCGGTTCCCGATCCAACTGCAGCGGCGGCACAGCCTGCGGATCAAAATATTTCCAGCGCAGTTCGCGGCGCGTCCCCGTCAGACTGCCCTGCGTTGCCATCACCAGCCAGGTGTTTTGCCCATAGGCATTGGCATGGGTCAATTCCATGTCAATGAGCGGGCCATTTTGAGGGCGCAAAATCAGTTTAGCGTGGCTCTCAGCATCACCAGCATACAGGGGTGTGCGCACCATGTGGCAAAACAGCTCCAGATCATCATCCGCCACCAATTGCAGCATCATATCCAGCCAATGCACCCCATGATTGTTCAAAATCCCCCCGCCATACTCGGTCAACGTTTGCCAATCCCAGCGACGGCCAAATTGATGCACCGCCACCCGAATCTGCACCACCTCGCCCAACTTGCCCGAAGCCAACACCTCTTGCACTTTGCGGAAATCTGGCTGATAGCGGTAATTTTGATTGACGGTTAAGAGGCGATCGGCCGTTTTGGCCGCCGCCATCATCCGATCCACATCCGCTATCGTCAGGGCCATCGGCTTCTCAACCATCACATGCTTGCCTGCCTGCAAGGCCGCCACCGTCTGGTCGGCATGAACATGGCTGGGTGTAGCTATCACCAGCAAATCCACCTCATCATTAGCGAGCAAAGCGGCAAACTCGGTGGTGGTCTGGCAGCCAAAGCGATCTTGTGCTTCCTGGCGGCGTTCGGGGCGGGGGTCGGCAACGGCCGTTATCCGGTACATCTCCGGCAAATCCGCCAACGCCCTGGCGTGCATATCCCACCCGCTGCGCCCCAAGCCAGCAATCCCTACCTTAATCACATCCATCATCTCATAACCTCACTTCAAAACAGCAAATAACCCACACCTGCGCACCGGCTACTTGCTACCTTTTACCTTACCTGCATCGTCCTTTCAGGCCTACAATTGTATAATGAGTTCACATTCTCGGCCCGTCTTGCCAGCTACAAGACGGGCTATAAAAACATAATGAGGTGTAACAACTATGTTCAAAAATAGACAAAAACGCGCCAGTTTTCTCATCGTTGCCAGCTTCTTCCTGGCAAATCTACTCCTCCTGCTGCTTCTGCAAAGGCTGCAAGCCGAGCCAAATCAGCCCGCCAACCTGTCCGGCTCCCAAAAATTAGTCAACCAGCCCACAGCCCATCCCGGCGACACCATACAATACAGCATCGTCATCAGCAACAGCAGCCCCGCCACCATCACCGCCACCCTCAACGATCCGCTGCCCGCAGGCTTAATGGTTGCCACCGGCTCGCTCACGGCCACCCAGGCCACTACGCTGACGGAAAACAGCCAAAACATTGCCTGGTCGGGCCTGGTGGCGGGGCATGAAGTGGTGACAGTTTCGTTTGCGGCGGTCATCTCATCGGGTTTGGCGGTGGGCGAGGCGGTGGTGAATACGGCCGTTCTCACCGGCACCGGCCAACCCATCAACCTCAGCGTCACCACCGAATTGGTCAGCTTCCAACTCTACCTGCCCTTCATCAGCCGCGCCTACACCACGCCCGTGCTACAGCCCATCCAACTCACCTGTGCCTCTGATGATTGGACTGTCAATTGGAACAATACCGATACAGGCGTGATGTATGAACTGCAAGAAGCCCACAACGCCGCCTTTACCAATCCCACCACCTACAACACCGCCGCCACATCCCAGCCCATTGCCAACGCTCCCTCTACCGATAACTTCTACTACTACCGAGTACGCAGCACCAATGGCACAACCCATAGTCCCTGGTCCAACAGCGTCAGCATCATCGGCAGCTATCTCGACAACTTCAGCGCTACGGATTCGGGCTGGTTTGTGGGGGAAAACAGTAACGGCCGTTTCCGTTACGACAACAATGGCTACGAAATCGCCTCCAAAAAGGCAGGCTTCCTCCTCCCCTCCCTTGCCCCCGATGTCGAGCGCAATGGCTACATAGCCGCCACCGATGTCCGCTGGCGCACCGGTTCACCAGCCAATGGCATCTACGGCCTCGTCTTTGGGGCCAACGAAGATGTGACCAAGTATTATTTCCTGGCTGTATACGCCGAAACCCAAGAATATTGGCTCTTTTTCTTCGACTCCAGCCAACCCACAGCCGACAGATTACGGCCGATTTTCCCCAGCCGCCTCACCAGTGCCGCCATCAACCCTGGTCACGCCAACAACCACTTGCAAGTTACACGCATTGGCAGCACCATCGAAGTTGCCATCAACGGCGTTGATCTGGGCAGTTGGAGCGACAATGCCCAAACAGGAGCCACCCGCGCCGGTCTGCTCATCACCGCCAACCCCAGTGGCCCCGAAAGCGCGGCCCTGTTTGACAACTTCAAGGTGAGCGCATGTGGCAGCACCTCATCCACTATCACCCCCGCCTTCCGTCACACAACGGCCGTTCCCCAACCCATCCCCACCGACACCCTGTTCCTTCCGGCCCCCTAACTCAACTTCAACCCCCATCTCACCAGAGCGGTGCTGCCCTCCATTTAGCGGGCAGCACCGCTTTTTTTTGCACCGTAAACAGAGCGTGAAAAATTGCCAAACCACACTCTAGGCCTATTGTTGCCGCCAAAGTAGGAGGATATGTTTGGCAGCATTATTAGTTGTATTGGATTTATTGTATTGGATTTATGGTGAGAAAAATGATACTAAATACTTTACCCATCCCCCTAGCCGAACGCTTCTCCATAGAACTGCACCCCGCAGTTTTAGAGGAGCCTGGCATCTGCGAAATCGTCATCAACAATGAAGGCATCGAACGAACCAACTACACCATTTCGGGCAGCGACCCGGTGGGCATTTTAACGCTATCCGATGAAGAAGAGCGGCAAAAGGTGGTTTTACCCGGTGACGCGACCCGGATTCACCTGCATGTGGCTCCCAAAAAACGGCCGTTCCTCGGCCGCACCCAAAACCACACCTTCACCGTCCAGGTCAGCACCTCCGAGCAAAATACCCAAACCGTCACCGGCAAAATCACTGTCAAACCCCTTCTCCCCCTCTGGGTCTCCTCCATTTTCTGCTTCCTTTCCCTGATGGTGATTATTCTCCACTAATCCCCGTTATGATTGGTTCAATCACAATAATTGAACCAATCATGCCCACTGGCTACAATTGCGGGCATGAAAACCCGCGAATTTGATTACCATTTACCGCCAGAGCGCATCGCCCAACGGCCGTTAACCCAACGCGATGCCTCCCGCCTACTCATCTACCAACGCCAAACCGGCCAAATCACCCACGCCCACTTCACCGACCTGCTCCACTACCTGCACCCCGGCGACATCCTCGTCGTCAACGACAGCCGCGTCATCCCCGCCCGCCTGTATGGGCAAAAACCCACTGGCGGCCAGGTCGAAATCTTACTCCTCAACCAACTAGACGACACCCGCTGGCAAGCCCTGGTGGGCGGGCGCAAACTGGTAGAGGGAGCAACCATTTGGGTGCATAATCAAGAGGGGCAAGCCAGCGGAATTGAGGGCACGATAACGGCCGTTCTTCCTGGCCCCCAACGCGAAATCACATTCAACCAGCCGCTCGATGACCATTGGGACAGTCTCGGCCACACACCCCTGCCCCCCTACATCCACGAAACACTAGATGATGCCGAACGCTACCAGACCATCTACTCCCGCCCACCCGGCTCCGCCGCCGCCCCCACCGCCGGCCTGCACTTCACCCCCGATCTACTGCTGGCCCTACGCGACAAAGGCATACTGCTGGAAATGGTTACACTCCACGTAGGGCTAGACACCTTCAAACCTGTCGAAGCCGATGAAATCGCCCAACACACCATTCACAGCGAATGGGCCAAACTAACGGCCGAAACCGCCAAACGCATCAACGAAGCCAAACTGGCAGGCGGGCGACTGATAGCAGTAGGCACAACGGCCGTTCGCACCCTAGAAACGGCCGCTTGCCGCTCCGCTGGCATCATAGGCACACTACAAACCATCAGCCAGCGCGATGCCGCTGGCGAAACCAGCAACCTCTGCCCCTGGAAGCCCGTCGCCGCCTTCGAAGGGCCAACCGATCTATTCATCTACCCCGGCTACCGCTACCGCGCCGTAGATGCCATCATCACCAACTTCCACCTGCCCCAATCCAGCCTGCTCATGCTCGTAGCCGCCTTTATGGGGCACGATGAGGTGATGCAGATGTACGAAACGGCCGTTGCCCAGCAATACCGCTTCTACTCCTTTGGCGATGCCAGCCTCATCCTCTAAAATACCCCCATGAGCGAAACCAGCGCCCTCCTCTTCTCCATCATCGCCGCCACCATCCCCACCCTCTTCTACACCGGCCTCATCTACTGGGCCGACCAATACGAAAAAGAACCCTGGTGGCTGCTCATCTCCGCCTTCCTCTGGGGCGCAATCCCCAGCATCCTCATCGCCTACCTCTTCAACACCATCTTCTCTGTGCCCATCTACGCCCTGGCCGGGCAAGAAAATGGCGACATTCTAGCCGCCAGCTTCATCGCCCCCCCCGTTGAAGAAAGCATCAAAGGGCTGGCCCTACTAGGCATCCTCTTTATCTGGCGGCACGAAATTGACAGCCCTCTGGACGGCATCATTTATGGTGCAATGGTGGGCATGGGCTTCGCCATGGTGGAGAATGTTTTTTACTTTATGGACACTTTCGTGGAAGGCGGCACAGAAGCCTGGGGCATCAACATCTTCATGCGCGGTGTCATCTTCGGCCTCAACCATGCCCTGTTTACCAGCATGACCGGATTAGGCATCGCCGTGGCACGGTTGTCGGGCAAGACGGCCGTTCGCTTCTTCGCCCCCATCGCCGGCTGGGTCATGGCCGTTGCCTCCCACGCCATCCATAATCTCACCGTCTCTTTCAACAACCTCATCTGCATCATCGCCATCCTCGCTGACTGGGGCGGCGTATGGGCCTTAATCGCCATCATGATTTGGGCCTTAGTCCAGGAACAACGCTGGTTAACCCAATACCTGCGCGAAGAAGTAGCCTTAGGCGTACTAACCCCCAGCCAATACCAAACCGCCTGCTCCAGCCGCACCCGGCTCAGCCACAATTTAGGTTTACTCTTTTCACAAGGGCCAGGCACATATCGTCAATCCGTCCGCTTCTTCCACCGTTGCAGCAAACTAGCCTACTACAAACATCACCAAACCCGCTTCTCAGACACCCAAAGCGCCGCCAAGATCGAAAGCCTACGTCAAGAAATCACCCAATTCAGGCCATCCAGTCTGTAATACTTCAGCTAAACTTACTCACCCACCACCAAACAGTTCATTAATACCGGGTTTTTCTCTGGCACACTGTGGACAGCCCACCTGCGGCTTGGGTACATCAATTAGATGCAAACTACAAAATGCCGTCACCTCTACCCGCCGATTGAGGCCCAAAAAACCCTTCACAATCGTTCCCTCCAAAACCAAGTTAGGATTGCTGTTTGCCAGCAAAATAGCAGGAACTGGGCAGTTGCCACAATCAGACGGCCGCCATGAATCGGAACGCGGATTATTCTGGATAAGTCGGCACTCCTGATCGGAGTGACCTCGGTGGAAATTTTCGTAGTAAAAGCGACATTCTTTGCCGGCTGGAGTAATCATGAGCCTATTTTATCTGAAATTAACACGCAAAGGGGATTAGAAATGGCGCAATCTCCAATCTCTCATCTCTAAAAAACAAAAACGGCTCGCAATGAGCCGTTTTTGTTTACGTGTACGCCCTGAGAGAGTCGAACTCCCGACCTTCTGGTTCGTAGCCAGACGCTCTAATCCACTGAGCTAAGGGCGCAAAGACGGGGAGGAAGGGATTCGAACCCTTGAACGGTGTTTAAGCACCGTTAACCGCTTAGCAGGCGGCCCCAATCGACCACTCTGGCACCTCCCCGATGCATGGTTCAACTTGTTAACTCAATCCTTTAGCGGAGGGAGAGGGATTCGAACCCCCGGTGAGCATAAACCCACTACGGTTTTCAAGACCGTCGCCATCGTCCACTCGGCCATCCCTCCTCTCCTGAAAAGGAACGAGCGGAAGTATAACATGCGGCAGGGGGGCTGTCAAAATTGGTTTACAGATTGGTTATGTTTAGATTGTCTACTTCCAGCCATTGCGGTTTGGCTACAGGCAACGTGCCCCAGCGCAAACGGCCGTCTGCCCCCACCACCATAAATTGATTATCCAACCAACAGACAAACCCCAGCGGCCCACGCGGGCTGTGTTCTGTCTGCAAAACCAGTTCACCATCCACCTCAAACACACAACCCCCTGGCTGCCACACCAACCGATATTCGTGCCAATCCGTCATTGCCTGATTGAGGGGAGCAAAACTGATGCCCAACCGCTGCTGCACCCCGGGCCACAAGCGGCGGCGCACGGCCGTTATCCGATTCAACAACACCACAACAGGCGCAAACGGAGCCATCACCAACGCCCGCCCCGTCGTCGCATCCAGCGTCGCCGCAAACCAGCCCCGTCCCGGCCCATTCGGCGCTAATGGCAAATCATTAGGCGGCGAGCCAAAGAAAAACCAGGCAGCCTGCGGCAGTGCTGGCCAGGGCACAGTCGGATCACCAAACGGCGCATTCCAAAAACCAAACCCCGCCGTGCCAATCAGTTCATGGGCATCATGAGAAAATCGCGCTCGCAACACAAACTCCGTCCCCCTGCGCCAGGGATATTCCCGCCTTTTCCGGCTGCCATAATCATCAACTTGGGCATCAGCATACCCCTCGGCCACCGCTGGCAAAACCAGGCGCAGCGGCGATCCTGGTTCCACACGTCCGCCATTTATCTGTAACCGCCGCATCTCAGAGATCATCGCCCCATTGTACTGCGTAATATACCCATGTGAGTATAGCAACGATTTGTGGGAGACCTCCGAGGTTTTGAAAACCTCGGAGGTCTGCGCCCCACAATTTGTAGTTATACTCTACCCATGTGGCCTAAATCGCCAAAAACAGATCATAGGATACAATCCGCAGTAGGAGAAAGATATGCCTGAAAATCTTCATGTTCCCACAATTGATGACTTACTAGAAATACCACAACTTGATGAAGCGCAGATTTCGCCAGACGGCCGTTACATCGTCTACACCTGCCGCACCCCCCATTGGGAAGAAGACCGCTTCGTCTCCCAACTCTGGCTCGTTGCCACCGACGACCAAAACAAACCCCAACAACTCACCTTTGCCCCCAAAGCCTCCTCCCACACCCCCCGTTGGTCACCCGACGGCCAATGGCTGGCCTTTCTCTCCAAACGCAACGACGACAAAGCCACCCAAATCTACCGCCTCTCCCCTTTTGGCGGCGAAGCCCAACGCCTCACCGAACTAGAAACCAACATCAGCGACATCGCCTGGTCGCCAGATGGCAGCAGCATCGCCTACATCAGCGTAGAGCCAGAAAGCGAAGCCGACAAAGAGCGTGAAAAGCTGTACGGTGATTACACAGTCGAGGATGAAGACCATGATTACGCCCATCTCTGGCTGCTGTCTTTGCAAAATGGGTTCAAATCGCGCCAGTTGACCAAGGGTGAAGACTTCACCGTCCTCGAGTTTGAATGGTCGCCCAACGGCCGTTCCCTTGCCTTTTGCGCCAGCGACACCCCCGACGTATCCGACCAAATTGAAGCCAAGATTTATGTGGTGGATATAGAGAATTTGATGGTAACGGCCGTTAGCGGTCGCGGCTGCCAATCACCCCACTGGTCGCCCGACGGCTCCCGCATCGCCTTCAGCCGCAACGACAGACCCGACAACTACTACTCCAACAACGAACTCTGCACCGTCACCCCCACCGGCGAAGATTTGCAAATCCTGCCCGCCGATTTCGACGAAATCATCTATCTGATCGCCTGGGGGCCAGATGGCCTCTATTTTGAAGCCGTCCTGCGCACCACCGAACACACCTTCCGGCTCGACCCCGCCACCGGCAAGGTAACGCGCCTCTCACCCGATGTAGATGCCTGGGCTGGTTACAACGCCCACTTTTCCACCAACTTCCAGCAAATGTCCCTCATCGCCGCCGACCGTGACCATTTGGAAGAAGTGGTTGTGGTTCATTTGGCAGACGGCCGTTTCAACCGCCTTACCCAATTCACCCCCAAAACAGAAGAGTGGCAGCTTCCTCGTTCCGAAGTCATCACCTGGCACAGCAGCGACGGCACAGCCATCGAAGGCGTGCTTACCAAACCCACCAACTTCGACCCCCACCAAAAATACCCCCTCCTCGTCGTCATACACGGCGGCCCCACCGGCGTAGACCAAGCCGTCCTGCTGGCCTCCCACAACCAGCGGCACTACCCCTTCCTGCTGTGGGCGGCCAAAGGTGCGGTCATCCTACGCCCCAACTATCGCGGCAGCATCGGCTACGGCGGCGACTTCCGCGCCCTCAACGTCCGCAATTTGGGTCTGGGCGATTATGCCGATGTCATCAGCGGCGTAGATGCCCTCATCGCCCAGGGCTATATTGACCCAGACCGCATGGGCGCGATGGGCTGGAGCCAGGGCGGTTATATCTCCGCCTTCATCACCACCTACAGCAGCCGCTTCAAAGCCGTCTCCGTGGGCGCAGGCATCTCCAACTGGACAACCTACTACGCCAACACCGATGTCCACCCCTTCACCCGCCAATATCTGCAAGCCACCCCCTGGGATGACCGCGCAATTTACGACCAAACATCCCCCATGACCTATATCAAGCAGGCCCAAACGCCTACCCTCATTCAGCACGGCCAGCGCGATGCCCGCGTGCCGCTGCCCAATGCCTACGAGCTGTATCAAGGGTTGTGCGATATGGGCGTGGAAACCCGCCTTGTCACTTACCCTGGCATGGGGCATGGGCCAATGCGCCCGCGCCGCCGCCGCCAAATCATGCAAGACAACCTGGATTGGTTTAACCGCTTTATTTTTGGTGAGACGGTTGAGACAGAGGAGAAACGGCCGTTATACCTCGCCCTCGCCAGTGAAAAACAAGCCAATCAAGATGATGTGCGCCAATGGGCACGAGTAGACAACGCCCATTTCCTGCTCCTCTCCAGCCAGCACGGACTTTGCCCCACCACCGAGCCAGAACCCCACCTGACAGCCGAACAAGCCTCACCCTTAGCCATCAAATTGGCAGAGCAGTTACAGGCGCAGGCCATTCATGAGGTGGTCTTGTATACGGAAGATGTGGAGGAACGGCCGTCTGCCCTCATCGCTCTCGGCTGCCTCCACATTGCCGCAGGACTCATGAGCAGTGGCCTAAAAATTAAACACGAAGAGTTTTAATCATCGGCCGTTTACGCTATAATCAGCGCATTATTTCTAATTGTAGTATCCCAACACCATAGCCCACGCATAAAACAGCTACAACCTTTCACTATTGTTGCTTTAATACTATGGCGGAAATTAATCTACTCGAATTTTTCAAAACTGGGCAGTTTGGGCCTGTAAAAATCGGCACAACCCGCAGCGAAGTTAAGGCACTGCTCGGAATGCCCGATAACCAGACATCCCCCAATTTGTGGGAATATGGCGGTGTCGAACTCCATTTCGACCCCACCACCTCACCCAACCCCGACACACACGCCCTCATCCAAATCACATTCAAGCCTGTCTACCTGGCCGTCCCCGAAAAATGGCAAACCGACATCATCCCCTGGGTATTTGGCTCCTATTTCGGCCCCACCCAACAAGAGCTAAAAAAGGCTCTGATGCAGGCCGCCATCTCCTATACTGATTACAAACAACCCCCAACGAGTGGCAAGGAAAACGGCCGTTACCCCAAATCCAACTGGCTCTACAGTGCCAGCCACGAAATCTCCGGCACCCTCTACCTCCCCAGCGGCGTCTCCGCCAGCTACGGCAAAGACGACCTCATCATCAACGTCGAACTCAGTCAATAGACAGGAGAGACTAGAGACTGGAGACTAAAGCTTTAACCCCCAGTCTCCAGTCCCTAATCTCCTCTAAATCCCCGATCCCCCCGTCACTTCCAACGTATGCCCCGTCACATAAGCCGCCCAGGGTGAAGCCATCATCAAAATACCGCCAGCCGCTTCCTCCGGCGTAGCCGGCCGCCCGAGTGGAATAAACATCCCCGCATTGCGGCGCAATCTTTCAGGAATGCCCAACTGAATCTCTTCACCAGCAACTTCAATAGATTCTTCCGCTTCTTTGGGCTGCGTCAGGCGCGTATCAATAAAGCCAAACGCGACGGCATTACAGCGAATGCCAAAACCGCCCCACTCCTTCGCCACCGTTTTAGTCAGGCCAATAATGCCCATTTTGCCCGTTGCATAATTAATCTGCCCAATGTTGCCGTGCAAGCCCGACGTTGAGGAAACATTGACGATACAGCGCGGCTCCTTGATGCCACCAGCGGCCATTTCCTCTTTAGCTAAATCCCGCATGTACGGCGCAGCCGCCCGGATCATACGGAAGGGGGCGGTGGCATGAACATCTAAAATCGCCTGCCACTGCTTATCGCTCATCTTATGCAACATGCCGTCCCAGGTGTACCCGGCGTTGTTGACGAGGATGTTGATTTTGCCGTAGGTGGATACGGCCGTTTCCATCAACCGCTCTGGAAAACCCGCCTCCGTCACATCACCCGCCACCGCCACAGCCTCGCCGCCAGCGGCTTTAATCTGCGCCACCACCTCCTCGGCTGGCTCCTGATTCAAATCATTCACCACCACCTTGGCCCCATGCTGCGCAAACAACCGCGCCGCCGCCGCCCCAATACCACGTCCTGCTCCCGTCACCACTGCTACTTGATTCTCAAACATCATGATATTCCTGGTTATTAGTGTATTGGTATATTGGTGTATTAGGCAAAGCTTATACACCAATACGCCCCTATCTTTTCCCTTTACGGCCGATGGTACAACCCCACCACACACACCGATCCCGGCCCACCCAAATTATGGACTAAACCCCGTCCATTCTCTTCAGTAGGGGTTTGCGTCGCCCCCGCTCGGCCCAACAACTGCTCATAAATCACATATGTCATGCGCACACCGCTGGCCCCAATGGGATGCCCAAAACATTTCAGCCCGCCGCTGGGGTTCACCGGCAGATCACCTTCCAGGGAAGAACGGCCGTCTCTAATAAACGCTGGCCCTTCCCCCTTCGCCACAAACCCCAAATCCTCATAATTCAAAATCTCGGTAATGGTGAAACAATCATGCACTTCCGCCACATCAATCGCCCGCAGCGGCGTTTCAATCCCGGCAGCGGCATACGCCTTCTGCCCCGCCAACTGCGTCGCCTCAAACCCAATCAACGATTCCGCCTGACGGCCGTAACGCGCACTCGTCACCGTCGCCATCTCAATCGCCTCAATCAACACATACTCATCCGTCAACTGCGGCGCCAAATCAGCCCGGCACAAAATCGCTGCCGCCGCCCCATCACTCGTCGGGCAGCAGTCATACAGCCCCAATGGCTCACTAATCATCGGCGCATTCAGCGCCGTCTCCAGCGTAATCTCCTTCTGGAACATCGCCTTCGGATGCCGCGCCCCGTTGTAATGATTCTTCACCGCCACCGCCGCCAAATCCTCCCGCGTCGTGCCAAATTCAGCCATATGCCGCTGCGCCATAATGCCAAACAGCCCTGGCGCACTCAGCCCCTTCTGCACAATCGGATGCCCCGTCGTCACCACCTGCCGAATCAGACTGTCCCGCGAAGCCACATCACGCATCTTCTCATTGCCCAACACCAGCACCACATCATAGACACCAGCCGCTACGGCAATGGCGGCATTGCGCATGGCATCCATGCCCGTCGCACAGTAATTCGTCACCCGCGTCACGGGCAAACCAGGCAAGCCCAAAATATCGGCCACAAAATCACCCGCAATGCCCGGAAAACTGCCGCCCAAATTAGCCTCAAACGTCCCCAGCCAGGCCGCCTCAATGCGTTCCTTCTCAATACCCGCATCAGCCAGCGCCCCATTCACCGCTTCCAGACCCTGTTGGGCAAAGCTCTTATCTTGCAATGCGCCAAACTGGGTACAGCCCATACCAATAATCGCCACCTTGTCGCGTAAAGCATTCGGATTCATCACTCATTCCTCGTATGCAAGATTGGTTCAAACTTCGAGATTGAACCAATCTCCCTAAAGATGCTGTTCAAAAAAAGCTGTCACCAGTTTGGGGTTATCCACCACATACCGATAGCCGCCAAAACGATGGCTCGTTTTCACCACCAACGGCCCCACTGGATTGGAAGCGGCAGCAGCAATTTGAGCCACATCCGCTACTGATCCCCACTCATCGCCATCACCTTGCACAAATAAAACAGGGGTATCCCCGGCCTGAGCCATAGCTGAAGACGGCCGTATTTCCCCCAGCCCCACTCCGCCCACCAACCTGTACACCACATCCACCAACGGCAGCACCACCGCGCCCAAAACCCCCATCAAATCTCGCGCATACCCTTTGGCAAAAACCACCGGGCTGGTGGGCTGCACAGCCACCGCCGCCTGAATCCCATCCGTCTCGGCCAGACCATACAGCACCGTGTTGCCACCCATAGAGAAACCGATAGCACCAATACGGCCGTTATCCACATCCGGCCGCAGCCGCAAATAATCCAACACCCCCAACAAATCCCGCACCTCATACTTACCAAACGTCACCGGTGCCGCCGCTGCACTCTCCCCATGATTCCGCAAATCAAACATCAGCAGATTGTACCCCTCCTGATGCAGCACATATGCCAGCCGCAGCAAATCCACAGACCCGCCCCGGCCCAGCCGCGCCAGAAAATCCTCCCCCGCCTCCCCCAACCGATTCCAGGGCCAACCATGCACCATAATCAACGTCGCCCCCTCCCCACTTCCCCCTCTCCGCTCACCCCGCTTCCCCGGCACAAACCAGCCCGCCAGCCGCACCCCATCCCGCGCCGGAAACTGCACCTCCTCATAATCCATCCCCAAATCATTGGGAGTCGCCCACAAAGGCTGTCGCGGCGGCTTAACCAGATAGCGGACAAAAAAAGCCACCACTGCCACCACAACCCCCGCCACTATCCCTGCAATAAAAAACAACCAACTCAAAACCCGCCGAAACTGCCGCATAAAAACTCCAAATCACCAAAAGATTGGAGATTGGAGATTTTTACTCTCCAATCTCCAATCTCTACTCTCCAAACAAATCATATTCCCGAAAACCATCCGGCACAGGCGGATACGCCCGCATAAACATCTCCTGAGCAAAAAGCCGCTTTTGCACCCAGACCGGCAGCCAACCAAACCGCCCACCACCACCGCCACCCTGGCTGGCATGGCAGGCACTCGCCGCCTGCTTCACATCCCAATACTCTCGATAATTGATCCGCGCATGAACCTTCTCCGGGTCCATCCCCAACTTGGTAAAATCTATGTCCTTATTACGCCCCATCTTCGTGGGGTCTTGCCCCCGCAGACGCATCATCAACGTAAAAAACTTCACAAATCGCCGCGGGAACGCCGAGTAATACAGCCGCTCCGGTTGATAAGGAGGCAGGCCAAGCTCGGGATATTTTGTGGCATCACCAGCGGCGGAAAAAGCGGGTGTCGTCACCTTCCAACACATAATATGATCTGGATGAAAATAACCACCCATCTCGTCATGCGTAATCACCACCTGCGGCCGAATCTCTCGAATCAGCTTCACCACGCGGCACACCGCTTCATCCAAATTAGCATTCACAAAAGCCTTGGGGTGTTGTCCCGCTGAGTCACCGATATAACCAGAATCTCGATAACCAAGATTGTGCAAGGTAACGCCCAAAACGCGAACGGCCGCTTGCAATTCCTCTGCCCGCACCGATACCAACTGCTCCCGCTTATCCTCAAACCCCTTTTCAACCGAACCAGCCGCCCCATCCGTCGCAATCGCCACATGCACATCTACTCCCTCCGCCGCATACCGCGCCAAAGTCCCACCCGTGCCAAACGACTCATCATCAGGATGCGCCACAACCGCCAACATTCGTTTCTTTTCGCTCATCTACTCGTAGAAATTAAGAATTATGAATAATAAATTATGAAGGCAGCACCGTTCCTAATTCATCATTCTTAATTCATAATTATTTCTTGTGCCCCTGCTGGTGAAAATATTGCAAAGCCGGCAAAAAGGGCACAGGCCGAATCGAATTAAAAGGATGGCGCACACCAGGCAAAACCAACAGTTCTCCATTGGGCAAAACCCGACTCAACCGAGCCGCCTCCGGCAGTGGCACCAACTCATCCCGGTCACCCACACTCACCAAAACCGGCACTTGCAGCCTCGTGACCATATTCTCCGTCAGCCCATTATTCACCAAAAAACTCACCAAATCGGCCGCTTGCCGCACCAACTCTCGCCACTGCCGCGCCCCATGCAGTTGCACCAACTGATCCGCATACGCTGGCACCTTTTGCGCCATCTGATCCGGGTCAAGCTGCGCCCGCATCTTCGCCGCCGCCTCTTTACTCCAATAAAACTTCGTGGCATGAGCCGACAGCGTTTTCACACGGCGGGGCTGGTTCATAGCCGCCAAAATACCCAAATAGCCACCCAGACTATAACCGGCAATATGCACACTCTGCACATCCAGATGATCCAGCAGCCCCACAATATCCATCGCCATACGGTCTGGTTTAAGATCAGGAGCCTTATTTTCAGAACGGCCGTGTCCCCGCAAATCCATATGAATCAACCGATAATCCACCGTCAACGCCCGCTCAAAATTGCGCCACTCCGTCGTCAACGTCCCCAACATACTCGGCAGCAGCAGCAAAGTCTCCCGCTTCGGATCCGTACCAACCACCTCATAATTAATCAACGTATCGTCATCCGCTTTCCAAAATGCCATGCTTTCACCTAAAAAGGTAATTAGGTAATTGGGTAATTGATCATTACGAATTCCCCAATTACCCAATTACCTTCCCATCGCCACCACAAACCCAATCGCATGAGTCTCCGTATGCGACAAACTAATCGCCCACTCCGTTAGACCCAACTGCACCGCCAAATCCTTGGCCCGTTCATGCAAAATCAGCTCCGGCTTCCCCCGCTCATCCGTCAACACTTCCACATCCTTCCAATAAATATCCCCGATCCCCGTCCCCATCGCCTTGCCAACCGCCTCCTTAATAGCAAAACGTCCCGCCAAACTCGTGGCCCGCCCCTCACAATAAGCCTGCTCCTGCGGCGTAAAAAAACGATCCAAGAAACGCTGCCCATGCCGCTCCACACCTCGCGCCATTCGCACCACCTCAATCATGTCTACGCCTACTCTTAACACAGCAATCGGCATTCCATCATCGGCAATCGGATAACGAATAACCGATCACCGAATACCATTAAGTGGCAATCCCGCCACAGCCACCGCCAACTGATCCACACTCAAATATTTCTGAGCAGCAGCTTGAATACGTTCCACTGTCACCGCCTGCACCAGGCCAGGATACCGCTGCAAAAAGTCTAACCCCAAATCATAAAAGGCCATATCGCCAATAATACCGGCCAGATTGGCATTTGTTTCCAGGCTGACGGGCAGCGAGCCAGTGCGGTAAGCCTGGCTGTCTGCCAGCTCTTCGGCCGGAACAGGTTCATTTTGCATACGGCCGATTTCCCCCCGCACACTCTCAATCGCCTGTTCCACCTTATTCGGAGCCACCCCCATACTCACAATCCAGGGTGATGGCCCCAGGCCACCTTGCAAATGACTGTAAGCATAATAAGCCAGCCCCTGCTCCTCACGCACCGTCTGCCCAATGCGCCCCATCATACCAAAAACACCCAAAATTGTGTTCATCAAACTGGCATCCATATAATCCGGCGCATTACGGCGCGGCCCTGGCAGGCCCAAATAAATGTCACATTGGCTCTTGTCCGCCATCGGCACATCCCTGCGGATAATGCCCGTTGGCCGGGCCACATCAGCCACTTCGGGCAAAGGCTGCTGCTCAGGATTACGCCAATTGCCCAAAACGGCCGTTACCTTCGCCAACGCCTCCTCCGCCCGAATCGCCCCCACCACCGTCACAATCATCCCCTGCGGGCCATAATAACGTTGGTGGAACGCCTCAATCGCCTCCCGCGTCATGCCCAGAATCGTTTTAGGATAGCCCGAAATAGAACGGCCGTATGGATGCTCCCCATACAACATCTCCCGAAACGCCAAATTCGCCATCTGCTGCGTATCATTCGCCCGAATCTGCAACCCCGTCAAAATCTGGCCCCGCACCTGCTCCACATACTGCACCGGAAACGTCGGATAACACAGCGACTGCGCCGTCATATCCAACATCAAATCCAAATCCTCCACCAACCCACCCGCCGAAAACTGCGTCGCGTGCCGCCCCCCCGCAAAGTCCAGCGCCGCCCCCACCCCTTCTAGCTCCTCGTAAATTTGGTCAAACGGCCGTTTCTCCGTACCATACATCAACAAAGCCGCCGTAAAATCGGCCAACCCCGTACATTCCGCCGACTCCGCCACCGCCCCCGCCCGCACCACACCATCCAACACCACCGACTCAGTGGCAAAATTTTCATACACCAATAAAGTTATGCCATTATCCAAGACATAACGATGAATTGTTTCGGGACCAGGGTAGCGCGTATCAAGCATAACAGAATGATACGATTACTCACGCTTCACGACAAATAAGGTGATATCATCGTGCTGCGGCGCATGGCGCGTAAACAAATCAATAGCCCGTTGAATCGCCGCCAACACCTCATCGGCCGTTGCCTCCGGCCTGGCAGCCAGCAAATCAGACACGGCCGTTTCCAGCCTCCCCTCGCCAAATTCCACCTTGTCGGCCGTCATCGCCTCCGTCACCCCATCCGTAAAAAACACCAGCACATCCCCCGGCGCAACCAGCATCTCATGCTGCACCAACCCAATCTGCGGCAGCACCCCCAACACAATACCATCACTCGCCAACCACTGGCACCGCCCCCCATGCCACCACAGCGGCGGATTATGCCCCGCATTGGTGTATTGAAAACGGCCGTCCGCCGCCAACACCCCATAAAACGCCGACACAAACATATCCGCCCAGCTATCCTCCTGAATAAACTGATTCGCCATCGTCAACGCCTGCGCCGGTTCCCAACCCCGCAGCGCCGAATTACGAATCGTCGTCCGGCACAACGCCATAAACAACGCCGCCGGAATCCCCTTATCCGACACATCCGCAATCACCAGCCCCCACTCATCCGGCCCCTCCGCCAACTGAAAGAAATCATAAAAATCACCCCCCACCTCCTGCGCCGCCTCATACACCGCCGCAAACTGCCAGCCCGCCAAAGCCGGGCAAGCCTGCGGCAGCATACTTTCCTGAATCTCCCGCCCCAACGCCAGGCTGCGCTCCAAAGCCATCTGCTGCCGCTCCTGCCGCCGCAGCCGCGCCTGCTCCAGCGCAATCGCCGCCTGATTCGCCATCAACTGCAAAAAACGAATCTCCTCCGCCGTAAACCGGCGCAGCTTACGCGAATCAATCAGCAGCGCCCCAATAGACTGCCCCCGCGACACCAGCGGCACAACCGCCGCCGATTCAAACGCCTCCACCCGAATCCACGCCCACAACTCCGGGTCTGCCTGCAAATGGGGCAAACGCTCCCGGTCACTCTCATCCTGCACCCACAACGGCCGTTGCGAAGCCATCACCCGCCCCGACCCCGTACTGGCATCATTGCGAATCCGATACCCATGCGCCACCGGATCAGAACGCCAGCCCACCGCCGCCCGAAACACCAGCCACTCCGGCTCATGCCGATCCGGCAGCAAAATCGCACAAGCATCCACCACCAACAACCGCTGCACCTCCGCCACCACATACCCCATCAACTCATCCAACTCCGGCCGCCCCAACATCTGGCTCGAAAGCTCCAACAGCGTCGCCTGCTCCAACACCCGCTGCTCCCGCAGCAATTCATACAGCCGCGCCCGCTCCAACGCCACCCCCATATGGTTGCCCACATTCGTCAGCAGCGCCAACGCCTGCGGACTAAACGCCTCCCAACTCGCCGCCGCCACATTCAAAATCCCCAACACCCGTTCCCCCGCCCGCAGCGGCGCAGACGCATGAACCACCAATCCCCGCCGATCCCCCACCGACTCAGCCAAACGGCTGCACGTCACCTCATTATAGGCTTCCGTTAGCTTGCCCTTGTCGCAAAAACCCTGGCAGTCACACCCCTTATCCCAGGCCAACGCCTTATCCACCGCCAACGCTGGCGGCAAATGATGGTGCGCGGCCAACTGATAGCCCCGCCCCGCCCACCGCTCCTGCGCCAGCGGCTCCACCACAAAAATCCAACCCGTCTCCAGCCCCATCACCTCAACCAGCCGCGCCAAAGCCATATCCAACGCCCCGCGCACATCCACCGCCCGGTTCAGCGTCTCCACAATCTGATTCAGCATCAGCAAATCATCAGCCATCCTCATATTTTAACATAGGTGCGAAAACACAACCCACAAGTTGCTAGCCTACAGACCTCCGAGGTTTTTGAAACCTCGGAGGTCTCTCAGCCACATAAGATTAATCTTTGCCAATGCTCTGTAGCTTCTAATCATCAATCTTATTAGAATGGTGCCGATTTGCTCATAGGAAAGTGAAAGATGAAAAAACGAACGAAAACCATCATATTAACCATTACCTTTATACAACTGGCGATTATTGCGGCTTTAACCATCTTACCGCCGCTGGCCCGCGCCCTACCCGGCGAATATCGGGTGCGCATCGCCCATTATGCCCTGGGCGATGCCCTGCTGGATATAGGGGCAACCCCCTTACCCACAGCCCTGCCTGCGCCCAACCGGGCCATCACCCCCGTGCGCATTACCATTCCCGCCATAACGGCCGTTACCCCCACCCCACAACCCACTGAAACACCTCAACCTACTGTTGAAATAGAAGCAGAGCTAGAAACGGCCGTTACTCCTTTCCCTACCACTGAGCCAACAAATACACCAGAACCAACCGCTGCCGCCACCGCCATGCCCCTGCCCCCCCAAGCCCGCATTGACGGGCTAGAAATCATCGCCCAGGGCTTCAACAACTGCGGCCCCGCCAACCTCACCATCAACCTCACCTTCTACGGCGACACCACCACCCAAGAAACCGCCGCCGCCTTCCTCAAACCCAACCGCGAAGACCGCAACGTCAGCCCCTGGCAAATCGTGGACTACGTAAACGAACAATCCACCATGCGGGCCTTCATCGGCAGCGGCGGCACCCTCGAACTACTCAAACGCCTCATCGCCAACGGCTTCCCCGTCGTCATCGAAAAAGGGTACGAACTCCCCAGCGAAGGCTGGCTCGGCCACTACCTCACCCTCTTCGCCTACGACGATGCCCAACAAGAAATGCTCAGCATGGACACCAACCTCGGCCCCTGGGACAACAGCGGCCGAGTAGATTCCTACGAAGACATAGAATATTACTGGCAGCAGTTCAACTACACCTTCTATGTAGTGTATCCTCCCAGCCAAGAGCAAATTGTCTACGATTTGTTAGGTGAAGAGATGCTAGACACGGCCGTTATGTGGCAAAACGCCGCCGAAATCGCCCAGGCCGACATTGACCAAAACCCCGAAAACGCCTTCGCCTGGTTCAACCTCGGCTCCAGCCTCACCCGCCTCGGCGAAATGACCGGCGAAGCCGCCTTCTATGAAAATGGAGCCAATGCCTTCGATCAGGCCCGCGTATTAGGCATCCCCCCCCGCATCGTCTGGTATCAGTTCCGGCCCTATATTGCTTATATGAAAGTCGGCCGTTATCAAGACATGCTCGATCTAGCCGAAGCCACCCTAGCCACCCAGGGCGGCCAAAACGTCGAAGAAACCTACCTCTACAAAGGCCACGCCCTGGCCTTCACCGGCAATGGTGCCGGCGCCGTCGAAGCTTACCAAGAAGCCCTACGCCTCAACGAAAATTTCTACCCCGCCCAATGGGCATTAGATGCCATCGTGGGCAATGGCTAAAAGTTTGAGAAGGTGGCTTCGCTAGATAGGCTTATGGCTCAGCTTCAAATTCCGGCACAGGACGGGCTTCCGCCTCCCCTTGAGTCGCGGCTTCACCATTCTCACGAATATCTTCAAGCAGCCAGTCCATCTCCTTAATCTCCCGGCGTTGTGCTTCAATAATATCATCAGCCAATGCCCGCACCCGCATGTCCGTAATCTCGGCCCGTTCACTGGTTAAAATAGCAATCGAATGATGCGGAATCATGGCTCGCATCCACGATTCATCTTGAACAGTTACCTGGCTGCGCACCAAATACAAAGCCAACACAAAAACGGCTAGGCTGCCAACATAGATAGACATATTAACCTGTTTATTTTTGTAGCTGCTTTGCATAAAGCTAAGCATGATCACCGCCATCGCCGCTCCCATAATGAAAGTCATGTAGACGCGAGTCTCGCTCCAAAGCACATGGGAAAGCTCATATGTGTTCAGGTACATCAAGGCGTACATCACCACCATCGAAGTCACAATCATCGCCGCAAATTTGCCATAGGGAGATCTTTCGTCACGTTTTTCCATCATGCACTATCCTTGAATGATTTCTAGACGATGTTTGTACCATTAGTCAGCAGCTCCCGCTAGAGGTTTAACTCTTTTTATATCCTTTCTATACCCTCAAAATTCTGGCAACAAGAAAATGCCTTTACGACAGGAGACCGTGAAATGAGCGAGCGATTATCAACGCAATGTTGCCCAGCTATTCGGAAACGGCCGTTAACACCTCCCGCAACACCTCTACCTCCTCCGCCCCATAATACCGCTCCACCACTTCATGATTGGCATTGAGCACAACGGCCGTTGGATGCCCCCTTAACCCATAACTTTGCTGAATCGCCTCATTCTCGACCGTCCCCACATTCACCTTCACCACAGCCACCCGCCCCGCAAACTCAACCGCCAACCCGTCCACGACGGGCTCAAAAGCCTGTCAGGGCGGTCAACCCTCCGTGTAAAAATAGATAAACGCCGGGCCAGTGATGGGTGTCACCTCCACTTCTGGCAGAGCGGATTCAGCCTGAATACAAGCCCCCAAAAAAGCCAGCAAAGCCAAAATGCCCAACCACCAACATCTTGTCACAAAAACCTTCCCATAAAAAAACGGCCGTCTTGCAAACAAGACGGCCGTTCCACACATCCATCTACTATAGTTTTAGCCCACGCAAACGCAGCGCATTACTCACCACACTAATACTCGAAAAAGCCATCGCCCCCGCCGCCAAAATTGGATGCAGTTGGCGCAAAAAGTCCGGTGCCCAGGCAAACGGAGCCAAAATCCCCGCCGCAATCGGAATGAGCGCCAGATTATAACCAAACGCCCAGCCCAAATTCTGCTTAATATTCCGCATCGTGCCTTTCGACAAACGAATCGCCTGCGGCACACTGCGTAAATCACCACGCATCAGCGTCACATCGGCCGTTTCCATCGCCACATCCGTCCCCGTGCCAATCGCCAGCCCCACATCCGCCTGCGCCAAAGCCGGCGCATCATTAATGCCATCCCCCACCATCGCCACCTTATAACCCTCAGCCTGCAATTTAGCCACATAGCTGGCCTTATCCCCTGGCAGCACCTCGGCAAAAACCCGCTCAATCCCCACCTCGTGAGCAATAGCCTCAGCCGTAGCCTGATTATCCCCCGTCATCATCACCACCGTCAGCCCCAGCTTGTGCATGGCCGCCACAGCTTCCTTCGAGCCGTCCTTAATCGTATCCGCCACCGCAATCACCGCACTGGCCTGCCCATCCACCGCCAGCCACATGGCTGTTTTGGCCTCGTTTTGCAACTGTTCCGCCTTAGCCGCCAAGCCATTCAACGGCACCTGCTTCTGCTCCATCAGCCGCAAATTGCCCAACAGCACCTGATGCCCATCCACATCAGCCGCAATCCCCTGCCCCGCAATCGCCTCAAACGCCGCCGGAGTCGCCAAAGCCAACCCCTTCTCCTGCGCAGAACGCACAATCGCCGCTCCCAACGGATGCTCCGAGCCACGTTCGGCGGAGGCAGCCAAATAAAGCAGTTGAGACTGGAGATTAGAGACTGGAGACTGAATAGGTGAAGCAGCAGTCTCTAGTCTCCAGTCTCTAGTCTCCTCACTTACCAAAATATCTGTCACCGTTGGCTCGCCCCGCGTAATCGTACCCGTTTTGTCCAGAACAACGGCCGTTATCCTCTCCGCCTGCTCCAAAGCCGCACTATTCTTAAACAGAATGCCCGTCTCCGCCCCCTTACCCACACCCACCATAATCGAAGTCGGCGTAGCCAGCCCCATCGCACAGGGGCAAGCAATCACCAGCACCGCCACCAGCCGAATGAGCGCAGGCACAAAACCCGCCCCACTCAACAGCCAAATCACAAACACCAGCAGTGCCAGCCCAATCACCATCGGCACAAAATAAGCCGATACTTGATCCACAATCCGCTGAATCGGCGCACGGCTGCCCTGCGCCTGCTCCACCAGCTTGATAATTTGCGCTAAAGCAGTCTCCTTCCCCACCTTCGTCGCCTCAAACTTCAGCAAACCTTGCTTGTTAATGGTCGCCCCAATCAAACCATCGCCCACCTTTTTAGACACAGGCAAACTTTCACCCGTAATCATGCTCTCATCAACGGAGGAACGGCCGTCTAGCACCACCCCATCCACCGGAATCTTCTCACCCGGCCGCACCACCACCACATCCCCCGCCACCACCTCAGCCAGCGGAATCTCCCGCTCCACACCCCCCCGCTCCACATTAGCCGTCTTCGGCTGCAAGCCAATCAGCTTCTTAATAGCCTCACTAGTACGCCCCTTCGCCCGTGCTTCCAGCAATTTGCCCAACACAATCAGCGTAATAATCACCGCCGAAGTCTCAAAATAAACATGATCACCCAGGCTGTTACTACCCAGCGTCTTGGCAATCAGCACCGCCACGCTGTAAAAATAAGCCACCGACGACCCCATCGCCACCAGCACATCCATGTTGGCACTGCCATTGCGCAGGCTCTTGTAGCCACCCACGTAATAATCCCAACCTACATAAAATTGCACCGGCGTTGCCAGGGCGAAGAAAAGCCAATTCACCCACACCGCATGTGCCCAATGCCCCACCAGGCCAAAATCTCGTGACATGCTGAACAGGAACAGAGGCAGAGAGAAAATCAGACCAACCACAAAACGGCGCGTCTGATGACGCACTTCGGCTTCACGCGCCGCCGCTTCGGCATCTTCCATCTCATCGGCCTCCACCGCTTCCACAACGTCATAGCCCGCCTGCCGCACCGCCGCGACCAAATCGGCGCGTGTCACCGCCCCCGCCGCATAACGCACAGTGGCGCGTTCACTGGCATAATTAACGGCCGCTTCCAGCACCCCGTCCGTCTTGTTCAATCTACGCTCAATCGTGTTGGCACAATTAGCACACGTCATGCCCAAAAGCGGCAGTTCCAGCGTAGCCGTCGGCACTTCGTAACCTGCTTTTTGGATGCGAGTAATCACATCGGCCGTTACCGCCTGCGCATCCTTCAGCGATGGATCATAGCTCACCGTCACCTTCTCACTGGCAAAATTGACCACTGCATCAGTGACACCCTCCACCTTCTTCGAGTTGCGCTCCACCGAGGCCACACAGTTGGCACAGGTCATCCCCAACACAGGGAAAGTTAGTTGTTTTTGTTCGGACATCACGTCCTCCGTAAAAAAAAGAGACTAGAGACTGGAGACTAGAGACTATGCCATTGTGCTTACTCAGTCTCCAATCTCTAGTCTCCAGTCTCCTGGAATTTGAATGTAACGCTTTTTAATTGAGTTGAATCAACCCTTCAGCCGGGTAGTTAATCTCTTGCAACAAAGCCTGAATCTTTTCCCAAGTCGCTGGCTCTTGCCACTGCACCGTCACTTTCTTTGTATCTTGTTCGGCCTTCACACTGGTCACACCAGCCAAATCGCCTACTTCCATTTCAATTGTATGGGTGCAATGCCCGCAGCTAATATTGGGAACTGTAAATGTTTTGGAATTCATCTTGAATCTGCTCCTATGGTTTAAGGTTAATCGAGTGCAGCGTAATTATGCAATTACGTAATTACGCAATTATTAGAGTTTCGCCGACATGTCAAACACGCTCGTGACTTCTTGCAGCATCCGCTCCCGTTCTTCAGGGTCATCGCCGCGAATGGCCGTCGTCATACAGGTGCGCAGGTGGTTATCCAAAATCATATTACTGACTTTGTTCAGGGCCGCTTGCACAGCCTGCACCTGCTTAATCACATCAATGCAGTAGGTATCGTCATTCACCATGCGCTCGATGCCTTTCAAATGTCCAGCAGCGCTGGCTAAGCGTTGGGCTACAGCCTTTTTGGTCGTGTCGTCCATATCATCTTTCCTTACACCCCCTCCCCCTATGGGGGGGGGTATACTGCGTATTATACAACCACTGTTTGCCTTGTCAATAGCCTGGCTGATTAGGGCGATTGCATAGTAAATTCTGGGGCGAATAAATTCGCGTCTACAATTACAAAGCCCGCCTACGCGGGCTGGAAATAGTCGGCGTAGGCCGACTTTGTAGTCGTAGCTGCGGTTTGAACCGCCGTTTAGGGTGAGTATGCAATCGCCCTACCTGGCTGATTTCTTATGCCAACCGTATGCGTAAATGGCGGTAAGTTGGCTTGCCGAGATTGGGTCAATCTTTGAGATTGACCCAATCTACCCGCCACTTAGCTTGAGAAACGGCCGTTCCCCCAAAACCTCCTCACCCACCCACCGATGATCATAATACCGCGTAGCCAACGCCAACAGCCACATGTGGAACTCATGCCCCCGCGCAAAATATACCATGCCCTCCGCAACTGGCTGCCACACCCCCGTCTCCTGGTTACGCGCCCAGCCAGCCTCCCCCACCACCATCAACTCCGCCAGCACCGCATTTTTGCTCAACGAACCATAACTCATGATTGTAGTAAACGGCCGTATCAACTGTCAAACCCCCTCTTTTTCGCCTCAAGCGGAACCGGTAACGAAAATTTGCACCCCATTCCACTCAGTGCTATACTTTCCCTGGCTCCCCCCCCCAGAGGTGGTCAGGCTAACGCCCGTTAGCTTGCCACCTCATTTTTTTTGCCTATACAACAAGTTCCCCAAGTTCCTCTCAGTTCCCCAAGCTTTCATAGGAACTCAGGGTCTAAGAGGAAGTTACCATGAACCCCAAACCCCAACTAATTGAAACAGGTGAAGCGTTTACAAAGGCAGGTTTAATCCATCGCGTCTCCCAACCAGAAGGCACTGGCCCCTGGCCGACGGCCGTTCTCCTGCACGGCCACGCGGGCAACGAAGATGTGATGTGGGTCTTCGCCCGCACCTTGCCCCAAAACTGGCTCCTTGTCGCTCCCCGCGCCATCCATGATGGCGGCGCAGATGGTGGTTATAGCTGGTATCCACGCCAACTCGATGTCTGGCCGACCTTGAGTGCGTTTGATGAGGCGGTAACGGCCGTTACCCACCTCATCCACAGCCTCCCCGCCCTCTACAACGCCGACCCCCACCGCATCTACCTCATGGGTTTCAGCCAGGGCGCGGCTCTAGCCTATGCCACCGCCATCCGCCAACCCGGTCTGGTACAGGGCATCGCTGGCCTCGTCGGCTTCGTGCCAAAACAAACAGAAACCGCTCTGGAAACGTCCCCCCTCCAAGATTTACCCATCTTCATGGCCGTCAGCACCCAAGATGAGCGCATCCCCACCAAATATGCCCGGCAAGGAGCCAAAATAATAAAAACGGCCGATGCCCAACTCGAATACCACGAGTACGACACCGGCCACAAACTCAACGCCCAGGGAATGAGGGATTTAGCAGCGTGGTGGGGAAAAAGGTGATGGAGTAATTGGGAACGTCAATTGCTTAATTACCCCATTACCTCCTCTATTCATAATCAAACAGCCGATCCAACAACGTCTCCAACAACTCATCAAACCGCTCCACTTGCCCCTGGTTTTGCGCCTGTTCAATCTCGCTTAACAGCAGCCGCAGACTTTCACGCGCTTCATCAGTTAGGTCATCACGGGCGACCAGGTTTTTGCCTCGTTCGACGAGCGCTTTGGCCGTGTCGTTGAGAGTAGCAACGGCCGTATGCCCCAACTCCACCCGCGCTGCATCCACTGCCGCCTCATCCAGCCGATCCAGCGAAGCCTTCACCGTAATCGCCTCCTCCTTCTCGGTATAGCGATCCTGCGCCCGTACATGCAAAATACCATCCAAATCAAAATCAAACTGCACCGTCACCGATGCCAGCTCCCCAGGTTCCTCTGGCTCCAAATCAGAAATCAAGAAATCGCCCAGCAGCTTATTATGCGAGGCCACTGAGGCTTCACCCTGATACACCATAATCTTAATAGCATCCTGATCGGGGTGCAGCGTATAAAACACATCCTCCTTCACCACGGGGATAGTTGTGTTGCGATGAATGAGCACCTTGTACCGGTCCGTCACGAGATTACCCATACGAATTTCGGCCACCGCAATGCCCAATGAATGAGGAGTAACATCTACCAAGATGGCATCAATCGGCTGCCCTTCAATAATGGCTGCCTGCACCGCTGCCCCCAACGACACTGCCTCTTCGGGGTGAATCGCCATGCGCGGCTCAATGCCTACGGTATTGGTGATCAATTCCCACACGGCTGGCATGTAGGTGGAACCACCCACTAATAACACCTGATCAATGTCAGAGTAATTGACCCCGGCATCGTTGACGACCCGTTCGATGGAAGTGACGGTTTGATCGAGGAGGTCAGCAACGGCCGTTTCAAACTCCTCCCGACTCACCTCCATCTCCAAATGCAGTGGCACACCATGCTTCTCCGCCAGATACTCCTCCTTCAACCAAGCATAAGGGTGATCCGACAGCGTAATCTTAGCCTGTTCCGCCGCCCGCACCATTCGCGCCCAAGCCCGCCGATCCTGCCGCACATCCACGCCATGCTCCTCCTCAAAAGCAGCAGCCACCAACTCCGCCAGCCGCCGATCAAAATCATCACCCCCTAACTGCGTATCACCATGACTGGCCCGCACCTCCACAATCCCGCCCATCAACTCCACCAGCGACACATCAAACGTCCCACCACCCAAATCATAAACCAGCACCAACTTATCCTGCTCCAAATTGAGACCATAAGCCAAAGCCGCCGCTGTCGGCTCATTAATAATGCGCCGCACCTCCAGCCCCGCAATGCGCCCGGCATCACGAGTCGCCTGCCGCTGGGCATCGGAAAAATAAGCAGGCACAGTGATGACAGCCTCTTTCACTTCTGTTCCCAAATGGCGTTCGGCCACTTCCTTCAACTGCCGCAGGATAAAAGCCGAAATGGCTTGCGGCGTGAAGGTACGTCCACCCATGGTCACCTTTTCGGTGCTGCCCATTTTGCGTTTAATGGAAACCACCGTGTTATCTGGATCGAGTACATACTGATTGCGGGCCGGTGTTCCCACCAGCCACTTGCCAATCACCTGGTTATACCCCACCACCGAGGGAATAATACGCTCTTCACCGTGCGCCAACATCTGTGGTTGTCCACCCTGTACAATCGCTACTCCTGAATTCGTCGTACCCAAATCAATGCCAATGATGGTACTCATAAACTTACTTCTCCGATTTATAAACAATTACATCCGCATACCGCAGCACACCAACGGCCGTCTGATACCCCCGCCGTTCTTCTTTAACAACAAGACCCTGACGGCCGTTTTCCCACCCTGCTGGCAATTCCGTCGTCACCCCTACCGCACGATGAACATAGGGGTCAAACGGCCGTCCCACCGCCTCAATCATCATCACCCCACCACTCTCCAACAAAGATAACAGCCTATCCCGCACCAAGCGCAAGCCATCCAGCCAGCCCACCAACATCTGCCGCTCCACCGCCTCCTCAACCAACTGCGCCACCAACCTCTGCCCACTGGCAAGGGCCTCTTCAACCCCATCCAAGGCTGGCAAAATCGCCGTCAGCAACCGTTGATCGGCCGTTGCCTGATTAGACTCCGTTTGCGCCGCCTGCAACGCCGCCACCGCCGCCTGCCACTGCACGGCCTGACTTTCCACAAGCATGTTCACTTTGAATTGGGTCTTGCCCACTTTGCGGACTTCTTCTTTAAGGTCTTGCAGATCGGCCGTTTCCGACCCACTCTCCACCCGCTGCAACAACTCAGCCAGCGTAGCCCAAACTTGACGACGATCACTGCTCATAACTAAAGATAATGAGACTGGAGACTAGAGACTGATAATCTCTAGTCTCCAGTCTCCAATCCCCTATAACTTCATCGGCCGAAAATCTTCCGGAAACTCCGTTTTGCCCAAATCACCATGCTGCTGCAAAAAATAAAACACATCGGCCACATCAAAATCCAAATTCAGCTTGCCCAACCGCTTACGGGGTTGGTAAGGCGTGGGGGCACGGAACAGAAATAAATCCGTAGCAATCTTCACATCGGCCGTGCGCAATCGTTCATACGCCCGCCGAATCTGCTTAAAAGCCTCCGGCTGCTGCTCCGGCGGATATTCCCGCACCAGCGCAAAATAGGCCTTCTTCACCTCAGCCAAAGAAGCCCCCCGCGCCAGCCCCAAAACCGCATAGGGATCACTGCTGTTCAAATCTGGCTGCAAACCAGAGCGTCGTTCAGGTTCATTCATCACCAGAAAAGATCCTCCTCGTCATTATCTTCATCCATTTCCTCCAACATCTGCATCATCCTCAGCATATCCAAAGGGCTGCCACCACCGCCCATCATGCGCGACAAAAGACCACCAAAGGGGCTGCTGAACATAGCCTTCGCCTCTTGAATCCGTTCCAACAGGACCTGGTCTCTTTCCCGTCGAGCGATTTTTTCGGCCGTTTTCCAGTGCGACTTCGCCTGACGTTCATCCCGCTGGTGCATCGCTAAAATACCCATCAGCAAATAAGCATGACCCGGCATTTGGTTAGCCTTAACCGCCTGCTGCAAATAGCCCTCTATAAGTTCATAATGCTGCGGACAAAGCAACGTTAACATCTCACCAATCATAATAAAAACTGGCTCATCAAGGGTCGCCTTTTGCACGGCCCGTTCTAACCAGGGCTGGCCTTGTTTCGCATCATCGGCCACAAAACATTTTCCCGCAATCGTCAAGTAAAAGGTAGCCGATAAACCAGGCATTGCTTGTTCCGCTTGAGCTAAAGCCTGCCAAGCCTTTTCATCCTCATCAAGCATAAGCCAGGTAACGAGTACTTGACCATACACACTCTCACTCGTAGGGTGCAGACGCAAAGCCTCATCAATTAATGACTGCCCTTTATCTATTTGACCCAAGCGGAGATAACAATCAGCCATGAAAATCAACAACTCACCATTTTGCGGTTGGTAAGCATAAGCCTTCTCATATTGTGCCAAAGCTTGTTGGTAATCATCACGCCATTCGAGCCACCGTGCTGCCTCCTCTATATGATGTTCAGCTAGGTATTGTTTGGCCGTGTCATTATTTGGGTCTACCTTTAAGGCTCGTTCCCAATAAGGAACTGGTGCTTGCCAATAATAACCACCTTCTTGCAAAACTTCCCCCATGCGGATGAGGGCCGGCACATTCTTGGGGTCTTTTTGCAAGATGCGGTCTAATTCATTAACGGCCGCTTGCGCCTGCCCATTATTCAACAAAGCTGTCACCAGCCCCAGACGAATTTCCAGGTTATCTGGCTGCCACTTAACAGCATTCTTGAAAACTTGCACAGACTCCTCATAAGCTTCAATTTTGTGGTAGGCCAAAGCCGAACGCAGCCAAAGCCGGGCAATTTCATCATCACCCACCGCATCAGGATGATCAGCTTTGCGCGGACGATGGCGCAAAGCCTTACGCCACAATTCTGCCGCCATTTCCCAATCCTCGGCCTGCTCATAAGCCAATGCCAAATTACAAGCCAATCGGAAGTTATTACCAGCCTCCTCCTCAGCCAACTGCCAATTCGCCAAAGCCGTCTCCCAATCACCCCTGCTGGCAGACTGATAACCCATTTCTTGATAGAGATGAGCAATAAGTTCAGCCAACTGCTTATCATTATCCTTAAACTGATTCGCTTCTACCGCCGCTGCCAGGGCCGCTTCCATCTCCTGCCGCTGCCAGCGGCTTTCAGCAGCACGATGATACAACTCCCCTAAATTTGCCTGCATATGGGGCGAACGAAAACCGGCTGCCTGCGCTGTTGACCAGTGGCGCACGGCCGTTTCCCAATCCCCTTCTCCTGCCGCCGCCACACCCAAATAGTAATGACTTATGCCCTTGTTGCCTGGCTGTTGGCTGGCGGCTTCTAAGTGGGGGACAGCTTGGGGCAAACGGCCGTTTGCCACCTCACCCACCCCCTGCCATAAAGCAACATCCGTGGTAATCACCTCCGTTCCCTTTTGCAGCGCCGCCGCCATCCGCAGCATCATCTGCTCCTCCCCAGACAAATACCCCCAAACCGGCCGCTTCTCCACATCCTTCCCCTGCTGCTGATAAGCCAACGCCAACGGGTAAGCCACCCGCTTCTGCCACGCCTCACCAGCCTTCGCCACCTGTTCATACCCGGCCACCGCCTCCGCCAGCTTCCCCTGCTTATGACGCAACAAAGCTAAATGATAAGCATAAACGGCCTCCTGAGGCCGCAAAGCCACCGCCTTTTCCAGATCGTCAGCCTGCGTCGTTGGCGTCTTCATCCCTCGCCGAAAATAAGCCTCCGCCAATGCCGCATCCTGAACCACTTTTGGCTCTTTTTGCCGGGCGCGTTCCCAGGCATCAATCGCAGAAGCATAGTTCTTCTGTTGGAAAGATCGCTTTCCATTTTGCCACAAAGAAGCCGCACTCTGCGTCTGCGAAACCTTCTTATCCTTTGCCTTACGTCGAGTCATATCCTAAACCTTTCGCTTAAAATCGCGCTACGCATTACTCCGCCAACACATTATTGCGAATCCCAAAAACATTCTGCGGATCACTCGCCTGCTTCAACTCCTTAATCATCTCCGCACTCGCGGGCGAAATCGTCCGCGCCATAAACTCATTACGCAGCTTACCAATGCCATGATGATGGGACAGCGACCCGCCTGCATCCAAAATCGCCCGCCGCAAATCCTTCTCAATCGCGCTAAAAATCTTATCCGGGTCCTTCACCCCTTTCGTGTAAAAGCCATGCGTAAAATAGATGCAAACCCCCGTGTGATACAACTGCGTGATGCGCGGCGACACATACGGCTTGCCCGGTAAACCAAACTCCTTATGTTTGGCAAAAGCCAGCTTCTCCACCGTGGCAATCACCTCATGCACCCGGCTCCAGGGCACAGTCGTCTCATACGTCTCGCCCGTAATGTGAAAATCCGCCAGAAAATCCCGGATATAGGCAATAGCGTAAGTCAGCATATAACCACGCTTACCATTGCCCTCACCACCCTTAATGCCGCCATACTTCTTGGCAATTTTGTAGATGGTCTTTTCCTGATGGGCAACCTCATCGGCCGTTCCTTCCATCACAATCGTCGCCGCCACCAGTTGATGCGGATCAAACTTCATCACCTTGAGCAAGAAAAACTTTTGAATCCGGTCCATCATGTGCTCACTGGCCGTCGGCACAGGCTTCAAAGCCGAACCAAAACGGAACTGAATATTGTCTACCAGCCGAATGCTGGCAGGCAGCACCCCCGTCTGCGACAGCTCATACAAGAAAGCAGTGCCCGTCTTAAAATCACGGAATACCAGCGAGCCATATTTTTTAACCGGGGGAATCTTATGAATGCGAATGATGGCCTTGGTAATAAGCCCCAAATTGCCCTCACTGCCAAACAGCAAGCCGTTAGGCTGAATGCCAATGGACACACGCGGCTGCGGGTCTAACTGCTCCACAATGCCCTGCGGCGTAATCATGGTAATGCCTTCCACAATCTGCTCGATGTTGCCGTAGCGGTTTTTCTTCATACCACTGGCATTGGTGGCAATCCAGCCGCCCAACGTAGAAAGCTCCATACTATCTGGCTCATGGCCGCTGGTATACCCCAGCTTGGCTAACTCTTCTTCCAAATCCTTGCCCGTAATGCCTGCTTCAATGGAAGCTCGGAAATTTTCATGATCCACCCACTCAATCTTGTTCATGCGCCGCATATCTACGGAGACAATCATGCGTGTTTCGGCGGCAGGCAGCAGCAAGGCACAGCTTACACTGGTGCCACCGCCGTAAGGCACAAGGCATACATCATGCTCGGCCGCCAACTGCACCAGTTGCACACATTCGTCGTGTGATTGGGGATAGAACACAAGGTCAGCGTACCGTTCCAGGTGGCTGTAGAGGACTTTGTTCAGCTCATCGGCCGTTGTCTGCCCATGACTATGAATCAACCGCTCGCGCCTGTCCGCTGTGAAGCGATCAGGGGCAAAGGCTTTTGCCACAGCGCGGCAAAAGGCTTCATTGACAATAGGTTCGGGCACGGGTTTCACCTCTAGCTCAGGCTTGAGGTCTTTCATGTCAAATTTAATATCCAGCATCTCCTCCACGAAGGGGATGAAACCAGGCATGGTTGTGCCCGAAATAGCATAGCGGTCGCCCGTCACGGTTACGGTACGGTCGGGGTTGGCCTGAAAACGGGTGTCATTAAACCCCCATTTGTGATCGTAACGCACATCTTTGAGGTTACTGTTTTTATCGAGTGATTTATCAGCCATTGTTTTGCTCCAAAGGGAATTTCTAATTCGGTTAGGGGATTATAGCTAGGCTTTGGGGGGATGCCCAACGTGATTATTGCCAGCGGTGACGCAATGTGTAGAGGAGAATGCCAGCGGAGACGGCCACGTTGAGGGAGGAGGCTGTGCCGTGCATGGGAATGGCAACTTGTAAATCGGCTTGAGCCAGGATGGCGGCGGGCAGTCCTTCGCGCTCGCTGCCCAAAAGCAGCAGGGCCGGAAGGTGGTAGGGGGCATGTTGAAAATCGGCCGTTCCTCGTGCCGACGTAGCAATGGTCTGAATCTGCTGCTGCTGTGCCCATTGGAAGAGGGAGTCGGCATCGGGGGTATGGCCAATGGGGACGGTGAAGAGGGTGCCCATGCTGGCTTTAACGGCCGTTCCATGAAACGGATCCACCCCCTGCCCCACCAAAACCAGCCCCGCCGCCCCCACCGCATCCATCGTGCGCACAATCGTCCCCAAATTACCCGGATCAGACGCATCAAACAAGGCCACAAAAATACTGTCAGGTCGTACAACCAATTCATTTAGTTGAGTCCAGCCTGTTTTAATAATTGCCGCCAGCCCCACTGGATTCTCCCGCTCCGAAATAGATTCAAAAACAGGACGAGACAGAGCAACCTGAGGCAAACTGGTTTGGGCCAGCATCGCCTGCGCCACAGGGCTGGCGAGCAGTTCCGGGCAGGTGATGAGGGTTTCGATGGGGGCGTGGGTTTCAACGGCCGTTAACACCCCCCGCAGCCCCTCCACAAAAAACACCCCCTCCTGCAATCGGTACTTCTTCTGCCGCAGCCGCTTCACCCGCTTCACCAACGGATTGCTAAAACTGGTTATGATTGTGTCGCTCGCCATTTTTCCAAGAACTGTTGCGGGGTGCGAATAGGACGGAATGTTTGCAAATTGGTAAAGTAGCCAGTTTGGATAGCGGCAACGGCCGTTCGCCCATTCGCCTCAATCTCCCCCTGCACCGTCCAGCGCACCCGCGTCAAATTCGTCACCCACATACGGCCGCTCACCACATCCCCATACCGCGTCGGCCACAAATGATCCAACTCCGTGCGCGTCAAAACCGGGCCAATCCCCTCACGCAGCATTTCCGCCACCGGATACGTTCGCTCCAAAATCTCCAGGCGCAAATCCTCCAGCCAGCGCATATAGACCATATTGTGCACAATATTGGCAAAATCAATATCGTAGGTTTTCACTGTGATAGGGAGTTCGACAAGTAACGGCCGTTTATCACCCATGTTCAAATTACTCCACAAAAGAATAGACTACCATCCTAGCAACAATAGCCGAACCTACCCAAACATACAACTTCGTGACGCAAGTAACGGCCGTTCATGACTCCAGGCACTACAAACCCCGCCGCCAAACCAGCATACTATGTATACGATTTACGATTTACGATTAAGGAGTTCAACATGCCCACCACATACATGCTCATCTGGTCCATCATCTTCATTCTGCTCGTTGGTTCATTCCGCATCCGGCACATGGGCCGCTTACTCGGTGCCCTCATCGGCTCAGCCATGATTTTGGGCGTAGCCCATGTCTTATTTACCCAGCTATCCCTTTCCGCAGGAATTGAGGCAACGGCCGTTCTCACCCCCAACGACTACCTCGCCTACGGCCCCCTCGCCTGGCTCGCCCTCATGGTCATGCCCCTCGGCTGGCTCGGCCCCATCATCAGCCTCAACCTCATGAAAGACCGCACCCCAGAACTGGAACCACAATTCTAGTTGAGTATATCGGTATATTGGTGTAATAGTGTATTGAACTACACCAATACACCACAACCAAAGCAATCGGCCGTTTCAAACTATAGTGGGCAAGGGCATAATCTGGCATTTTCTTGGAGACTAGAGACTAGAGATTGGAGACTGGTCAGTCTCTAGTCTCTAGTCTCCAATCTCCTTTAGCGTAATGTAACTTTATGCCCGTGTTCAGTATAAAACATAATTGTCAGCAGCGATTAAAGTTGTCGAATCTGTTGAGCCAGAGCCAAAGCACGCTCAACGGCCGTTCCCACATGCGCCTCCGCCACCATCAACAGACGCACCTCATCCGGCGACAAATATGGAGTGATGCGCTCATCCGTTGCCAGCAAATCGGCTAAAGGATTGGGTTGGTTTTGTTGAACGGCCGTCCACGCCCGCAAACTCGCCTCCCGAATCCACTCATGCCCATCCTGGCGACTGCCCCCCGCCTTCACCAAAGCCATCAACACCCGCTCCGTCGCCGCAAACGGGCCATAGACAGCCATATTCCGCGCCATCGCTCCCTCATCCATCACCATCCCCAGCACCACCCGATCCATCCGGCGCACCATCTCCTCCGTCGCCAAAAACGACTCCGCCTGAAACAGCCGCCGATTCGCCGAATCATCCAGACTACGCTCCAAAATCGCCTGACTGGCATTATCCCAGGCCATCGCCGGCAGCCCCGCCACATACCGCGCCAACGAACAAACATTCTCCGTATTAATCGGATTACGCTTAAACGGCATCGCCGACGACCCCACCTGCTTCTTGCCAAACGGCTCCGCCCACTCCCCACTCGCCGGCGATTGCAGCACCCGAAAATCCAGCGCAAACTTATGCAGCGAAGCCGCCAGCCCCGCCAACACCTGCTGCACCCGCAAATCCTGCTGCCGCGAATACGTCTGCGTAGCAATAGGGAAATACGGCAGGTCCAAAATCGCCATCGCCCGCGCCTCCATCGCCTGCGGCGTCATCGGCACATCATGCAACAGTTCAGCATAACTGGCCTGCGTGCCCACCGCCCCCTTCAGCCCTTTACCTCTGAGATTGGAGATTAGAGACTGGAGACTCTTCAAATCTTCAAGCAAATCTTGGGCGTAGACGGCAAGGCGATAGCCAACAGTCGTCGGCTCGGCGGGTTGGATGTGCGTAAAGGCCATTGTGGGCATATCGGCCGTTGCCTCAATTTTTTCCGCCAGATGGTGCAGCAAACCTTTAAGCGCTTGCTCCACCAAAACGGCCGCTTCCCGCAACCGCAGCACATCCACATTATCCGTAATATCCGCACTCGTCGCCCCCAAATGAATCACCCCGCCACCCACCGGACACTGCTCCGCATAAGCCCGAATTTCCGCCATCACATCATGGCGCGTCTCTTCCTCAATCTCCAGCGAACGCACAATATCCACATCCGCCACATGCGCCTGCAAATCAGCCACCTGCGCCTCAGTCACCAGCCCAGCCTCACACTGCGCTGTCGCCAACGCCAGCCACACCCGCCGCATCAACCGCCGCTTGTGCGTCTCCGACCAAATATCACGCATCGCCTGATGGCCATAGCGCCAGGTAAAAGGAGAAAGGTAAGTTGTATAATCAAAAGTGGGGGACATTTAGAGGAGGGTACACGGTAATTGGTCATCTGTAAACGGTAACGGACAACCAATTACCGTTTCTTATCAGCCTTCATCAACAAGTTTTTTACGACGTTTACGGCCCGGTCGCCGTCTTTCTGCTTGTTGAAGGGCACGTGTTTCTTCGACGAGTTGTTCGCGCTCTCTTTCCAATCGCGCTAGAATTTCCGCATTACGTCTTTTCTGCTCATCTGTTAATGAAATTTTCCGTTTAGCCATAGTGCTAATCTCCTCAACTTAAATTTACGCCACTATTCTACACGATTTTGGTCAACCTTTCAGCCCCAATTTTTGAGGACATAGGGCAATTGAACCACCCAACCTCACCGCCTCACCTGATAATTAGGTGCTTCCTTCGTCACCAAAATGCCGTGCGGATGGCTCTCCAACAGACCAGCATTAGTAATGCGCACAAAACGTGCTTTGTCATGCAGCTCCGGCAAATTTGCCGCGCCCACATATCCCATTCCTGCCCGCAAGCCCCCCATCAACTGGTAAATGATGTCAGCCAGTTTGCCTTTGTAAGGAACCTGCCCTTCCACACCTTCAGGCACTAACTTATCACGCTCCTTCTTCTGGCCGCTGCCGTAGCGATCAGCCCCATGCCCCTGCATCGCCCCCAAACTACCCATGCCTCGGTAAACTTTGTAACGGCGGCCCTCATACAAAATAATCTCGCCTGGGCTTTCCTCCAAACCGGCCAGCATAGACCCCAGCATGACCATATTCGCCCCCGCTGCCAGGGCTTTCACGATGTCGCCGCTGTATTTGATGCCACCATCGGCAATGCAGGGAATGTCATGTCGTTGGCATTCAACAGCGCATTCAAAAACGGCCGTAATCTGCGGCATACCCGCCCCCGAAATCACCCGCGTCGTACAGATAGACCCCGCCCCAATGCCAATCTTAATCGCATCCGCCCCCGCCTGAATCAGATCATGCGCCCCCTGTGCCGAGGCCACATTACCCACTAGCAGCGGCAGCTTGGGGTAACGAGTTTTCGCTTCACGCACCGTCTCCAGCACCGTCGCCGTGTGCCCATGCGCCGTATCAATCACACCCACATCCACCCCCGCCTGCACCAGCTTATCCAGCCGTTCCAGCCCCTTCTCCCCCACACCAATGGCCGCCGCACACAACAAGCGGTCATCCGTACCCACCGCCTCATTCGGAAAGTCCAGCTTTTTGAGGATGTCTTTAACAGTGATGAGACCTTTCAAACGGCCGTCTTCATCCACCAACGGCAGCTTCTCAATCCGATGCTGATGCAAAACCTCCCGCGCCTCCGTCAACGTCGTTCCCACCGGAGCCGTCACCAGCCCCTCACTCGTCATAAAATCACGAATCAACTGCTCGCCCGGCATCACAAAGCGCGTATCCCGATTCGTCAAAATCCCCACCAACTTCCCCGCCTCATCCGTAATCGGAATCCCCGAAATCCGGTAATGCGCCATAATAGACTCCGCCTTCGCCAGCGTATCATCCGGCTGCAGCGTCACCGGGTCCACAATCATCCCCGCCTGCGAGCGCTTCACCTTATCCACTTCCGCCGCCTGCTCATCTGGCGACAAATTGCGGTGAATCACCCCAATGCCGCCCAAACGAGCCAGTGCAATCGCCATGTGCGCCTCCGTCACCGTATCCATCGCCGCCGACAGCACCGGCACATTCAAATGCAAATCACCCGCCAAACGAGTACGCAAATCCACATCGGCCGGCAGCACTTCGGAATAACCAGGAGCCAGCAAAACATCATCAAACGTCAACGCCAATCTACCAAATTTATCTTCCATCGCCTGTTCTGATATGTTCATGATTTTTATTTCTTCCCTCATAATAAGCTAAGGGCAGGTTTAAGACCTGCCCTTACGACTTACATCAGATTTTTCGCCACATCTGAGACAACATATTACCTATCCGGCTCAACCGCTCCTTGAAACGGCTACTTGTTATCTCGCACCGGTTTGGGTTTAGCAATACGGCGTTTGCGGCGGCTGCTGGCAGATGGCCCCAGCCCAGGCAAACGTCCCGCACGGTTCAAAATCACCACCACACCCGCAATCGCCACCAGAGCCGCGGCCAACATAGAATAGGTAACAAAACTGGCCCCAATAGCCGGTTGGTCAGGGCGGAAGAACTCAATGAACACACGGCCAGCGCCCCACCAAACCATGAACGCGCCAAACAATGTGCCCGGCTTCCACGTCTCACGAAACCGATTATTGAGATAGGTTAAAACAAAGAAGCCAATTAACAGCAGCAAAGATTCATACAAAAAGGTGGGGTGGAAGCGAGTTTCCAATGGAAATTCCGTGAGATTATTGTATTCAGGCAGGCGGTAGGGAGCATCAATGGTAATGCCCCAGGGCAACGTTGTGGGTGGGCCGTAAAGCTCTTGGTTAATGAAGTTGCCCCAACGGCCGATTGCCTGCGCCAACAACAACGCCGGGCCAGCCACATCCGCATAATGCCACGCCTTCAGATGTCGCCAACGGGCAAAAAGCAAGCCAACCAACGCCGCACCCACAAATCCACCCAAAATATTCACACCCCCAGCGCGAACATTGATAACATCTAACAATGTTTCATAACGCGCTCCATTGCCATCAATCACATCCAAGGCCACATAGGTAAGACGAGCAAAGAAGTAGCCCGAAAAGACAACAGCAATGAGACCATTAAACAGCTCATCCACACTCTGGCCGCGCCGTTCAATCTCGCGGCTGGCCCACCACGCCGCCAAGCCAATGCCGATAATGATGATGATGCCATACCAATAGATGGCAAATCCATCACCGATGGGAATCTCAAAGGCAATAGGATCAGTTTTCAGAAAATCTAACATGTATGGTTTCCTCTTCCTTAAAAAAATCTTAGTAAGTGTTCGTTTTAACTTAGCGGTTTTGGAGATTGGAGACTGGTTAATCTCTCATCTCCAATCTCTAGCTGAACTGTGAAGTTATTGATGAACGTTTACTTAGTCAATATAACCCAAGCCGCGTAACTGCTGCATCAGGCTCTCATCCATCTCTATTGTATCACCAGTTGCCACCTGTTCACGCTGGTTGGCGGCTCTCTGGGCCATTTGGTTAATTTGCTGGTTGAGAGGTGGGATGAGAAACGGCCGTTCCGCCCTCAAATCCGTCAACTCCAACACATCATGCCCCAAATCAAACAACTCATCCGGCTGCCCATCCACCTGGATCAACTTCATCTTATCATCCCCCCGCACCACAGCACGGCGCAGCGAAAGGCAGCGAAACTTTTCCAGCAGGTGCGGCTGGCGATTTTCAATCGCCCGCACAAAGTTCAGCGGCGGGTAAACCTCACTGTAAACCAAACCCTGCTCCGGGTCACGCCCGGCGATGCTGTTTAATAACGTCAGGCCATGCACCTCGGCCGGGTTTAGATGGGACATTTCGGGCAAACGACTGCCAACAGCATCCAAAACCGTGTGAAACACCCGCCGCGTACTCACCGGCGTTGTCACCCGTCCGGGCTGAATTCGCTCCGGCCAATGCACAATCAACGGCACATGTATCAACTCCTGATAGGCCGTAAAGGCATGACCAAAATAGTTATGTTCCCCCAGGCTGTCCCCATGATCGGCGACGATAATGGTGAGGGTATTGCGGCGAGAACGGCCGTCCAACCAGGCCAACAACTTACCCAAATAAGCATCCTGGTAAGCCACCTCCGCATCATACATATCGCTAAGGACTTGGCTTTCGAGCGGAGATAACGGCCGTTCCAACGGAGCCGCCCACCGATACGCCTCCCGATTCCACCGCCCCATCACCGCCCGCGCCTCCTTACTCTGCCGCAAATAAGGCGCAACCTTATCCACAAACTCACCCGGCGGCCAAAACGGCAAATGCGTCTCCATCAAATTCAAAAAGAGAAACAACGGCTTATGCCGCTTTTGTGCCTCCCTCTCCTGCAAAAAATGCACCACATCCCCCACCGACCGCTCATTTTGCCCCTTAAAATTCGCCATCTTCGACCACAAAGGCGTCAGCCAGGCATTCAACGACACCCGAAAAGCCAAATCAGAACGGCCGAAAAAATTCTGAATCGGGTAAGAAATACGGCGCAAAAACTGCGTATAACCCGCCACAATCGGCCCAATCGGCCAGGGCAACTGAATCGAATCACCAGGCAAACTGGGGAACGCCCCACCATAATTATAAAACGTCTGGAAGCCCCGCTTAAAACCATTATTCAGCACCCCCACCAGCGGATTATTACAAAAGCCAATCGTCTCATAACCCGCCGCCGTCAGCACCTCAGCCACATGCGGCCAATCCGGGCTAAGCCCCTGCGACGACTGCAACACCTGATGCGTCGTCGGATACAAACCCGTAAACAGCGAGCCATGACTGGGAATCGTCCACTGCGCTGGCGAAATCGCCTGCGTAAACAAAGCTCCCTTCGCCGCAAATCGGTCCAAGTTCGGGGTAATATCCCGTGTATGCCCATAACAACCCAAACGGTCCGCTCGTTGGGTATCGAGCACAATAAATACAATATCTGGTTTACTCATTTTTGATTGTTATTAAGCGATTAGGGGCTGAAGAGTAGAGACTGATAGATGCCAATCTCCACTCTCTAGTCCCCAATTCACTCCTCAGCAAAGCGATAACCAACGCCACGCACCGTGTGAATCCAGCGAGGGTTCGCCGGATCTCGCTCTATTTTCTTACGCAGGTAGTGCACATAGGTTTTAGCATTATCTTCTGCCCCCATATCGTGCATCCCCCAGGCCAATCGTGCCAGATCGGCCGTTGTCACCACCCGCCCCGCATTCATCGCCAGCGTCACCAACAAATCATACTCACGCCGCGTCAACTCCACTGCTTCCCCTTCTGCCCAAACAAGCCGCGCCGCCACATCCAACACCAACGCCTGCCCACCAAAACTCAGCTTCTGCGACGAAGGGTTCAACTTCTCCATCCGCCGCAAATGCGCCTTAATCCGCGCCAAAAGCTCCGCCTGATCAACCGGCTTCACCAAATAATCATCCGCCCCCATCTCCAAACCATAAACCACATTCTCCACACTGCCCATGGCAGTCAAAAAAATAATAGGAATATCCAAAGCCTCACGCAGCAGCCGACACACCTCCCAACCACCCATCTGCGGCACCATCACATCCAAAAGCACCAGATCAAACTGCTCAGACAAGGCCAAACGCACCCCATCTTCGGCCGTGTGGGCCACACCCGGCACATAATTGGCCTGCCGCAAAATCATATCCAACGCCTTAGCCAGAGCCAAATCATCTTCAATCAACAATATTTTGTCAGCCATGAATCACAAGGTGGGGAATGTGGCAGCAAATGGTGTAAATAGGTTAGGGAAGTGGCAGCAAATACCTGCCACTTCCCCTTCTACAAAGTTACAAGCCTGCCCAATCAAGCAAATTGAAGAGCAATGTTTCCTGAACATCCCCCGGCAAACTGGTGAATGGAAACAGCAAAAAAGCAGCCAGCGTATCATTCGTGCCATCATCTGTGGTAGCCACACCCACAACACTACCGCTATTTTCGCTGCCAGGGCCACGCACAAACAAAACCACGTCACTATCTTCGATGTCGCCAGCAAAATCATCAAACAAGATGACATCGTAGGTTGTATCCAGTTCAATTACCTCCCCCAACTCAAAACCATCTAACAAAACAGCATCTTCACCGGCAACTTCAATATCTGAAAGCGGAACCAGCTCTAATGTACTAAACAAAGTAGGCGAGGAACCCATGATGATGATTTTGCCACCCTCATCCAACTTCTCAAAAATGAGGACAGTATCTTCATCTAAAAAACCATCCTCATTGCGATAGTCACCAGAGTCCCAAATGATGAGGGAGTAACCATCGAGTGTGTCTTCCTGCAAAGGGCCATCCACGCTGGTTTCCCAAATAGTCACATCGTAGTCAGCACTAAGCAGATCAGCCAACGTGTCTACGCTGGTGAAACCGCTGCTCAAAGCCTCACCGTCATCATCGCCGAAGATGAAGATACTGTTATCTGAGTCATCGTCTTCGCCGCCAGAGCTTGACTCGTCTTCTGCGGTGACAGTTAAGATGTAGCTGCCGCCTTCGTCGAAGAAGTCACGGATGCGAATGGTGTAATCGCCACTGTCTACTTCGATGCTCCGCAGCTCTTCTATGCCATCACTAAAGGTGCTGTCGGCGGATTCAAGGAACTCATTATCGGAGCCGTACAGCTCTAGTACGGCATCCAGGCCATCGCTGCCTTCCAGCACGATGTCTATGGTGGCGGGGCCATCGCTGAATGTCCATAGGTGGGCTTCTTCGCTGGCTAACGTGCCTTCTACACTCTCACCTAAACCAATGGTGCCTTGATCAACACCTTCAGGTGCATCTAAGTCTATATCTGGGTCGTCGTCATCGGGCGTTGTGTCATCAGGCTCTGCGTCAACGTCATCTTCGGGGGTGTCGGTATCTGGTGTTTCGGGCACACCACCAGCATCTAATTCGGCTTCTACTTCTTCGCCAAAGACATCGCTGGGGCAGAGGGCTAAATTGTTTTGCAACAGGCAGTCATCCAGAGTGTAATTGGCGTTGAGGGGCATGAGGTCGAGCAGGCGGTCTATGGTGTTTTCCAGACCTTCCTGGCTGGCGGCGAGGACGATGATGTTGTGTTGGTCGCCGTCTTGCTGCATGAGGATAACGGCCGTTCCCGACATCTGCACATTGCCTAAATCAGACCGAATCAGACGAATCACCTCTTCAGCCTCTTCCTCTCCTTCGTCAGCCTCCGCTTCGGGCGTTGCCTCTGCTTCCGTCTCTTCCGTCTCCTCCGCCTCAGCCGTCACCTCCTCCTCTTCGACATCCGCATCGCTTTCGGCATCCGCCAAAGCCTGCATCTCCTCCTCCGTCAGAATTGGCGGCTGAATGGTGAGGCTAATGCCATTAGAAACCAGAAGATCAATCACATCATCCGCCTGGTTGTAAAGACCCAGATACAACGTGTCGGTGCTGCCATCAGCGGCGGCTTTAACCGACAGATTGATGTCCGCAGCGCGGAAGGCATCTTGCAGAACGATGATCTCATCAAAAACATCCGGCCCTAAATCGGGCGAGCCGACATAAACCAGATTGACCTCATCATCATAAAAGTAGGGGAAATCGGCCAGCGTATACGTGCGCTCGGCTTCATCCGTCAGGAAGTCGGCGATGCGGGCGATGAACTGGCTGTTGTCGTTGACGGTGTAATAGGGAGGTGTGAGGAAATGGATGTCGCCGAGGGCAAGGACACGGCCGTTTTCGCTCGAAGCCGCCAACGTCAACCCACCCGGCCGATCTGTGTCCGATGACCAAGTATTGTCGTCGCCCATTAAGATGGAACGGCCATTTGGCCCCACTTGCAGCGAATGACTGCCATAAAACACCAGTTGGTTCAAGCCATCGGTAAAGTCACTCTCACCCAAACCACCATCATGCAAAATAATATTGCGGAAATTGCCCTCATTATCACTGGTGTTATAGAGATAATCGGCATTAAAAATGATGTCAAACTCATTCGCCAGACTGTTCAGCGGCAGCTTGTCGGAAACAATATCCACCGAGAAAGTAAACAAATCTTCCTCAAAAAAGACGCTAAAACGGGTAGGATCGCCAATGAGCAGCAGCCGCCCGCCACGCGCCACAAAATCGCGCACGGCCGTTACCTCATCCGGCGCAAACTCAGATTGAGGCGCAATCACCACAAAGGCTTTCACCGAACGCAAAGCCGCCGTCAGATCACCAAATTCAAAAGAGCGCAATTCGTAGCCTCTGGCAGCTAAACGGCCGTCCAAATAGCCAATCTCCTCCAACGTAAAAAAGTTATCGTGCGCCTGATCCAACAGCACAAAGCCATCACCCACTTCCGGCTCATCTACAAAATCAGAAGCCGCCGGAATAGACACCTGCTCAATTTCTGCTCCCGCATAATCCGGCGGTTCCTGCCGCTCTGTGCCACCCAATTGATAGAAGTCGAGATAGCGAACGGCCGTTGGCCCCACCAGCAAAACAAGAAAGATTACAACGTAAAAAATACCTTTGCGCATGATCCACTCCTCCCTTTATTGATTCCCTGGAACTTCCATATAACGGTAATAAATACCAGGTGGCAAATTCGTTGGCGCTGCCCACAATGCTTCCACATCAACCTCCTGCGGCTGATACTCAAAAAACACATTGCTGCCGCCATCAAAAACCAGCGGATACAACTCCACCACATCATAACCAGACACCCCCGCCAACTCTGCCGCCCGTTGAATCGTCTCATCCTGCGCAATAAGACCATCAATCAAACCATATTCCAGCGCCTCAACCCCCGTAAAAATCTCCGCCCGCGACAGCGTATCCAAGTCAATCACCAACCTGTCGCCCCGCCCAATCCGCACCGCCTCCAAAAAGGCAAACTTAGCCCGCTCCATCTGCCGCATAAAACCATCCCGCGTCCCCCCAAACGCCTTATACGGCCCCGTCGTCAACAAATCTTCCTCAATAAAAACTTCCGTCGGCAGCGAAGAAATCACCCCCACACTCCCCACCGATGAAGTCGGTTTAGCATAAATCTCATCCGCGGCCGCCGCCATGTAATAGGCCCCGCTGGCCGCCAACAAATCCACATTAGCAATCACCGGCAAACCGGCCGCACGGGTGTTCAAAACATCCAAATACAGCTCCTCACTAAAAGCCGCCGAACCACCCGGACTGTTAATGATCAGCACGACGGCCTTCACCTCATCATGCTCCCGCGCATAAGCCAACTGCTCCGTAATCTCATACGTCGAACCGCCAAAAATATCCAAACTCAGCCGAATAACACCTATCTGCGGCTTAGGTACAAGGCGTGGGGCCACATACAAACCCACCACCAGAGGAACTACAAATACCACAACCCATAAGAAAATTGTGCGAAGAGGGGAACGGTTCGGTCCGTTGCTTTCAGCCATGACTGTCTCCGAATTTTGCAGTAACTAGCAAGGGCCACTTCCCCCGGCTGGTTACGCCTGTCTCTTGACGTGATTTTACGGGCAATAGGATAGCATGGTGGAAGGTGCATCGCAACTATGGCCGATTGTTGCTAAAATAGGTTTCATGCACATCACCCACCTCTCCCTGACGAACTTTCGCAATTACGGCCGTCTAGAACTCGATCTCGCCCCCAAAGCCACCCTGCTGCACGGCCAAAATGCCCAGGGAAAAACCAACTTACTCGAAGCCATCTACTATTTAGCCACCACCCGCTCGCCCCATGCCGACCAAGACTCCCAGCTTCTCAATTGGGATGCAGCCCAATTAGACGATCCCGTAGTAGTCGGCCGTTTAGTGGCCCACATTGCCACCAAACAAGGCAGCCAGCAGCTAGAAATGCGCCTCATCCAGGAGCGCAAAAACGGGCCTCGTTCCGACAACACCAGCTTTCGCCGCGAAGTGCTCGTCAATCGCCGCAAAGTACGCCTGATGGATTTATTGGGCCATTTGCGGGTCGTCCTCTTTATCCCCGAAGACGTGCAAATCATCACCGGCTCACCCACCAAACGGCGGCGCTATCTAGACATCACCCTCTGCCAGATCGATCCACTTTACTGCCGCGCCTTATCCGAATACAATAAGGTGCTAGAACAGCGAAATGCCTTGTTAAGGCAATTAGCAGAAGGCGGCGGGACACGTGAATTACTTTCCATATATGATGAAAAATTGGTTCATTTAGGCAGCCAGGTCTTTACCAGGCGTGCCACATTTTTATCTGTAATCGCACGTGAAACGCAGCGCATTTACTATGAGGAATTAACAAGCGGCAACGAAACCATCACTCTCAGTTATTTGCCGCGTTTACAGGTAGCAGGGCCAAGCCGACCTGAAGATGTGCGTGATTTAGTAGCGTTGGGCAAATGGATCGAAGCCAATCCAGAGGAAGTTTCAGAACGATTTGCAACAACCACAGCGGCGGCCTATGCAGCCGATATTGGGCGAGGCAGCACCAATGTTGGCCCACACCGAGATGACTGGCGTATTTGGATCAACGGCCGTAATCTCAGCAGCTACGGCTCACGGGGTCAGCAGCGCAGCGCAATCCTGGCCCTAAAAATGGCCGAAATCATTTGGATGACCAAAATGACAGGAGAATCACCCATCTTGTTACTAGATGAAGTCGTTGCTGAATTGGACGAACAGCGGCGAGCCTTACTGCTTCACTATGTACAGGAATCTACGCAAGCCATTTTAACTGCCACAGACCCGGCCATGTTCACGGCCGATTTTCTACGGAATTCAACCAGTCTGCGCGTGGCAAACGGCCGTATTGAAACAGCTTCGTAATGGTAGCAAACAATGGTTACAGACCCACCAGCCCCCTCATCCGCCAAAATCCTCATCATAGATGATACCCTCGAAAATCGTGTCCTCCTCATCGCCCAACTGCGGTTAGAAGGCTACCAACTCATCGAAGCCAAAAATGGGCAAGAAGGCATCGAACTGGCCCACGTCCACAAACCAGAACTCATCCTCCTCGATGTCATGATGCCCGGCATAGATGGGTTTGAAACCTGCCGCCGCCTCAAAAACGACGAAGCCACCCAATTCATCCCCATCATCATGCTCACCGCCCTGCGCGAACGCCAATACCGCATCAAAGGCATCGAAGCCGGTGCCGACGAATTTTTATCCCGCCCCCACGACCGCGAAGAACTATCCGTGCGCGTACGCACCCTCATCCGCCTCAAACGCGCCCGCGTCAGCTTAGAAGAAGAGCGCAACCGCTTACGCCTCCTCTACCAGATCAGCCGCGCCATCAACGCCCAACTCGACCTCGAATCCACCATGTCCGAAGTCATCACCCAAACCCAAAGGGCACTAGGAGCCACCAAAGGCAACATCATTTTACTGGATGAGCAAGGCGAAGTTACCCACAAATTCATGATCCGGGCTGGCTCCACACTGGAAATTTCCGACCAGATCACCCGCGATGTCATGAGCCGCGGCCTGGGTGGCTGGCTGGTCAAACACAACCAGGCCGACATCATCCACGACATTAATAAGGATGATCGTTGGGTCACACTGCCCGACCACCAGCAAGAGACTGGCTCGGCCATTGGCGTGCCCCTGTCCAATGCCAACCGCGTCGTGGGCATCCTCATCCTAAACCACCCTGACACCAACTACTTCACCAACGAACACCTGGAACTGCTCAACTCCATCGCGGCACAGGCCACAATTTCCATTGAAAACGCTTCCCTGTTTACAATTGCCCGCGACGAACGCCACCGACTAGAGGCCATTCTCTCACAATCTACCGATGCCATTATTACAACCGACGAAACCTGGTGCATTTCCCGATTGAACCAGGCTGCCGAACGCTTTTTTGACCTGGATGCCATTTCGCTGGTGGGTGTTTCCATTCGGCAAGTGCCTCAACTGCGGGCAATTGTGCCTTTATTTGAAAGTGCTTCACGGGTGCCACAGGCGCAAGAAGTGAATCTGAATGGCGACCGAATTCTTTTTGCCAGTGTTTCTCCCATCCAAGATGTTGGCTTTGTGGCCGTCATGCAAGATGTTACCGAATTCAAACGGGCTGAAGAGATGAAGCTGGAGGCTGAGCGGCAGGAAAAGCAGCGGGTGAAGAATATGTTTTCCAGTTATATGGGGCCGCGCTTAGTGGAGCATGTGCTTTCCCATGAGCCTGGTTTGATGGCGCGACGGGAGCTGCGGGAATCGGCCGTGGTCATGTTTGTGGATATTCGTAACTGGACGGGTGGCATGATGACCAAAGTGTCGCCAGATGTCGCTATTCAACAGTTGAATGAATTTTTTACCAACATGATGGATATTGCGCTGGAAAACGATGGCACTGTTTTTGAGTTGACCGGCGATGAGATGCTGGTGGGGTTTAATGCGCCTTTTGACCAAAAAGATGCGCCTGTGCGAGCGGTGCGCACGGCCGTTACCATGCAGCAAACCTTCAACGAACTACGCCAGGAATGGTTCGCCCGCATGGGCACAGAGCTGGGGTTGGGCATCGGCATCAACCTGGGTGATGTGGTGATGGGCAATGTGGGCGCCGAGACGCGCATGAGCTTCCGTATGGTCGGCGAGGCCATGAACACGGCCGCTCGTCTGGTAGACCTGGCCGAAGATGGGCAAATCGTTATTTCTAAAGCTGTGTATGAGGCTTTGCTAAAATTGGAGACCGATCTGCTAAGTGAGGTTGCTTTCCACACGATGCAGCCAGTTTTATTGAAGGGTATCAAGAACCATCAGCAGCTTTACCTGGTTCAAATTACCCGCCCTCCTTTAACCTGATTTATAACGGCCGTTTCCCCGGAACCCCCACCCGACGCGGATACACCCCAGGCGTAGCCCGCACCTTAGCCACCTTCACCAAATAATGCTCCCGATGAAGCAGTTGCACAGGGTAGATTTCGGCAGCAGCCCCACCCAGCGTGTGAACGGCCGTCTGTGCCGCCGCCACCTCCTCTTCCACACCACTGCCCTTTTGCGCTAACACATGCCCCCCCACCCGCGCCAAAGGCAGCAAATACTCCACCAACACCCGCAGCGTCGCCACCCCTCGCGCCACCACCCAATCATACCGCTCCCGATGCGCCGCCGACTGCCCCAGCACCTCGCCCCGCTCCGCCACAATCTGCACACCAGCCAACCCCAATTCAGCAGCCACCGCCTGCAAAAACTGCGTCTTCTTCGCCACACTATCCACCAACACCAACTGCATCTTAGGAAACAGAATTTTAAGCGGCATGCCAGGAAAACCGGCCCCTGTGCCCACATCAATCAACGTACAGCCACCCAAATCCCCTGTCACAGTGGCACAAGTCAACGAGTCTAAAAAGTGGCGTTCTTGGATTTCGTTCGGTTGGCGAACGGCCGTTAAATTCATCCGCTCATTCCAGGCCAAAAGCAGCCTTTGGTACACAGCAAACTGGTCAAGCTGTTCATCAGAAAGTGTCAGGCCCCAAACGGCCGTTTGTTCCGCCAACCACCTCATTGCCGACTGCGCTCCAAACGCTTCAACGTCTCATCAATCAGATACGTATCCCACTGCTCCCCTCCAAAAACCGCCGGCACAAACTCCAGCCACGACTGCACCAGCAACAACCTGCCCGGCACATAAAGCGGCGTAAGCGGCTCCAGCCCATCTCGGCCAAAAAGGTCATTTTCAATCTCACCATACAACGCCAGCCGATGCTCATCCCCCAACGTATTCGCCGCCTGCCGAATCAACTCATCCACCGCCGAACAAGGGCGATTCAGCCGATTTTCACTCTCCGTACAATGCACCAGATCCCCCAGCCAATTATGCGCATCGGGAAAATAGGCCGCCCAACCCAACTCCCACATATCAGGGCGGTCAGCAGCAGCATCCGGTCTGGTATTAGCCAGCAGCGTACCAAACTGCACCTGCTCAATCACAATCTTCTCCGTTGGGCAGCGCAAATTATCTTCCCACATCGTCTTCAGCACCTCCGCCCGCTGCAAAGCAATATCCGAAGAGCTAATCATAAAACGAATCGTGGGCAATGATTCGCAAACACCAAAGCCACTGGCAGCTACTTGCTGGCTGGCATAATCGGGGCTATACCCCTGCCCCACCTGATCAAACGGCAAAGCCCCCACCGCCCCCGGCGGTGTCAAATGGCGCATCGGCAGCCCCTGATTACCAACAATGGCTTCCACCAACGCTTCGCGGTTTATGGCCGCCGCAAACGCCCGCCTCATCGCCGCCTCACGAAACACAGGACTGTCAAAGTTATAGCCCAGATAAAAGACGGTCTGTTCCGTAATCAACCGCGCCTTTAATGGGGTATCCTCCATAAATTCTTCGCGCCTGTTTTCAGGTAATGGGCTTAAATCTAGCAATTTATCTTGCCACAAGTTGTAAGCGGCCGTTTCATCCTCCAAAAAAAGCACATTCACCACATCCACATTGCCGCCGCGCCAAAGGGGCCATTCACTGTTTCGGTGCAAAACAAGCCGAGTGGCAGCACTATTCGCCGCCAACGGCATAAAAGGGCCACTGGTAAGCAGATTTTCTGGCAGCACCCATTCCTCCTTCAATTCTTCCACCAGTTCCCGCGGGATCGGATGAAACAAGGGGAGGGTAGTTAGCGTTAAGAAATAGGTGGCAGGTTCTGTAAGCGCCACCTGCAAAGTATAATCATCCAAAGCCTGCACCCGAACCCGCTTCAAATCAGCTTCCGAAGACCCCTGGGCAATATACACAGGTTCACACCCCTCAATAATGAAGAGGGCAAAAGCATCAGGCGAACCTGTAGCCTGATTACAAGCACGTTGGATGGCATAGACAACATCATCGGCCACAACAGGGCGCACCGGCTCAGCCGGCCAGATGGACGCATTTTGACGACGATTTTCCGCGGGTCTCACCCAATAAACATCATCACGTAGATGGAATGTCCATACCCGCCCATCCCGGCTCACATCCCAACTTTCAGCCAACTCTGGCTCCACAATATTATGAATATGGTTGTAATTGGTAAGGCCCACAAACATATTTTCGAGCAAATCAATGCCGGCGGCACTAGCCGCCGTTTGGGGGTCTACATTAGGAGAGCTACCCAAAAAACTGATGTCTAAGGCAATGGGGTCGGAGGGTACGTCAGCCGTGCCGACAGGCTCAGGCGTAGCCGTCACCGCCACTGTCTGCCGCACCACCCGTGTAACAATCTGAGCAGTCCCTTCAATCACCACCACCTCTGTTACCACAACGGTTGGCGCATTTACTTCAGCGTCTGGGATAATTTGGCTGCACGCCAACAACAAACTGCCGATCAAGACAAGCCAAGCCAAACGGGCATACCAATTTTGCCAAGCAATCATCGCGTCATGCTATCCGATGCCAATAGAGTAGACAAGTTTTAACTGTGTGAAAATCGTGTGGAATGCGCCGATAAGGTTGCCAGCTTATGGCACGAGTAGTAATATATAGCTAAATTCTCAGCCCAAGAGGCCACACTACATGTACGAACGGGTCCTGGTTGTTGACGACTCAGAGGAAGTTCGCAACTTCCTGATAGACTACATTCTAAAACCGAAAGGCTTTGAAGTACTGATAGCTACGAATGGACAGATGGGTCTGGAAATGGCTATTGCCAAAGAGCCAGATTTGATGATCGTAGATCAGCAAATGCCCCGTCTGACAGGGTTGGAAGTACTGCAAAAGCTAAAGGAACGCGGTGTTGATATTCCGGCCATTCTGGCTACAGCGCATGGCTCGGAGGATACGGCCGTTGCCGCCTTTCGCCTGGGTATACGCGATTACATTATCAAGCCCTTTGATGCTGATGAAATTGGTGAATCTGTAGACCGTGCGCTGCGAGAGAGTCGCTTGCAGCGTGAACGTGACCAACTGGTGCAGCAGTTGATGGAAAGTAACTCTCAGTTACAACGCCGTGCCCAAGAATTGAATGTATTGTATGGTGTTGGCAAATCCGTTTCGGCCTCGTTGAACCTAACAGAGGTGCTGCATCGAGTGGTGGAAGCGGCCGTTTACGTCGTTGGTGCCGAAGAAGGGTCGTTAATGCTCTTAGACGAAGACCAAAACGAACTATACATCCGTGCTTCCAAGAACCTCGACTCCAAAGCCCAATCAGTACGCCGCCGTGTAACCGACAGTTTGGCCGGCAAAGTGCTGCAAACCAAACGCGCCATCGCCATCGGCAATGACTCCCAACAATGGAAGCGCACCCACACCGCCCTCCTCGTCAAATCACTCATCTACGTCCCCCTCATCCTGCAAAATAAACCCATCGGTGTGTTGGGCGTAGCCAACCGCATCAAAGAAACATCATTCGACAGCAATGATACGCGGGCACTCTCGGCCTTAGCTGGTTACGCCACGATTGCCATAAACAACGCCAATCAGTTCAGCCAGATGGAAGTGGATCGCAATATCTTGCGTGCCTTAGTCGAGCAAACCGATGAGCCAATCCTGGTTCTGGACGAGAGCGACCGGCTTGTCCTCCTCAATGGCCCCGCCCAAAAAGCCTTTCATCTGTCCGATGATGAAGTGTTAGGCAAATCTATTAGCACCATCACAAACAATAAGGCGCTGGTAGATTTTGCCACGCAGCCAGCCAGCGCAAGCACCGCCACAGAACTGGAAATTCAAGGGGATGATGGCAAAATTTACCTTAGCAAATTGACCTTGATAAAAGGTGGCGGACGATCTTTACAAATGCAGCCACTTTCGTAAGGGGTATGCAATTTTATCAAGAATAAAAAAATCCGATTTCAGTGAAATCGGATTTTTTGTTGGTTGGTTTTATGCCTTCATGCCTAACCAGAAGTGGTTAAGCTGGACGCTTTTAATCGGCTTAACCTCAATATGCCCTACACTTTTTTCCTCAGGCAACATTTTTGTATTGACATAACAAAGTTCAGGAAAACGGCCGTATTTCTCCTGATAATAATCAGCCGCCCGCGTCACCTTCTCATCAAGCGACCGTACCTGGTCAGCATCTAGCCACAACATACCAATATTCATCATCCACACTCCTAATTAGTCATCATCAAACGGCAGCCAATCATCCTCAAACATTTCATACTCCGTCTCCGGCTCTTCCTCCAAATCGGCCACCAAAATCCCATCATCAGTCTCTTCAAAATCAACAACCGCCACCTCGGCAACAGCTTCTTCCAACTCTGCCTCAACAAAAAGTGCCTTTTTTGCTGGAACCGTGGAAATGACCTCAAATGGCTTGGCGGTAGATTGCTCGTTCACCATCGGAAAGTGATACGGCCGTCTTTGAGACACATCACCAAGCACATGATAAATTTTCACATCACTCAATGTATCATCAGGCTCATCCTCAATAAAGGGAAAGCTAGAATCGGCCGTTTCCAATTCTTCCGCAACCTCCACCTCCACTTCTTCCTCCACCACATCCTCAACCGCCATCTCCTCATCATGAAAAAGCCGAATCATCGGTTGTGGAGCATAAACCAACGGTTGATGCCCCAACTCCTTCTCCGCCACCTCTTCTAACTCCATCGCCAGCGATACCTTCTCAATCCCCTCAACCCGCAAAGAAACAACATCGCCATTAAACACAAAATGCTGCGGCAGTTCCTCATCCGCCATCTCCAATTCGGCATCTGCCAGGGAGATAAAATCATTCACAGCCTGCGCCAGCAACGCTGGCGGACGATTACGATGAAGTTCCTGCAACGTCATATGCAAATCATAATCACCAATATAAGCCGCCTGGAAATGGGTCATATATTGCCCAGCCACAGCCAAAAAATCCCCCTGCCCCAACAGATATTCCGCCTGCGACCCCTGCACCCCAGTAATCGCCACAGCCTGGTCACCATCAGCCATACGCCCCACAATCTGCACCGAAATATTGGCCTTTAGAAGATTATCCAAAACGGCCGATTGCGGCCGATCCGTACTCATCACCAAATGCACCCCTACGTCGGCCCCCCGTTGAGCCAAAAAACGAATCCCATCCCGCACCAGCGGCTCACCAGATTCAAGCAAAGCCACCACCTCATCAACCACCACCAAAATAGTGGGGGCCACCACCTCATACTCCAAACGATAACTAACCTCATTCATCAAAAAGGCCATCGTTTCACGAACATCCTCAGAATCCCCAATCACCTTCGCCAACATATGTGGCAGGTAATTCAGACCCTGCAAAGTCGCACCCTCGCCTGCCCCATTGCATGCACCATCCACAATCACAAACTGAACCCGTGACTGCCGATTCATCAAGGCCAACGAAATAGCCAGAGAACGAAGCAAAGCAGTTTTACCCGCCCCAGACACACCCGACACCAAAATATGGGTCATGTCCTGTTCCGAGAAATCAAGCAGCACCGGACGGCCGTCTTCAGCCAAACCTAAAACGGCCGTTATCGGCGGCACCTCCACCAACAACGACATCAAATCCAACAGCGACACCGGCGGCATCTCCCGCTGCGACACATCCAAACGAAACACACCGTCTTCACGGCTCAACGACACTGGCACACCCAACGTGTGCATCAAATCATCCGTCAGCACCTTCAGTCGCTCCAAACCCGTCGCCAACTGCGTATGCAAATTAAAGCTAATCGAGCGCGGCTTCACCGTCCCCCCCGCCACATGCGCATCCATCTGATGCCGATTAAAGACATGCTCAATCTGCATAGACTGCACTTCTAATTGATGCTGTAATCGCTTCTCCTGAATTTCGTCCCGCTGCTCGAACATAGTGCCCCTTTTTACGAACGCATGTTCTTATTTCCTCTAAAAAAAAGGACGGCAACTGCCGTCCTCTCAATTTTCGTCAAACACAATCTCACGCCGTCTGTCGCAAGACCATCATCACCTTACCCTGAATCCGTACATCATTTGTCGGTACATAAATCGGCTCCATCGTCGGATTGGCAGGCTGCAGCCGCACTCGCTTGCCTTCATGGTAAAAATGCTTCAGTGTCGTTGTTCCACTCGAATCAATCCACACCGCCACCATATCACCATTTTGCGCCGTCTCCTGCCGCCGCATAATCACAATATCGCCATCATTCACCATCGCGTCAATCATAGACTCACCACTGACACGCAGGGCATACAAATCATCTGTCTTTTTAGAGCCAAGCATCGTGGCACTCACCTCTACTGCATCATCCTCGTCAAACACATCAAAGCTATCATTACCAACTTCAATGGGCTTACCGGCCACAATTTGACCAAGCATCGGAATCTGCAACATACGGTTGACATGATTCACCGCATATTGCACAAATGCTCTAGCCTTCTCCGTTAAACGCAAACCGCGTGAAACATCCGATTCACGCTCAATCAGCCCTTTCTCCTCCAATTTGCCAAGATTGTAATTGACAACAGAAGTAGAACTTATACTTGTGGCTGCCCCAATTTCACGGATTGTAGGTGGGCGATCATTTTCCCCGACATATAATCCAATGTAATTCAAAATATTTTGCTGCCGCTCAGATAATGGTTTTTCTTTGCTCATTTGACTATACTCCAAGACCGAATGCGGGCGCAAAGCTCACAAAAGATCACAAAACCGCTCATATGTTCTGCGAAGTATACACGAACAGGTGTTCGGTGTCAAGATAAACAAAAGGTTAGATTCATGGAATTTGAAAAGTACAGTTTCCCCAGCCGCCGCTCAAATATAGTTGCCCGAAATGGCCTGGTAGCCACCAGCCAACCCCTGGCTGCTCAGGCCGGATTAGACATTCTCAAGGCGGGCGGTAACGCTGTTGATGCCGCCATCGCCACCGTCGCTACCCTTTGTGTGGTTGAACCAACTTCCACAGGCATTGGCGGTGATGCCTTCGCCCTCATTTGGATGGCAAATGAACAAAAGTTGGTCGGAATAAACGCCAGCGGCCCCGCTCCAGCCGCCCTCACGGCCGATCTTCTCCGCCAACAGGAGCATACAACAATGCCAGCTCTCGGCCCCCACACCGTCACCGTGCCTGGAAGTTTGCGCGGCTGGCAGTTGGCCTTAGAACGCTATGGCACAATGAGTTTAGACAAACTGCTAGCCCGTCCCATCGCCTATGCCCGCGATGGCTACCCCGTTAGCCAATACATTGCGCGGGCCTGGGGCCGTTCCACCGAGAAAATGAGCCAACACCCTGACTCCAAACGTGTGTGGCTGCCCGGTGGACAGGCCCCTGGTGCGGCTGCCATCTTCCGCAACCCCGAATTTGCTCAGACGCTGCAAACCATTGCCGATGATGGCTATGATGCTTTTTACGCTGGCGCAATCGGCCGTCAAATTGTGGACTGTGTTCAGGCGGCGGGGGGTGTCTTAACCCCAGACGATCTCATTAATTACCAGGCTGAATGGGTCGAACCCATCAGCACCGATTATCATGGTTATACCTTCCACGAAATTCCACCCAATGGGCAAGGATTGACGGCCCTGTTGGCGTTGAACATTGCCAGCGGGTTTGATTTGACCGCGCTGAGGTATGGCACGGCCGATTACTACCACACCCTTATGGAAGCCACCAAACTGGCTTTCGCCGATGCCCAAACCTATATCGCCGATCCCCAACATGCCCCCGTGCCTCTGGCCGGTCTCTTGAGCCAGGCTTACACGCAGGCAAGGCAAGCTTTGGTCAACCCTCAGCAAGCTCAACGGCCACAGCATGGGCAACCGCCACAGCACGGTGACACCGTGTATTTAACTGTTGCGGATGGGGAAGGCAATATGGTCAGTTGGATTCAAAGTCTTTATATGGGTTTCGGCAGTGGTCTCACTGCCGGCACAACGGGTGTCCAATTGCAGAATCGCGGGGCTAATTTTACCCTGGAAGCGGGACATTTTAATGAAGTTGCGCCGGGCAAACGGCCGTATCACACCATCATCCCCGGCTTTATTACCAAAGATGGACGGCCGTTCAGCAGCTTCGGTGTCATGGGCGGATTCATGCAGCCGCAAGGCCACCTCCAAGTCGGCATCAACCTGGTAGATTTTGGCATGGACCCCCAGGCCGCCCTTGATGCCCCTCGGTTCAACTGGCAGCACGGCCTCACCTTTATGCTCGAAAACAGCACCAGCCTCGATGTCCACCAAGAACTGCTCCGTCGTGGGCACGATCTCACCCCACGCGACCAACCCATGTACTTCGGCGGGGGTCAAGTCATCATCCGCGATCCCGACTCCGGTGTCCTAATTGGTGGCAGTGAACCGAGAAATGACGGAACGGCCGTTGGCTTCTAACCATGATCCACGCCCTACACCACGCCCAAATAACCATCCCCCCCAACGCCGAAAGCGAAGCACGAACCTTTTACTGCGACTTTCTCGGCTTACCCGAAATCGAAAAACCCGACTCACTCAAAACACGCGGCGGCTTTTGGCTGCAAGTCGGCAGCCTCTCCATCCACGTCGGCGTGGAAGATGGCTTCAACCGCTACAGCACCAAAGCCCACCTTGCCTACGAAGTCACCGACTTAGAATTCTGGCGAGCGCAGCTGACCCAAAAAAACATCAAAGCCGAGGATGGCCTTCCCATCCCCGGCTTTGTCCGTTTTGAATTCCGCGATCCCTTTGGCAACCGCGTCGAATTTATTCAGGCAATTGCGGCCCACCACCCCTAGAACCACCACCACCGCTGCCACTGCTCCCACCCGACAAACCAGACTGCACACCATTCCCCTCGCGCACCTTCTTCACCAGCGAATCCATCAAATACACCAAAGACCCACTGTTCTCCACAATACGCAGCCGTTCCAATTCTGATAGCCGCTCCAAATGTTTATCATCAAACTTACTCACCACCGCATGGAGCCGCTCCAAAGCATCAATCGAAGTGGAAGTCTGCAACTTACGTTCATAATCCGCCTTCAATGCCTTTTCCACCTGTGTCGGCATGTGAATCGGCCCTAACTTCATGCTGCTGGCACTAATATCCTCCACCCCAAAAATCACACACCGTTTCGAGACCTCAGCACGCACTTCCTCTTCCAATTTCTTCACAGCATCTTCTTGATACAACTCGTAAATGCTTTTCTGCTCCACAAAGTGACGCAGCACGTGATTCACCCGCCCCCCCACAATATTGGTCGCATACTTAGGCAATGTCCTGGCCATCTTATAATGAATAGACGCAAGTGAATTACGGGGGTCCAAACTAAACGAGACATTGTACTCAATCGTCAGAGGAATACCTTCCTTTGTACGTAAGGCTTCTGCTTTACCACTGGTACTTTGTGAACCCAAAGAAATCTTATCACCTGCCTTCTGGCTAAAAGGATTAATCCAATATGCACCTTTTTTAGGTGATAAAAATTTGACAAAATCCCCTTCTTTTTTTGTAAACACAGTGCCTACTTCTAACTCACCCACCACAACCTCGGCAGCTTTGGTATAACGATAAATACCATATATCACCAAAGCAATTAACGTGATCCACAAAGGAATGGTCAACCAAACAGGAAACGTTGTTGTTTCTTCAATTTGCAAACTATGACGCACGGCTATTTGGGGGAATAAATTGAGCCAAATCGAAAACATCGTGACCTCCAGAAAACCTTTCAAATTTGAGAAAGGTTTTGATAGTTAGCTGCAAGGGCTGCTTAGCGAGTGACTTCTATCTTCGTAAAAAGAAGCTACGACCAACTACACGCTTCTCTAGTTGTGGGGGGCATTATACATAATATTTACTCATGTATCCATAGGGTAAATAGAACCAGTCCATTCTCATAAAAGCGTAATTTGACAATTCATTCTTAGTAGATAAGAATTAAGTGATTAGATAAATATCTAATATTCGTATGGTATCATTGTTTCTATCAGCAGATTACCCTATTAAGAAATACTCATGGCTTTTTACACACCTTCTTTTACTGAACAAAACCAAACTTTTACGAACACTGTGGGGATGACGGCTTACTGGCCGCTTATGGCTCGTCTCCAGCATGAATTATACAGTTTATATGGCCCAGCCATCTGGCAAGTTGGTAATCAGACCAATCTGTCTGAAGCAACGGCCGAAATGCTGGAATTTGTGCTAGGCAACTTTGATGTCAGTGCCATCTCCGCCGATTTACTCTGGCAGCGAATGCCGTATATTGCGCCACAGCTATATGAACGCATGTTGTCTGGCCTTATTCGCGCCGATTTATTGGTGATGAAAGAAGACGGCCGTTTCCAATTCACCGACCCCGCCCGCAAAATCGGCTGGCAAATCTTCAAAGCCAAACACCACCGCCTCGGCCAACTCCAATTCCTGCCCACCGAACAACTAGAAGAACTCGCCTACATCCTCCACCGCCTCGTTCACGCCAGCCAAGTCGCCGCCTACCCCATCATCAAACGCTGGCTCATGTCCCGCTGCACCTATCTCGCCGTCACCGCCCCACCTCTAGCCCAAATCGTAGAAAACCTGGCCAACCTCGATGCCTTCCGCGACGACTGCCACCTCGCCGCCTGGCAGCAGCATGGCGTAGATGCCCATACCTGGGAAGCCTTCACCTTGCTCTGGCAGCAAGGCAGCCTCACCCCCGGCGAAGTGGCCGAACAGCTTAACGTCCGCGGCTATCACCCCGCCGATTACCACATGGCCCTGCAAACCTTAACCGACCGTCAATGGGTCACACAGCAAGCGGACACTTACCAATTAACCCCACAAGGGCGGCACATTCGCAATGAGGTAGAACAGCTAACCAATGACACCTTTTACGCCCCCTGGGCCTGCCTGCGTGGAAATGAGTTGGCAAAACTATACAAATTGCTCACCAACCTGAAAACGGCCGTTACCCCCAACCAACCCACAATACTCGCATAACACCCCATCATTCATCCCTTCTAATCCATAATTCCCGGAGAAACCATGAGCAAAATCGAACTAAGAACCCGCCAAGTTGGCCCCTGGGGCATGAACACCTACGCCCTCATCTGCCCCACCACCCAGCAAAGCGTCCTCTTCGACCCCGGTGCCGACCCCGACACCCTCGAACAAATGTTAGCCGGCAGCACCCCCATCGCCATCCTCCTCACCCACACCCACATTGACCACGTAGAAGCCCTCGACGAGATGCGCCAGCGGCTGCAAGTACCCGTCTACGCCAACGACGGCTCACCCCAACCCGGCGGCGAAACCGTAGCCGCCGACCATTGGCTGCGTGATGGCGACACCTTCCAGCTTGGCGCACACACCCTGCACGTCCATTACGCCCCCGGCCACATCGGCAACCAAATCTGCTTCACCATCGAAGGCGACAACAACATCATCGTCGGCGACACCATTTTCGATGGCGGCCCCGGCCGCACCTGGACACCCGAACTTTTCCAAACAACCCTAAACACCCTCCGCAGCGTCGTCCTCCCCTGGCCCGACGAGGCCATCTGCCACCCAGGGCACGGCCCCTCCTTCCGCCTCGGCGACCGCCGCGCCCAAATCGAAGCCTTCATCAACAAAGATCACGGCAATTTCCACGGTGACGCCACCTGGGAGATGTAGCCTAAAACGTAAAGCGTAAGTCCCATTACGTTTTACGTTTTTTACACCATGCCCAACCACGACTGGTTCCTCACCCTCAGCGAAGAAATTGGTCATGCCCTAAACGCCCTCTATCTACCCAGTCTGCAAACCTACATTGAGGCGCAAGGGCTGGAAGGGATGGACTTGTGGATCGCCCAATCGGCTCTATCGGCCGAACCAGAGCCAATGACGGCCGTTATCATCCACGAACGCGCCCCCTACATGAACGAATCCCTGGTGCAAGAACGCCTGGCCCAATCAGCCGCACGGGGCGTATTAACGGCCGTTGGACCAACAGGAGCTAACGCCCACGCCTACACTCTCACCCCCAAAGGCCGCCACTTCGCCCAAACCGTCCCCACTATCGTCCACCGCGCCTTCCAAACCATCAACTGCCACATCCCCCCCGAAACCACCCGCCTCGTAGACCTCCTGCAAAACCTCGTCACCGCCAGCCTGGAAGCCCCCGAACCAACCCCCAAAGCCGCCCTGCACCGCAGCCGCTTCTACGAACCCGGCCCCCAGGCCCATATTCTCGAACGCCTGCGCCGTGCCCTCAACGACCTCACCGCCTTCCGCGATGATGCACACCTAGCAAGTTGGCATCTGTATGAGATTAGCGGCATTGCCTGGGAAGCATTCAGCCATATAGACGGCCGTTTCACCTACGGTCACCCCATCACCACCACCGCCGAACTCGTCCAAAAACTCACCTATCGCGGCTGCGACGAAGCCGCCTACCAACGAGCTTTGGCCCACATCATCACTCGTGGTTGGCTCACCGAAGCCGACGGCACATACCACCTCACCGACAAAGGCACACACATCCGCCAAACGGCCGAAAACGAAACCAACCGCCTCTTCTACACCCCCTGGACATTGGATGACGCTCAACTCGCCGAACTCAAAGGTCTCATGGAAATAGTCAATCAGGCCCTCCAGCCGCCCCCCCTCACCACCCTCTGGCAGCTCATTGACAATCTGCGCACCGCCATCAGCCGCCCCTACCTGCCCAGCCTCCAAAACGCCATCCGCGCTGCCCATCTCCCCCCACTCGGCCTCTTCCTCCTCATGCAAGGCCAGGTCATCGCCCCCCAGCTCCTCACCGTCACCCACATCCACCCCATCATCCCCTACTCCGCCCATGCAGCCATTCAGGCTCGGCTAGATGCCCTCATTCAGGCCAATTTGCTCACATCAGACTACCACCTCACACCCCAAGGCCACACAACCATCACCAACCTCACCCAACTCGTCCGGCAAGAAGTCAGCCACATCCCCGCCCCCACCGATCTCATCCAACAAACGGCCGTTCACCTCACCCCACTCCTCCAAAACAGCCTCACCGCCACTGAACCAGCCCACAAACCCGCCCTCAGCCACGCCCACTTCCACGCCGCCACCCCCACCGACACCCCCCTCTTCCAACTCCACCGCACCATCGCCCAACTCGCCGCCTTCCGCGACGATGCCCACGTCGCCGCCTGGAGCAGTCTAGCGATCTGCGGCTGCCAGTGGGAAGCCTTCAGCCACATCATCGGCCGCAACATTTGGGGCGAACCCATCACCACCGCCGCCCAAGCAGCCACCAAATTCGCCTTTCGGGGCTACGATGCCACCACCTACACCACCGCCCTACAAGATTGTGTGCAGCGTGGCTGGCTGGTGGTAGATGAAAACGGCCGTTACACCCCCACCCCCGCCGGACAAACCCTCTGGCAAAAAACCGAAACCCACACCGACGAACTGTTCTACCAACCCTGGCACGCCCTCACCGTCCCCGCACGGTTCGAGCTGCATCATTTATTAACCCAACTAAACCAGAGAATTATGAATCAAGAGGGATGAATTATGAAGAGACAGTTATTCATAATTCCTAATTCTTAATTCATACCCAAGGAGTTTCCCAACCATGCTAGACTTCACCCCAGTACGTAACAAAGAAATAACGATGGCCGACCTAACGGCCGATCTCACCCCCGCCGACCTGCGTACCCATACCAACGAGATGGTAGACACCATCCTCACCATGATCCAGGACTGTACCGATGCGCACGTCACCTTCATCCCCCACGACCCCGACGCCAACGACACCTACGCCGACAGCGAAGCCGACATCAACCTCGCCTGGACACTCGGCCACGTCATCGTCCACCTCAACGCCTCCTGCGAAGAATCAGCCGCCCTCGCCGCCGAACTCGCCCGCGGCGTCCCCTACGAAAGCCGCCGCTCCCGCAGCGAAATCCCCTGGGAAAGCGTCACCACCATCGAACAGTGCCGCCGCTACCTCGAACAAAGCCGCCGCATCTGCCTCGCCAGCCTCGACATGTGGCCCGACGAACCCTACCTCGACAACACCTTCCCCGCCCGCGATGGCACACCCTACAACGCCCTCGTCCGCTACGTCTTCGGCCTCTCCCACGCCGACAGCCACCTCGGTCAAATCGCCAACATCATCGAGCAAGCAAAGAGTAATTAAGTAATTGGGTAATTGGGTAATTATTCCAATTACTTAATTACCCAATTACCACCTATGAACACTCCCTCCTCCTTAAGCGGAATGCGCGGCTTCACCCTCATCTGGTTCGGGCAATTCATCTCCATGCTCGGCTCCGGCATGACCGGCTTCGCCATCTCCTTCTGGCTCTTCGCCGAAACCGGCCAGGCCGCCACCCTCACCTGGGCCATCTTCTTCTTCATGGCCCCCAGCGTCCTCCTCAGCCCCCTCGCCGGTGCCCTCGTAGACCGCACCAGCCGCAAAAACATCATGATCCTCAGCGATCTTGCCGCGGGCCTCGTCACCATCGCCCTACTCATCCTCTTCGCCACCGACAGCATTCACATCTGGCATCTCTATCTCGGCAACTTCATCTCCGGTGCCTTCAACTCCTTCCAATTTCCCGCCTACTCCGCCGCCGTCACCCTCATGTTACCCAAAGAACAATACGGCCGTGCCAGCGGCATGATCGGTCTGGCCGGTTCCGCCTCCAACATCATGGCCCCCGCCTTTGCAGGTGCCATGCTGGGCTGGGTAGGCATTGAAGGCATTATGCTGGTGGATGTGGTAACGTTCGTAGTCGCCATTGCCACTCTGTTTGTGGTACATATTCCCCAACCCCAAGCAAAGGAAGACGGCCGTTCCACACCCCCCAACTCCCTCTGGCAAGACTCCCTCTTCGGCTTCCGCTACATCTGGGCACGGCCCAGCTTACTAGGAATGCAGCTCATCTTCTTCGCCACCAACCTCCTGGCCATGGTCGGCATCGTCCTCATGGTTCCCATGATCCTGGCCCGCACCCAAAACAACGAAATCACCCTCGCCAGTGTCCAATCCATCAGCGCCATCGGCGGCGTCATTGGCGGCCTGCTGATGAGCACCTGGGGCGGGCCAAAACACAAAGTACACGGCGTTCTCATCGGCATGATACTCACCGGCCTCCTGGGGCAAGCCCTCATGGGCATAGGGCAAGGTCTTTTCATCTGGGCCACAGCCGCCTTCGCCAGCCAACTCATCATCCCCATCCTCAACGGCTCCAACCAGGCCATCTGGCAGACCAAAGTCCCCCCCGAAATCCAAGGCCGCGTCTTCTCCGTGCGCCGCCTCATCGCCCAAATCACCGCCCCCCTCGCCACCGCCATCACCGGCCCCCTCGCCGACAAGATATTTGAACCAGCTATGGCCGTCGGCACACCCCTGGCCCAATCACTCCATTGGCTCATCCCCTCCGGCCCCGGCGCAGGCATGGCCCTGCTCATGGTCATCAGCGGCATATTAGCTGCTGGCGTTGGCGCGATGGGCTACGCTGTAACGGCCGTTCGCCACATCGAAACCCTCATCCCCGACCACGACACCGACATAATTGCGTAATTGCGTAATTATGGGATGAACTTGGAGACACAACTATCATGACCACCCCTCACCTCACCTGGGACATCGGCACCGCCTACGACCTCTTCATCAGCCTCTACACCCTACACCACCCCGACGAATTCGGCCTGCGCGGCTCATGGGCCGCCGGCGTGCGCTCCCGCCTGCCCACCCCCGAGCGCGAATTCCTCCAAGAAATCCAAGACCTCATGAGCTGGCCCATCAGTTGGGTACACAGCCTGCCCGCCCCCAAAGATGCCCAAACCGCCCTCAACACCCTGGCCCAAATTCCAAGCACCGACCGCCTGACAATCATAACCGCCCACCCCATGGACAACAGCGACTACACGGCCATCCTCCACACCATCAGCCAACGCGGCCAATGGCAAGAAGCCGAATTCCAAACCCTCCTCACCATGCTAATCGAGGAAAAAGGGGTCAACGTTTCCAAGAAAAAGCAAAATCATCTCAAAAAATATCTAGAAACATTCCTCCAATGGTGGCTGCGCCGGGAAGAATTTGGAGCCTCATACCTGTCATCTCTCCAAGCCTATTACGAAGTCTTTTTCGCCGAAGATGAAAAGCGCATACGCCCTGCTTTGGAAGAAGCCGTCAGCCGCGCCCAAAAGCTGGCCGAAGAACTGCCCATTCCCGCTTTACTCGAGGCCATCTCCCAGGGAGTACAATTTGAAGAAGCCCCCGATGTGGCCGAGTTGGTATTAGCCCCCTCATTTTGGGGCAGTCCCCTGCTATTTTACGGCCCACGCACACCCGAACGCATGGTGCTGTTATTCGGCGGACGGCCGTCCACAGCCTCCATGGTCCCTGGCGATGTCATCTCCGATGCCCTCTTCCAGGCCCTCCGCGCCCTGGCCGACCCCACCCGCCTGCGCATCCTCCGCTACCTCATGACCGAACCCATGACCCCCGCCGAATTAGCCCGCCGCCTGCGCCTACGCGCCCCCACCGTCGTCCACCACCTGCACACCCTGCGCCTGGCCCGCCTCGTCTACCTCACCATCAGCCACGACGGCAAACGCTATCAAGCCCGCCGCGAAGCCATCAACGAAACCTACGCCATGCTCGACGCCTTCCTGGGTATCGCCGCTGACACCAAAGAAAAACGCCCCGAACGGCCGATCCTCTGGCCCACCGACATCCCCTACTAAAAGGATAAACAAATGAGCAGCAACGAATACCATTTCATCACCCATTGGCAGTTACCAGGCAGCATAGACGAAGTATTTGACATCCTCGACGATGCCCTCGACCTCAAACGTTGGTGGCCCTCCGTCTACCTGGATGTCCAGGAAGTAGAACCCGGCGATCCCCAAACCGGCATTGGCAAAGTCATCTCCCTCTACACCAAAGGCTGGCTCCCCTACACCCTGCGCTGGCAGTTCCGCGTCACCGAAGCCCGCACCCCCCACACCTTCACCATCGAAGCCTGGGGTGATTTCGTAGGGCGCGGCATCTGGACATTAGAGCAGACAGGCGACATCACCCACGTCACCTACGACTGGAAAATCAGTGCCGAAAAACCCTTACTGCGCATCTTCTCCCCCATCATGAAACCCATCTTCTCCGCCAACCACCATTGGGCTATGCAAAAGGGCGAAGAAAGCATCAAGTTGGAACTGCTGCGCCGCCGTGCCGCCACACCGGCTGAACGCGCCACCGTGCCCCCACCACCGCCAGCCACCTTCCCAAACGGCCGTACTCTCCTTACAATCACAGGGGCCGCCCTCGCCGGTCTTGGCCTCTATTCACTTCTGCGCCGGAAAAACAGATCATAGTCACATGCGCTGCCGCCTCCAACGCTGATCATCAGTACAGGCCCTCAAACTGTTCAAGAGAGCAGGTCAGCGTTGCCCCCTTGCCAGTAGGCAAACAATGGGCTTTGGTTTATGCTAGAACGATGATCCAACTACTCACCAACAGTCGGCCCCCAGCGACACGTTAAAAATTGGAACCCGTAGGGGCGGGACAGCCGGGCTACACCTTTAGCCAACGAGACACCTCCTCACCCGGCTGTCTCACCCACCTCACAAAGGAGTAAATAATGCCCACTGAATTTGTCCGCGCCGCCGCCCTCGCCGAAGTCACCGCCAACGAATGCAAAACCGTCCAGCTCAACGGCCACGTCGTCGCCCTCTTCGCCCATCAAGGCCAAATCTATGCCGTAGACAACCGCTGCCCCCACATGGGCTTCCCCCTCGACAAAGGCACCGTCAAAGACGGCATCCTCACCTGCTACTGGCACTACGCCCGCTTCGACCTGGAAAGCGGCGGCACCTTCGACCAGTTTGCCGATGATGTCCGCGCCTTCCCCGTCGAGGTGCGCGGCGATGACGTGTGGGTAGACATTGCCCCGCACGGCAACCCCAAAGGCCACGCCCGCGACCGTCTCCTTGTTGGCCTGGAGCGGGACTTACCGTTGGTGATTGGCAAGTCTGCCCTGGTTTTACTGGAAAACAATGGCGATCCGGTGGAACCGTTTCGTGTGGGCCTTGAATTTGGGGCCAAATATCGGCGCGGCGGCTGGGGGCAGGGGCTGACGATTTTGGCCTGCCTGATGAACATGCTGCCCCATTTGCGCCCAGAAGATAAACCCCGTGCCTTGTATCAGGGGTTATCGGCCGTTGCTCGTGAGAGCTTTGGCTCGGCACCGAGGTTTGCCATACGGCCGTTAGCCACCAACACCACCGACATCCCCACCCTCAAACGCTGGTTCCGCCAATTCATCGAAGTGCGCGACGACGAAGGCGCCGAACGCTGCCTCGTCTCCGCCATCCGCGCCGGTGCCGACCACCGCCAGATAGCCGACATCCTCTTCGCCGCCGTCACCGACCACCGCTACATCCAAATCGGCCACGTCGCCGACTTCACCAACAAAGCCTTAGAAGCCCTGGACATCGCCGGCTGGGAGCTGGCCGAAACGGTACTGCCCAGCCTGGTCACAGCCTACGCCAACGCCAGCCGCCAGGAAGAGTCCAACGCCTGGCGCAACCCGATTGATTTGATTGAGATATTGGAAGAAGCCTTTGCCCAACTGCCCGCTGTGGTGGCAAAAGGGCAGGAAAAAAGAGGAAGCTGGCAGGGCAACCTCACCCCCACCCTCCTCGGCGACAACCCCCACGACATCGCCGCCGCCCTCTTAGCCGCCCTCGCCGACGGCGCCACCGAAGCGCAATTAGCCGCTGCCGTATCCTACGCCGCTGCTCTGCGCATCGCCCGCTTCCACACCAGCAACGAATTTGGCGATTGGGATACGGCCCTACACACCTTCACCTTCGCCAACGCCATCCAGATGGGGCTGCGCCGTGCCCCTTCCATCGAACTGCTGCGCGGTGTCTTCGATGCCGCCATGAGCGTCTACCTGGATCGCTTCCTCAATATCCACGCCGCCCGTGTGCCTCAGCCCAATGGCAAGGTGGCTGATCCCGCCGCAGTTTTGGCCGAACTGCCAGCTTTGCTTGACAGGCAGCAGCAGGTGAACCAGGCGGGGGAGCGGATCGGCCGTTATCTCTACAGCGATGGCGACAGCGACCAACTCCTGGCAACACTCGGCAATCTGCTCCTGCGCGAAGACCGCGACTTCCACACCATCCAAACCGTCGAGGCCGCCTTCAACCAGTACAAACTGCTGCAAGGCAGCCCCGAAGCCCCCCACGTCCTCATCGCCGCCGCCCGTTACCTGGCCGCCCACGCCCCCACCGTCCGCGCCCAGGGCCAAACCTACCAAATCGCCTACCGGCTGCACCGGGGGGATAATTTGTTTGAGGGGTAGGGGTGTAATGGTGTATTGGCATCAAATGTTCAATACACCATTACGCAGGTATATCCTTACCTGAATATGATGGGCAAATAGATGGGGTTTTCAATCGTTATGACTGTAATCGTCACTGTCGCTGTATCGGTGAAAAAACCATCACTAACGGTATAGGTAAAGGTATCAGTGCCTAGAAAGCTCGGATTTGGAATATAGGTAAAACTTCCATCGCTGCTAAGGTCTACTTGGCCATTGCTCGGTGTAGACAGCAAGCTAGCCGTCAATAGATCACCATCCGCATCTATATCATTGGCCAATACACCTGGAACAGCAATATTGAAGGTTCTATTCTCCAATACGGCATAGTGGTCATCTATAGCTATAGGAGGGTCATTAAATTGTGCATAAAAAATGTAGGCCGACCCAGAAAAAACTAAGGCACCCTCACCATCCGAATGTGCTCCAATCAGGAACGTATCGCCGTCGAGGGACACTGCAAAACCAAATTCATCATGACTGTCAGCGTCGTCAGCAGTCAGTTTTTCTACCTGTTCCCAGTTGTTAACCCCACCCTGGTTGCGCTCAAAAACATAGGCCGACCCTGAATCGTTACCACTATCGTCATTCCCATATGCTCCTACCAGGGCGGTATCATCACTGATTGATACGGCAAAACCAAATTCATCAAGATTGTCAGCATCATTGGCAGTCAGTTTGGCTACCTGTCCCCAGTTATCACTCCCGCCCTGATCGCGCTCAAAGATATAGGCTGACCCCGAATCATCACCATTATCGTCATTCCTATATGCTCCTACCAGAGCGGTGTCTTCACTAAGAGCAACGGCCGTACCAAAACGGTCCCCAGCCGCAGCATCGCTAGCCGTCAGTTTAGCTACTTGCCCCCAGTTATTAGTCCCACCCTGATTGCGCCTAAAAATGTAGGCTGCACCAGACCCCTCTCCTCCATTATCATCCCCACTCGCCCCTATAAGAGCCACATTATCACTGAGGGAAACTGATTCACCAAAAAGGGCATCAGTCGCAGCATCATCGGCGGTCAGTTTGGCAACTTGTCCCCAATTATTAGCTCCACCCTGATTGCGTGCAAAAATATAGGCCGACCCTGAATCATGCCCTCCATCATCATCCCTATATGCACCTACTAGAGCCATATCCCCACTGATGGATACGGCAGCACCAAAATGATCAGAGACAGCAGCATCATTGGCAGTTAGCTTGGCTACCTGTCCCCAATTATTGGGGCCACCTTGATTGCGCTCAAAGATGTAGGCAGACCCAGAAAAACCCCCTGCATCGTCATCCCCGTATGCCCCCACTAAAGCTATATCACCACTCAGGGAAAGGGAATACCCAAATCTGTCCTCGGCTACGGCATCATTAGCAATTAATTTAGCAACTTGCCCCCAACTATCGTTCCCGCCCTGACTGCGCTCAAATATGTAGGCCACACCAGAATAATTATCAACATCACCATCTTCAATTGTCCCCACCAGAGCCGTAGACCCACTAATAGACACAGCCCAGCCAAAATTTTCGTTAGCTGCAGCATCATTGGCAATTAATTTAGCAACCTGACTATAGAACCAGGGGTCTACGGTTACGGGATAGTAGGTATGGGAATTGGTGAGGAGGTGAATAATAAGGTTGTATTGATTTGCGGGTTCGATTGGGGATGAAGGGCTGAGGCTCATGTGGCTGGGCAGTTGTTGATTGGCAGCATCGTAGACTACTAGCTGATTGTATACTAAGACAATACGGCCGTTTTCATCCCTCAGTTGCAAAGTCTGGCCCCCATCTACCAGATGAGGCGTTAGGCTGGTGCGCAAAACAAAGGTCAGCGTTATCTCACCTGGATCACCAGAGGGCGGTGCCCACAACGTAAGGCCATGCTTCACCCCTTGCGGCGTGTTGTCATACCATTCGCTGACGCTTTCGTGCCATTGATAGGTGACGTGGTTTTGATCAACTTGCAAATTCTCTTGGTCTACAGCAGGGGGCATGGCTGTGTCGCCGTAGTGCGTCAAAGAAAGTCCAAATTCCCAGCTTGCCCTTTCCTCCGTCTGCCGTTGGCTGGCATTGAAGCCAGTGGGAGCAAAGGCAACGCTAAAACCTTGTGCCGGGTTGGGGGCGCGATAAGCGGACTGCCCTTCTCGCGTCTGCCAGGTGACTTCATATTCAGTTTCAGTGATAGTGGTCAACATACTGTCCCACTCAACGGCCGTTAACCCCTCCGGCACAGCATTTGGGGCTATCACCTGCCTGGATACATGGGACAATTCAGCATTATCCGCCTCAACCGGGCGAATAAACTGCAAATTGAGGCTAACGATAACCATCAACAAAACAAACAGTAAGATATTGATAGAGAACACACGAGAACGATTCATTTTTGCACTCCTTTATGCACGGAGACAGCTTGCCCACTCCACCAACAGACCAGGTTGGCAGGGGACAACTGCTCTCACTGTAATGTGAAAAAACTGGGGTGAAATGATCTGCCTCCTCCTGCACCACCTTCCCACAACAAGGGTAAAGTGGTCGCCTACGGAACTAAGACAGAACGGCCGTCATTATAGTCAAGGCCCCTTACACCGGGCAAACCATTTCGGCAACAAATGGCAAAACCAACCATTTACCATTACACTTGCCCCACACACTTTAACAGGCGGTACAAAAAATGAAGCGGTTATTCTTTCCCATTCTGTTCATGACCACCATCGTCACCCTGGCTTTGGCAGTCACGCCCCAGGCGGCTCCGGCAGCGCAAGGGCCTGTGTTCGACTATGATTTCGTCGTCGTGCGTGCCTACTTCAGCGACAAACAGATGGTGGCCGATTTAGCCGCCTGGAAGGAACCCTGGCAGGTAGATTATGTGAAGAATTTTGTGGTGGTAGAGGTAACGGCCGTTGAATACCAACAACTCCTCAACATGGGCTTTACCGTAGAGATAGACGAAGCCCTCACCGCCGCACTCAACACACCGCGTCTGCCCGATTTAGCCCAGGGCGGCGGCATCCCCGGCTACGCCTGTTACCGCACCGTCGAAGAAACCTTCCTCACCGCCGAACAAATCGCCCAGCAGCATCCCAACCTGGCCACCTGGATAGACATCGGCGACTCGTGGGAAAAGGTCAATGCCCTGGGCGGCTACGACATCATGGTGCTGCGCCTCACCAACAGCGCCATCCCCGGCCCCAAACCCAAACTCTTCATCATGAGTGCCATCCACGCCCGCGAATACACCACCGCCGAACTCAACACCCGCTTCGCCGAATACCTCATCAACAACTACGGCAGCAACGCCGATGCCACCTGGCTGCTCGACTACAACGAAATTCACCTGCTGCTGCAAGCCAACCCAGACGGCCGTAAACAAGCCGAAACCGGCCTCCTCTGGCGCAAAAACACCAACCAAAACTACTGTAGCCCCACCTCCAACAGCCGCGGTGCCGACCTCAACCGCAACTTCCAATTTGAATGGGGCTGCTGCGGCGGCTCCAGCGGCAGCCAATGCTCCACCACCTATCGCGGAGCCAGCCCCGCCTCTGAACCCGAAGTCCAAACCGTGCAAAACTATGTCTTCAGTCAATTCCCCGACCTGCGCGATCCGCCCATCACTGCTCCCGCACCTATAACAACCACTGGCATTTTCCTCGATGTTCATAGCTCTGGTGGTCTGGTGCTTTGGCCCTGGGGCTTCACCAATCAGGTCACAGGGAACGATACCAGCCTGGTTACATTAGGCCGCAAATTTGCCTACTTCAACGATTACGAGCCGCAGCAATCCATTGAACTGTATCCTACCGATGGCACGACAGTTGATTTTGCCTACGGCGAACTCGGTCTGCCCGCCTACACCTTTGAACTCGGCACGCAGTTCTTTGAAGCCTGCGGCATCTTTGAAAACACCATCCTGCCCGACAACATGCAAGCCCTCATCTACGCCGCCAAAGCCACCCGTGCGCCTTACCTGGAACCAGCCGGGCCAGAGGCACTTAACCTGGCGTTGGCGGTGAATCCGGTGGCGGTTAATGGTGTCACCACGGTCACGGTGACGATAGACGACACTCGCTTTAACAACAGCAACGGCACAGAGCCGACGCAAAATGTGGCCGCGGCCGAATTTTACATAGACACGCCACCCTGGGTCACAACCACTGTGTCGGGGACGATGACGGCCGTTGACGGCAATTTCGACAGCCCAGTTGAAGCCGCCCAGGCCACCCTCGACACCACCGGCCTGAGCCAGGGCCGCCACACCATCTTTGTGCGCGGCCAGGATGCCAACGGCCGTTGGGGCGTACTGAGCGCCACCTTCCTCTACATCATTGATCCGGCCATCGCCCCCACCATTGGCGGCTCAGTAGAGGCCGCCGTCAGCGGCACACCCCTCGAGGCCACCATCACCGCCAACGAGATTTTCCAGACCACCACCGATGGCAGCGGACAGTATCAGATGCAGGTCATCAGCGATACGTACTCGATAACGGCCGTTCCCACCGACCCCGCCTACGCCCCCGCCACCGTCACCGGCATCATCGCCCACAACGCCCAAACCATCCAGCAAGACTTCACCCTCTACCCCTACTGCGACATCTTCAACGACGATGTTGAAGCCGGCAATGCCGGTTGGACCACCCAGGGCAGTTGGGCCATCACCACCGAATCCGCCCACAGCCCCACCCATTCCTGGACAGACAGCCCCGGCGGCAACTACCCCAACAACAGCAACATCTCCCTCACCTCCCCCATTTTCGACCTCACCGACTACGCCAGCGTCACCCTCAACTACTGGCAAATCTGCGACACCGAAGCAGGCTACGACTACTGCACCGTCGAAGTCTCCAGCGATGGCCTCAACTGGACAGGCATTGGCACATTCGATGGCCCCCACAGCCAGTGGGAGGAGATAACCCTGGCTGCTGCCACCCTGGACAACCAGGCCACTGCCCAGTTCCGCTTCCATTTCACCTCTGACGGCGGGGTGGTTGATGATGGCTGGCATCTTGACGACATCACTCTGCGCGGTGCAGGCCCTGGCTGCTTTGGCTCATCGGCTCCCACCGCCGCCTTCACCACCACCAGCCCCGATGCCCTGGGCACAGCCACCCAGTTCACCAACACCTCCACCGGCACAGACCTCACCTTCACCTGGAATTTTGGTGATGGCGCAACCGGCAGCGATGCCAACCCCAGCCACACCTACGCCGCCACTGGCAGCTACACCGTCATCCTCACCGCCACCAATACCTTCGGCTCGGACACAACGACGGGCCTAGTGGAGATTTTGTTAGCACCAACGGCCGCTTTCGATCTGTTCTCGCCTGTCGTTTTTGGGCAAACGGCCGTCTTCACCAACACCTCCACCGGCGATAACCTGCACTATCTGTGGGACTTCGGTGATGGAGCCACCAGCACCACCCTAAACCCCACGCACACCTACACCGCCACCGGCCCCTACACCGTCACCCTCACAGCCAGTAATGATGTGGGCAGTGATGCGGCAACGGCCGTTCTCCAAGTCATCCTCGCCCCTACCGCCGCCTTCACCACCTCCAGCCCCGACACGCTGGGCCAAACCACCACCTTCACCAACACCGCCACCGGCGACAACCTGCACTACCTGTGGGACTTTGGCGACGGCACCACCAGCACCGATCCCAACCCCACTCACACCTACGCCGCCACCGACAATTACACCGTCACCCTCACCGTGAGTAATGAAGTGGGCAATGATGTGGCAACGGCCGTTGTCGCCATCATCCCCGACGAAGCCCCGACCCACACCATCTACCTGCCCTTCATCCAACGTGACTAACTTTAGATTGGGCCAATTTTGTTGCAGTTTAAAAAATAAATCGGGTAACGAATGTGGGACGATTTTGTAAATCGTCCGAGCGATTTGCAAAATCGCTCTACATTTATTACCCGATCAATTCGTTAAAGACCAAGAAAATTGGCCTAATCTGTTCACAAAGCTGCTATGCTGAACACGGGCATAAAGTTACATTACGCTAAAGGAGACTAGAGACTAGAGACTGACCAGTCTCCAATCTCTAGTCTCTAGGCTCCAAGAAAATGCCAGATTATGCCCTTGCCCACTATAGATCGTAAGATTTAGCGGCTTCGTGTTTTCTATTAAGGAAGGGGGAAACATACACCATCATCAAGAAGGAGCATCCCTATGGATATTGTCGAAAACTTAGCCGAATGGTCAGACACCTTTGAGCAAAACTGGCTGGCCCATTACCAGGCCACTGGTGAAACCAACTGGGCCATTTACAACCGCGCCAAAAACGAACAAACACCCGCTGGCAAAGGCATCAATCTGGCCGAGAGCAAGCTCATGCTCATCTCCTCTGCTGGGGGCTACTTGCATGATTCACAGGCATCGTTTGCTGCCGAAAACGACCTCGGCGATTACACCTTGCGCTTGATTCCCACCCACACGCCCTTTACCGACATTTCTTTTGCCCATACCCATTATGACCATACGGCCGTTAACACCGACCCCCAAGTTCTTCTCCCCCTGCGCCACCTGGAAAACATGGCCGCCGCAGGCCAAATCGGCTCCCTGGCATCCCACGTCATCAGCTACATGGGCTACCAGCCCGACATCCGCCGCACCGTCCACGACCTCATCCCCGCTATTGTGGAGACAGCCTTAGCCGCCAAAATAGATGGCGCTCTCCTCGTCCCCGCCTGACCACTCTGCATTCAGACCGTCGGTCTGATCGCACGTGCCCTGGAAATGAACGGCATCGCCACCACCAGTGCCAGTTGGGGCGGCCAAATTCGGCTGGCAAACCCACCACGCGGCGTCATCACCAACCTGAATCGCGGGGCCACCCTCGGCTCACCCCACGACACCGCCCAACAAAAGCGCATCCTCGCAGCCACGCTGGGCCTCTTAGCCCAAGATGCCCCACTCCCCATCGTCCGCCTCAACGAAGCCCCTACCTAACACGTAGGCGCGGTATCCCTACCGCGTTCTGAGCCTAACACATAGGCGCGGTATCCCTACCGCGTTCTGAACTATCACAATTCAGGACCCGGTAAAATACCGCGCCTACAGTTTATCCGTTATAAAGTCGTGCCAATTCCGCCTCAATGATGGCCTCATCCAGTTTCCGGTAAAGCGGGTGGGGCTTAAGCAGTTTTTGTTTGATGGGAAGGACAGTGGGCTGCCAACGGCCGTTTCCCCCCTCCGCCTCATACACCAACGCCTCATGCACTTGTGCTTGAGCCTCATGCACTTGTGCCTCCTCTGCAAAAGTGACGATCTGTAAACTGCCCCCAAGATGATCCTCATACCCCAACAGACGGTGCAGTTCCTCCGCGCTGTGTGGCAAAAAAGGCGACAGCAGCACCTTCAGCCAATCAATCGCCTGCAAAGCCACATACACCGTTGTCGCCGCCGCCACCTCATCCACCTTCACCACCCCAAACCAGGGCGACAGATCCAGATACGCATTCACCGCCCGCACCAGGGTGAATGCCTCCTGCAAAGCCGCCCGCAGCTTCACCGCTGCCAGCAGTTCGCCCACCGTATCAAAGCCCTGCCTGATTTGCTGGAGAAGCGTGTGGTCAAACGGCCGTAACTCCCCCGGTGGCGGCACACACCCCCACTGCTTATAGGCAAAACTCAGCACCCGCTGCACCAAATTGCCCCAAGCCGCCACCAACTCCGTATTATTGCGCCGCACAAACTCCGCCCACGAAAAATCCGTGTCCCGGTTCTCCGGCAGCATCGCCGCCACCACATAACGCACCGCATCAGCCTCATACCGCTCCAACAAATCAGGCAGCCACACCGCCCAATGCCGACTCTTGCTAAACTGCCGCTGCTCAATCGTCAGATACTCACTGGCAGGCACATCATAGGGCAAATTCAAGGGCGTATTAGCCCCATCGCCATAAATCTGCCCCAGCCCCATCAGTTCCGCCGGCCACAGCACCGTATGAAAGGGAATATTATCCTTGCCCAAAAAGTAATAACTTTGCGCCGTTGGCTCATACCACCACGCCCGCCACGCCTCCGGCTCACCCTGGTTCTTGGCCCACTCCACCGAAGCCGAAAAGTAGCCAATGATATTCTCGAACCAGATGTACACCTTCTTTTCTTCCCAGCCAGGCACAGGCACAGGAATACCCCAATCCAGGTCACGGGTAATGGGCCTTGCCCGTATCTCCTCGATATAGCGGCGGGTGAAGTTGAGAACGGCCGTTCGCCACCGCTCCCCCCTCTCCTCCACAAAATCCATCAGTTCATGGCGTAATGCTGGCAAATCCAAAAAAAGATGTTCCGTTTCCCGCACAAACGGCCGTGTACCATCCGTCACACTCCGCGGCTCAATCAAATCCACCCCATCCAGCAGCGAGCCACACTCATCACACTGGTCCCCCCGCGCCTCAGCATACCCACACACCGGGCACGTCCCCTCCACATACCGATCCGGCAAAAACCGCCCCTCGCTCTCCGAATAAAGCAAAGTTTGCTTTTGTGGGAAGATATACCCCTTCTCATACAGACCCAAGAAAAAATCCTGCGCAATCCGCACATGATTCGCCGTATCCGTATGCGTAAACAGATCAAAACTAATGCCCAACGCCCGCAGCGATTGCAAAAACCGCTCATGATAGCGCGTAAACAGTTGGCGCGGCGGAATCCCCTCCTTATCCGCCGCAATCGTAATCGGCGTACCATGCGCATCCGACCCCGACACCATCAGCACCCGATTGCCCCGCAAACGATGATAACGCGCCACAATATCCGCCGGTAAAAAGGCCCCCGCCAGATGTCCCAGATGTAAATCGCCATTGGCATAAGGCCAGGCCACAGCAATCAGAATTGGTTTGGTCATGATTAGTCTCCAAGAGGGGTAATTACGTAAGTGGAGTCTGGCGAATTTTATAGTTCTCTCTGGTATGTGGGGCGATTTTGAAAATCGCCCTACTCTGGAAAACTCAAAAAACGCCAGTGTCCAGTACGTAATTACACCATTATCTCGTTATAAAGTTGTAGTTGGCTAAGGGGCGGTTACTGTTTGCCGTAGAAACAAAAAACCGCCAGCTTGAGGCTGACGGTGGAGAATGCTGCCGGGGTCTGGTCTCAGGTGCGACCTACCCACGCCGGTGTGCCTCGTGTCACCGGCCACGGCAGCTTACGCATGACCATAGTTGCAGAGAAAGTGAAGTAGTTCATTGCGGGGTATCCTAACACAGGCCCGTTTAGATTGTCAATTGTGGCCGAACCCGGGTGCGATTATTTTTTGTGTATGGCCTCGAAAGACTGGAGCAGTTTTGAAAACTGCTCCAGTCTAGCCTTACACCAAATCCTGTCGCACCCCTAACCCTCGGTGAATGTCATGGCTTCTGGATAAAGGGCAGATATAGATTAACCACATCCGCCGGGCAAGCAACCGAGCCATAATTAGCCGCACTCAACCCGGTTGTTTCCCGCGCTCGGATGGTATACGCATACACGCGGCCCCAATCGGCTTTGCCCCCGCTCCCCAATGCCCCGCAGCTTACCCTGTAACCGGGAGCCGTCATACCGGCGGGAATGTACATGGCATTCTGGAAAAACCCGCCATGATATGCCCGCAGTTGGTTGTCAATCGTCACTGTCATGCTAATGATATAGGCTCCGGAAACGGCCGTTACCGACAAATAACCCCACTGAATATAACAATCCCCCGTACCCGCCACAGGCAAAGAACAAGTGGCATTCGGGCTGTCAATAAAAGAAATAGTTGGCTCCCTACCATCCTCCCCATCAACTTCCCGCTGAGGGGCAGCCGCATCCACAGGTGGTTCAGCCGCCAGCGGAACCGCCCGCCTGGACAAAGCCGCCAACACCAGCACCAGGCCCATAACCACCGCCATGAGCCATATCCCCCAAAACGATCTGAATCTACCCTGTCCTATCATAGCTCATTATCCGCTGCCTAAGGCTGATAAGCCGGGCAATAGGCTGTGCCATAATTGGCGGAAGCCAGGCCAGCACTGTCTCTGGCTCGAATCGTATAGGCATAAGCATTGCCCAATTTCGGCCGACCACCGGCCCCCAATTCACCACAAGACACCAAAAAACCATCACCCAACATGGAATAGGGCACATACATTGAAGTCTGGAAAAAGCCCTGAGTCTGGGCCACTGGCCCCCTATCATTGAGCGTCAGTGTCATCGTAATCATGTAATTAGGGCTGGCATCTACCGCCAGATAATACCAGCTAAGATAACACGCATCTTGCCCCGCATCTGGCTGGTAGCAGGTAGCAGAAGGCGAATCAATGAAGCCAATATTGGGCTGCTGTTGGGCATCACTGGCCGACAATGTTTCCACCTCACGCCGATTTTCACCTTCTGCTTCGATAGTGAAATCACGGGCATCACCCTCTTTTTGTCCCCGTGCTGTTTGTATCAGCCCCAGCGTGGCCACCCCTACAAAAAACGCCAATAAAAGAGAAAGCATTAATTTACGCATCTTAACCTCCACAAATTTAAGGGTAGGAGTTACGCATCTGAGGTGTTGTGGCTGGCCTCCTGCCAAGCCCCCCGTCTGGCTCGGTGTGCACTAGCCAGCGCAACTGCGTAAGGTCCATAAGGGATCAAAAAAGCCGCTGACTAGCTGTCAGCGGCTTGCTGTGTTTTCACAGTAATAGCTCGGCAGCGAGCAGGTGAAAACCAACTCATACTTACCAAAAAAATATATTTCGTTGTTCAAATTGCTAAATGCGATTGTATTTTACGGTGCAAACAAAGTCAACAGGGCCTAACCCGGGTGCGATTATTTTTTGTGTATGGCCTCGAAAGACTGGAGCAGTTTTGAAAACTGCTCCAGTCTAGCCTTACACCAAATCCTGTCGCACCCTGATACCCGGAGGCACTTTCTCTTTACCAGATCACCTCTGGCGAACCATCGGGCTGCGCGGCATCAATGCCAAACAGCAGCTTCGTCCGCGCCTCCAAACTGTCCGCCAGCGTCTCGGCCAGGCGCAGGGCGGCCATCGCCTCGGTCTGGCTGAAGTAGGTGAGGTAGTGGCGGGCTAGTTCGGGTTGGTTGGCGGCGTAGAGGGTAACGGCCGTTTCCTCCACCAGCGGCAACTGCGCCATCAACCGACCTTCAAACGCCTGCCACACCTCCGTCACCTCCGGCAAAAACCGCTCATGGTGCTGCATCGTCAGGTAAAAGAGCCGCTTAAAGCTGGCAAAAGCCGAGCGGGTAGATTCGATAGCTTGCGGCACACGGGATTTGGCCTTGTTTGGCTGGCGATCAATATTGACAAAAAGGGCCGCTTCATCGGCCGTTAAATACCGGTGCATCTGATACTCCGGCGGCACAGCCTGCACCCCCAAATAAACCGGCACAAACGGCGCCGCCACCGCCCCCGTTTGCGTATGCCACAACATCCCCAACTCCGGCGCAACATCCGGCCGCAGCGGCACAATCTGCCCATAACCAGCCCTGTCCCCCGTTAGTTTCGGCGTGCGCAGCGCCCACATCACATCACGCAGGCTAATCTTATGCGGACTGTTAGCTCGTTTGACCAACTCCTCATAAACATACGTCGCCCCGTCCCAGCGCATTTTGCCATCACCATACACCTTATTCACATTAAATGGCTCACCCGAATCAGGATCATACCACCCCTGCGCCACCGCCAAGGCCACCAAATTGGCCGACCCCATAAAGTCAGGATGCGTCTGGTAATCCAGCGGCATCTCGCCGATATAACCGGGCCGCGAAATGCGGATGTCATTCGCCCCCAACCGCTCAGCCGCCCACAGCCCTTGCCCGCCCGCAAACTGAATCACCACCCAGCCCTCATGGGCATCAGCAATCAGATGGGAATTGCCGCCATACGTGGCCTCACCATACTCAGCAATGAGATTGCCCATTAGCTCTACACCATGCCGCGCACTGGTGGCCCGCGCCAGCACAATGCGGGCCAGATCGCTGTAGTTGAGGCCAGTTTGGGGCTTGGGGGTCATGGCCTGTAGTTCGGGGCGCGAAGGCGACCAGACATCACGCACAGCCACATGATGTTCATTCAGGCCGCCGTTGGTGAGCGGCGCAGGCAGCCCGCGATAATAGGAGTAGTTGACGGCGATGTACCTGGCTGTCTGTTCAGCCTGGGGGATTTGGATAAGCTCACCAGGAAAGTTGGCTTGTTCGGTAACGCCCACGCTGAGGGTTGTGCCAGGGAGATGGGTACGAGCGGGGGTGATTTCCAGCCAATGGCTGGATGGCTCGTCGCCGTAGCCTGCCAGGTAAGCATAGCCAGTTTCCGTATGGTTTTTGCCGATGTAGATGCAGTAGCTCATGCTAGACCTTTGGTTTGTTAACCCCGACGATTTGGTCCACCATGTTTAAGAAGACGTAGATGTTGGGGGTGCTGCCCACGGTGACGCTGGACCAGTTGAGCCACTTATCCTTTTTGCGGATGGTGAGTGCCCCTTGTTGCAGTTTTACTTCATCTACATCGTGCCAGGGAATGGTTTCTTTGCCGTTGCTGATGCCGTTTTTGCTGACGGTGAGGCTACCGAAGGTGACAGTGTTACCGGCGTTGTAGGCGGCGATGGCTTTAGGCAGTTGGCGATTGGTAATTTCGCGCTGGATGGTGTCGCTGAGCTGCTGGATGTTTTGCATGGCTTTGTCGTTGTAGTTGAAGGTGATTTTACGGCCGTCTTCGCTCCGCAATACGTAGTTATAAAAAATAGATCGGACGTTTTTGTTGTTAATCAGGCTCATCGTCACCTGGCTCATCTCATCCCAGCGCATCGCCTCCGTTTTGCCCTTGTGCGTATAGGTTAGGCCATCCCGAAAAGCCCGAATCGCCAAATCTTGTTCACTGCGTGACTGCCAGATGGAATACCCGCCGCCCAGAGCAATGAGCAGGCTGATACCACCACAAATAGGCAATATAGATGGATCGGAGCGGGAGATAAAAAAACCGATAATGATGCCCAAAACGCCAGCCACCACCAGAAAAATGCCCGCGTAATAGTTGCCTTTGGCGCGGAAAGCGGTGATACGATGTTCTGAAAGAAGAGGGCCAAGGTCAGAAGATATAGATTCGTTCATAGTTAATAACCTCCATGCAAAGTACCTGTTTTGTAAAGATAGGCTCGAATTGTGCCTCAATTCGGCGATGTTGTCAGTATGGAGCGGGATGAAAAGATTGGTAATTTTTATAGCAGTCGCTGGTATGAGCGTAGGTAAAACGTGGTCTGGTGGCAGTTGTCCAAAGGGGCGAATCCGATAGAATGACCTTTCAGGCGAAAAAGGAACTGGCGTTGACTCAGATTACACCGGCGGAAGAGGAAAGTTCTTCGACAATACGTGAACCAAATAATGGAGTGGTGCGGGCAGCGGCCGTTTTAGCCGTTGGGAATGTCGCCAGCCGCATTTTGGGTTTAGCCCGCGAGACGGTAAAGGCCAATCTGTTTGGGCCATCGGGCTTGTTGAGTGCGTTTGAAGTGGCCTCGCTGGTTCCCATCAGCTTGTTTGATTTGATCATCGGCGGCATGGTCAATTCGGCTTTGGTGCCTGTTTTTAGCGAGATAGCCGAAAAGCGCAAGGATGATCTGTGGGGGCTGCTGAGTACGGTTTTGAGTCTGGCAACGGCCGTTCTCATACTCATCGTCATTCTGGTAGAACTATTTACCCCCCAGATTGCCTGGGTAGTGGGGGCCAACGAGTTTACGGATGTGGGCTTAACGGCCGTTGCCATTCGCCTCATGCGTCTAGCCACCCCCGCCGTCCTCTTCCTCAGCATCGCCAGCATCCTCACCGGCGCCCTCTACGCCCTCAAACGCTTCACCTTGCCCGCCTTCGTCGGGGCCGCCTTCAACGCCACCATCGTCGCCTCCGCCCTGATTTGGCGGGAACGCATAGACAGCCTGGTGTGGGGGCTGCTGTTCGGCTCTGTTTTGCAAATTGTGCTGCAACTGCCCGCCCTGCGCGATGCCCATCTGCGCTGGCAGTTCAACTGGAAACATCCCGCCATCCGGCGCATCTTATGGCTCTACGCCCCCATCGTGGCCGGCCTCGTCGTCAACCAACTGGCCGTCGCTTTCAGCTTCAATCTAGCCACACGGCTGGGCGACCAGAGCGTGTCTTACATGAAATTCGCCACCACCCTCACCCAATTCCCCCTCGGCCTGGTGGTGACGGCCATCTCCATCGCCACTCTGCCCACTCTCTCCCGCCTGGCCAACGGCCAGCTAGATGCCTTCAAAGAAACGCTGGCCGAAGGCATTCGCCTGGTGATGGCCCTGATTTTACCCGCTACCATTGGCCTCTTTGCCCTGGCCATGCCCATTGTGTCTTTGATTTTTGAGCATGGTAAGTTCTCGCCGCAAGATACGATTATCACCGCCAAAGTCTTGCAGGTTTACCTGGTTGGCCTGCCCTTTGCGGCGGTAGACCAGATGTTGGTGTTTGCCTCGTATGCGCGGAAGGATACGTGGCGGCCAGCATTGGTAGGGGTGGTGAGCATTGTGGTTTATTCGCTAACGGCCGTTCTCCTGGCCCCCATCATCAACCTCTTCAGCCTCATGGCCGCCGATGCCATCAAACACATCGTCCACACGGCCATTATGTTGTGGCTGCTGCAAAGGCACTTGGGCGGCCTGACCGGGCGAGGGGTGGTAACGGCCGTTACCAAATCATTGGCAGCGGCGGTGGTGACAGGATTGGTGGCTTACGGAACGGCCGTCTGGCTGCTCACCCCCTTCCCCCTCACCACCTTTCTGCACAAACTCATCGTCGTCGGCGGAGCCGCCAGTGCCGGACTGCTGGCTTACATCCTCATGGTCTTCCTCCTCGACATCCGCGAAGCCAAATCACTGCGCCACCTACTGGCCCGCCGCTCGGCCTAAAGAGGTCGTAATTGGTAATCGGATGACGGATTACCAATTACCGACGCTATGGCTTTGTCACCACCAGCGTCACCCGGTATTCACTCTGTGTGATGGCCGGTTCCGGGTCTTGCGGGTATGGGTCCAGCGACTGCAATTCCAGTAGATAATCGCCCCATTCCAGGCTTTGTATATTCAACGGCGGGGCCGGATTGGTGTTAAACTCCCAGTCTACTGGCTCACCATCCCCCTGCTGTATGCTCAACACCCCCCGCGCCTCGCCCGTCCAAAAACACTCCACATTGGTCGGGCAGCGGGAGTCGTCCAGCACACTTTCAAAGGTGATGGTCAGGTTTTCGCTGGCGATAACGGCCGTTTCCCCCATCCCCACCGTAAACACATCCCCCACCAGCACCGGCGCTGGCTCCTCACGACTCGGCCCACAAGCGGCCGTGGCCGCTGTAAGCAAAAACAGCAGCCCTATACACACCTGCTTTAACTCCGACAAAATTGTTCTCATTTTACGCTCCTTAGGAAGGAGAATTTGATAACTTGCAGGTTGGAGATTAGCCCAATCTCCAACCTGCAAGATATTTCATTTTCGTTTCCTACTTAACCTGTATCAGTAGATCGAAATCCTTGTAGAGCAATTTTGCAAATCGCTCAGACGATTTACAAAATCGCCTCACAACACACTCATGATCTGTTTCGATCTACTGAGTATGAGAAGTATACGGCGTACTCATCCACCATCCATCCGAAAAAACCGTTATTTTTCGGACGTTCTTCGGACGGCCGTTCCGTACAATGCCCTCAATCATCCGCCGACAACACAAACGGCAAACACAAAAAAAGGAAACAAAAAGATGAACAATAAAATAACGCTCAAATTCTTATCCATTTTTGCTTTATCCCTTCTGCTGCTCACCGCCTGCGGCAGCAAAACCGTCACCCTCAGCGACATCCCTGGCTTCACCGGAGCCACCGAACTCGTCCCCGGCGAAGACCCCATCGCCGACACAATGGTGCAAAACATGCAGCAAGATGCCCAACTGCGCACCGAAATTGGTGTCGGTGGCAGCGTTGAACAAAAAGCCTACCGCCTGCCTGTGGATGCGTCTTGGGACTCTGTGAAAAGCTTTTATGCCAATACCTTGGAAGGTGATGGCTGGAAAAGCGGCCTGGGTGGCCCTGGCGGCGATTTAGCCAGCAGCATCCTGGAAAGTGCCAACGCCGGTAACGATTTATTTCAAACGGCCGTCTGGTCTCGCGGCGACCAAAACATCACCGTCATCCGCACCGCCGACCCCACCAACGCCGAAAACGCCTTCCTCATCCTCTCCTTAGCCAGCAACTAACCAGCAAAACAACCCGACATACAAAGCCCTTCAGCCTCATAACTGTACTGAAGGGCTTTTTTATGTAAACTCGTTCAGTTTGCCATTCCCACACAACTAGATGGCATCGGACGAATATTGGATAGATGTCGGACGGCCGTTTTCTACAATATAGTGAGATTCAAGAAAGCAAGTAAGCAAGGAAGAGGCCCGATGAATAATCAACAAATTATGCTGATACAACAATCATTTGCCTTACTACAAGGCCGCACCGACGAAGTAGCCGCACTCTTTTACCAACATCTATTTGAACTTGAGCCAGGATTACGGCCGTTATTCACCCACAACATCCACCAACAAGGAGCCAAATTCATCGCCACCCTCGCCTTCATCATCGGCTCCCTCAAAAACCCCGAAGCCATCATCCCCGCCATCAAACAGCTAGGCCAACGCCACCTCATCTACGGCGTGCGCCACGAACATTACCACCTGCTCCAACTAGCCCTCTCCGCCACCTTACAACAAGCCCTCGGTGCCGCCTTCACCCCCGCCGTCGCCGAAGCCTGGCACAACCTCTACTACCTCATCGCCGGCCTCATGAAAGAAGCCGCCAGCCAAACCACCTTCCAACAAGCCTATGAACAAAGCGTCTTGCCAGAATCCAATTCATACGACAAATAAGCATCTCCATCGCCATCACATTACAGGAAAACAACCATGCCCATCAAACCCAACAACCCCCTACGTTCCCTCATCATCCTACTTTTTCTCTTATTTGCCGGAACCAGCAACACAACCCTGGCCCAGCAGCCCGTCCGGTTAACCGGCCAGGCAGCCCTAACCTATGCCCAACAGCAAGGGCTTTTAGCTTTGGTAAACAAAGACATAGCCATAAACAGCGGCCCCTCCTCACCAGCAGGCCGCGAGTTTTTCAACTTCGGTCAAGTTTCAGGATTAAACCAAACCAGCGAACTATACGGCAATAGCGTGGCCATAGATGGCGATGTAGCCGTCATTGGGGTTGCAAATGGAACCGTAGCCTTCGATCAGGCTCGTGGCAAAGTCTATGTATACAGACGGATTAATGGCTTTTGGCAGCAAGAGACCATTCTGATAGCAAGTGATGGAGAATCATTAAACTACTTTGGCCGTTCTGTAGCCATTGAGAACAACACCATCTTGGTAGGTGCGCCAGAGGCGGACATTGTATTTTCTACAGACAAACGCGGAGCCGTGTATGTCTTCACCCATAATGGTGTCAGTTGGAGCCAGCAGCAAAAATTAATCGCCTCGGATGGCACTGCCGATGATTTTTTTGGGAATGCAGTGGCTATTTCTGGCAATACGGCTCTGATTGGCTCATATAGACACAGCTATCCACAAAAACAGGGGGCTGCCTATATTTTTGTGCATAACGGCAGCAGTTGGGCCGAAACACAGATATTAACCGCCAGTGATGGGGCGCAGAATGCTTCTTTCGGCTGGGCTTTGGCTTTGGCGGGGGATACGGCCGTTATCACAGCCCCTGACAAAAACGAAGACGGTGTGGCCCGACACGGTGCAGCCTATCTCTTCAACCGCGTGAATGACAGTTGGACAGAAACCGATAAACTGCTGCCCGATGACGGCGGCCTCAACTTCACCTTTGGCAGCTCCGTCGCCATTCATCAAGACCTCATGGCAATTGGCTCCGGTGGTGTCACCGTCAATGGCAACGTGGAACAAGGGGCCGTGTATATTTTCGCCCATGCGGACAATAGTTGGAGCCAACAAACCCGATTGGTAGCCGACGATGGTCTGCCCAACAGCTTATTTGGCAACTCCGTTGCCCTCACCGACCAAACAGTGGTCATTGGAGCCATCAGAACCCCCCACAACGGGCTGTCCAGTGCCGGGGCAGCCTACGTCTTCATCCACACAGACGATGGTTGGCAGCAGCAAAATCGGCTCTTCCCCATGGGGGTACAGGGGACGGGCCAATTGGGGGCGGCGGTGGCGGTGGATGGGGATACGGCTCTGGTTGGTGCGCCATCCTCCAACTTTGGTGGCACAGATAATCGGGGTGTAGCTTTCTTTTTCCAACGCTCAGATGTGCCCTGGTTTACCCATGAGACCCTGACGGCCGTTGATGGCACCGCCAACGCTCAATTTGGCAATGCGGTGGCGATTGAGGGCAATACGGCCGTTGTCGGCACACGCAGTGCCACCATCAACGACAACTTTGAACAGGGCGCAGTCTACATTTACCAGCGCACAGCGGCCGGCTGGCAGCAAAAAATGAAGTTAACGGCCGTTGATAGCGCGATGTCCGATTGGTTTGGGCAATCGGTGGCTCTGTCTGGCGACACCCTCTTAGTCGGCGCACCACGTGCCGCCATTGACGGCCAAACGCAGCAAGGAGCCGTGTATGTCTTCACCCGTTCCGGCCATAATTGGCAGCAAACAGCCAAGCTAACGGCCGTTGACGGCCTGCCCGGTGATCACTTTGGGCAAGATGTGGCCGTTGAGGGCGATACGGCCGTTATCGGGGCTGTCTGGGCAGATATTGATGCCGATACCGACCAGGGCGCGGCCTACATTTTCACCCGCACCCACAACAATTGGACACAGCAAGCCAAACTAATTGTCAACACAGGGGCCGCGCAAGATAGATTCGGCACAAGTGTCGCCATTTCAGGCGACACAGTCGTCATCGGCGCACCTTTCGCCAACGTCAACGGCCATGCCAACCAGGGCGCGGCCTATGTTTTTACCCGTTCGGGCAGCACCTGGTCACAACAAGACAAACTGTTTATCTCACCCGGTGTAGGCAATGAAAGATTTGGCATTGATGTGGCGGTGGACGGGGAAACGGCCGTCATTGGAGCCTACCTCACCACTGTCAATGGCAGCAGCCTGCGCGGTGCAGGCTACATCTTCACCCGTGCGGGCAGCATCTGGGGGCTAACCAGCCAACTCATTACCGGCGATGGTATGGAAGGCGATCAATTGGGTGTATCTGTCGCCATAACAGGAGAAACGGCCGTATTAGGAGCCTGGCAAGCCGATGTGAACGGCCACAGCGACCAGGGCGCCGCCTATACCTTCACCCTGCGCGATGGCAGTTGGCTGCCCCAACATAAATTCATCGCCCCAGACGGCACAGCCACCAGTTGGTTCGGGTACGCGGTCGGCAGCGATGCCCATCAAGTCATCGTTGGTGCCATCTTCGCCAACGTAGATAACAACGCCCACCAAGGCACCGCCTACATCTTCGACAACGGCCAACTTTTTGTACCCGACCCCACAACCATTTATCTGCCCATCGTTACCCGCTAACACGCACAAAGAAAATGAGTGCAGGTCAACAGCCCTGCACTCATGCCCCCTGCCCACAAAATTAGGAGTTACGCACTTGAAGTGCTGTGGCCGGCCTCCCAGAGCAACTGCGTAAGTCCTAAAAATATAACATTCCGCCGATGTCAACTTGCTTTTCAATGGCATAATCCCCGCCCATCTCAAAATCAAAGGAAACGCTGCTCAACGAAAACCATATATGACCATTGAGCATATCTGTCTACAATGCGGGGCATGTTGTGCTTATTATCGTGTCGCCTTCTACTGGGCCGAAACTGCCACGGGCCTGGATGATGCCGTCCCCCACCACCTTACCGAAAAACTAGACCCTCACCGCCTCATCATGCAAGGCACACGCAGCCATCCGGCTCGCTGCCTCGCCCTCGAAGGCAAAGTCGGCACCGGCGTCACCTGCACCATCTACGCCAATCGCCCCAGCCCCTGCCGCGAGCTAAAAGTTGCCTGGGAAGATGGCACACCCAGCGAACAGTGCGACAAAGCCCGCCGCGCTTGGGGTCTACCTCCCATCCCGCCCCCCATCTTACCCCAACCACAAGTCGAGGAAACGGCCGTAACCCCCTAAATCGTCAATCGTCAATCGTCAATCGTAAATCCCCTCACTTCCCCCGCCACACCGGCTGCCGCTTCTCCGCAAACGCCTGCGGCCCCTCCACCGCATCCTCCGAATGGAGCATCGCTTCATAAGCAGCGAGCGTCCCACTGCGCATGAGAGAATAGGAGTCGGGGAGGGAGAGAACGGCCGTTTCCCTTACAAGCTCCTTCACCGCCGCCAACGACAACGGCGCCGCCTCAATCATCAAATGGGCATACGCCCGCGCCTTCTCCATGAGCCGCTCCTGCGGTACAACCGCATTCACCAACCCCCACCGTGCCGCCTCCTCAGCCCCCATGCGCCGCCCCGTCAACAGCATCTCCAGCGCCACATGATACGGCAGCCGCTTCGGCAGCCGAAACGACGCCGAATCCGCCAAAATCCCCACAAAAATCTCCGGCAAAAAAAACTGAGCATGATCGGCCGCCACAATCAAATCACAGGACAAAGCCAGCTCAAAACCACCGCCCACCGCCAGCCCATTCACCGCCGCAATCACCGGCTTATGCAAATCATGCAGCTCGGTCAGCCCCGCAAAACCACCCACGCCATAATCCCCCGCAATCGCATCCCCCTCCGCCGCCGCATTCAAATCCCACCCCGCCGAGAAAAACCGTTCTCCACCACCCGTCACAATCGCCACCCGCATCTCCGGATCATCCCGAAACGCACTAAACAGTTCCCCCATCGCTCGGCTGGTGGCATTGTCAATCGCATTGGCCTTCGGCCGATCCAACACAACCTCTAAAATCTGCCCATTGCGTGTTACTTTCAATACATCACTCATAATCCATCACCTCTTGGCTGGGCGAATAAATTCGCAGCGACGACTACGAAGCCCGCCTTCGCGGGCTAATCCCAGTCGGCGAAGGCCGACTTCGCAGTCGTCGCAGCGGTTTCAACCGCCCGTTTCAATCCACCATCCTGATCACCCCATCCACTGCCAAAACCCCATCCCCATACACAAACAACGGATTCACATCCACCTCCACCAACGAATCCGCAAAATCCTCCGCCAACCGCGCCAGATTCATCACAGCCTCCACCAACGCCGCCTTATCCGCCCCCGCCTGCCCGCGATAGCCATTCAGCAATGGCGCAATCTTCAAACTGTCCAACGCCGCCTCCACCTCATGGCGCAAAACAGGAAACAGCAAAGTTTGGCTGTCCTGAAACAGTTCCACCAAAATACCACCCGCGCCAATCACCAACGCCAGCCCAAATTGGGGATCACGGGTTATGCCCAGAATCATCTCCACCAACGGCCGTTCCCCCATTTTCTCTATCAAAACTCGGTCGCTGAGGAGTCGCATTTGATAAACAGCTTTGAGAACGGCCGTTGCCCCCTTTACATTCACCACCACCCCACCTACATCCGACTTATGCACAATCTCACTCGACAACACCTTGACCACGACCGGATAACCGAGTGATTTGGCGGCAGAAACGGCCGTCTGCTCATCACACACCACCCCCGGCGGCACAGCAATCCCATACCGCGCCAACAACTCCTTACTCTGCGCCTCATCCAGCGTGATGATTTTGCCATTTTTGAGAGATGGGTTTGGTAACGGCCGTATGCCCCCCACCACCCGCTGCCTCTCCCCCACCAGCGCCGCCCCCCGCACCGCCTCCAGACACTCCGTCAAGCCCAACATCGGCACCACCCCCTGCGCCAACAACCACTCCCGCAGCGACTCCGGCAAATTCTCCGGCATCGTCGCCACCACCGCTCCATGTTTGCCCATCTTCGTCGCCGCCCGCGCAAACGCCTCCGCCGTCAACACCCAATCCGCCGGATTACAAATATCCGGGCGCGGAAAATCCAGCACCTTCAGCGTCACCGCCTGCTCCCCCAACATCATCGCCCCAAAACAAGCCTCCTGCGCCGCCCCATCCCCCCAAATATAGGTGTGATAATCCAGCGGATTACCCAACGCCACCCGCTCCCCCAACACCGCCAGCAGTGCCTCCTGCTGATGCGGCAGCAGCGCGGGCATCGTCAGCCCCAACCGCTCCGCCCCATCCGCCACCAACGCCGCCTCCCCGCCCGAACAGCTAATCGAAGCAATGCTGTTATTCGGCAAAACACCCACCACCGCCAAAAACTTCAACGTCTCCAAAAACTGCGGCACACTACTCACCCGCACCACCCCCAGCCGCGCCAGCAGCGCCTCATACAGCGCATCCGCCCCCGCCAGCGAACTGGTGTGGCTCATCGTCACCCAGCCGCCCAACGCCGACGACCCCGACTTCAACACCACAATCGGCACACCCTTCTGCAACGCCAACAAAGCCGCCCGCGAAAAAGCGGCCACATCGGCCAGCCCCTCCAGATGAATGCCAATCGCCGTCACTCGCTCATCCTCCAGCAAAGCCTCAATATACTCCGGCACCGTCGCCCCCGCCTGGTTGCCCGTGGCAATCAGATAGGCCAACGGCACACCCCGCTGCTGCATCGTCAAATTCAGGCTGATATTGCCACTCTGCGAGATAATCGCCACGCCCTTTTCCACCCGTTTGCCCCCCTGCTCATCCGGCCACAAGGCCACCCCATCCAAATAATTCAGCAGCCCATAACAGTTCGGCCCTACCAACGCCAACTCACCCATCCGCGCCTGCAACTGCGCCTGAAACCGCTGCCCCACCTCGCCAATCTCGGCAAAACCAGAGGCATAACAGACCACGCCGCCCGCCCCCATCTCGGCCAACTGCGCCACCATGGTCACCGTCGTCTCCCGCGGCACACCAATAAATGTGGCATCCGGCACACCGGGCAACTCAGCCAGCGAGGCATAACAGCGTCGCCCCACCATCTCCTCCCGCTTGTTATTGACCGGCCAAATCTCCCCCGCAAAACCAATTTTATCACACTGCCGGATAACGGCCGTTGCCACCCCACCCCCCACCACCGCAATCGAACGCGGCTGTAATAACCGCCGTAAAGAGTCACGATTTGTCATGAATATCTTAAAGAGATTGGAGATTAGAGGCCGGAGACTGATTTTAGTCTCCAGTCTCTAGTCTCCAATCTCCAATCTCCCCATTACCTCTTCTCAAACGGCCGTAACAACGCCCGCGAAATAATATGCCGCTGAATCTCACTCGTGCCATCCCAAATCCGCTCCACCCGCGCATCCCGCCAGAACCGCACAATCGGATTCTCCTCCGCCAGCCCCATCCCCCCAAAAATCTGCACCGCCTCATCCGTCACCATCGCCAGCATCTCCGTCGCAAACAGCTTGGCCATGGCATAATCCTCATCCCGCGCCGTCCCCTGATCCGTGCGCCAGGCCACATCCAGCACCAACATCTCCGCCGCCCGAATCCGCGTCGCCATATCCGCCAGCTTAAACGACACCCCCTGATTCTTGCCAATCGGCTGCCCAAACTGCACCCGCGTCGCCGCCCAATCCAGGCACAACTGCAACGCCCGCTGCGCCCGCCCCACACAAAACGCCGCCACAGAGAGGCGCGTCGCCCCCAACCACTGCCCCGCCACCGCAAACCCCTGATGCTCCTCGCCCAAAATATTAGCCACCGGCACGCGGCAGCCATCAAACTCCAAAATACAGTTGTGGTAGCCCCGATGCGAAACCACATTGTAGCCCCGCTTCACCGCCACCCCCGGCAAATCAAAATCCACCAAAAAAGAGGTGATCTTCTTGCGAATCCCACGCGGCGTCTCCTCCTCGCCACTGGCCGCAAACAAAATCACATAATCGGCAATATCGGCATGGCTAATAAAATGCTTCGTCCCCGTAATCACATACTCATCCCCCTCGCGCACGGCGCGGCACTCCATACTGCGCACATCCGACCCCGCATTCGGCTCGGACATCGCCAGACAATCATGCCGCTTGCCCTGAATCGTGGGGATGAGATATTTGCCAATCTGCTCACCCTGGCAAGCCCGCAAAATGCTGCTGGGACGATTCACATAATGCTGCAAAGCAAAATTGGCCCAGGCTAACTCCCGCTCCATCAAAATCAGCGACACCGTATCCAGCCCCGCCGCCCCATACTCCTCCGGCATATTGGCCGCATACAGCCCAATCGCCAACGCCTTGTCCATAATCTGCCGCGCCAACTCCGGCCGCACCCCATCCTCCCGCTCCACCTCATCCTCATAAGGCAGCAGCTCCTTCGCCACAAAATCCCGCGTCAAATCCACCAGCATTTTTTGATCGTCTGTTAGTTCAAAGTTCATTTATTCTCCGCTTCATAAGCGGTGATCCTCGAATTGTCATTCCGAGGTCCTCCGAGGAATCCCGACGGACTTGCTGATCCGTCGGGATTCCTCACTCCGAAGACTTCGTTCGGAATGACAGTTGTAAAGATCACCGTTTATTTTCTGATTATTTTCATCTGTCGTCCCACCTGTTTGGGAATGGGCAACTGTTGATGGGCGGCGTGAACGGCCGTTAACGCCTCAAGTACGTGGGGTTGTGCCGCCGCCGCCCGAGCCGCCACCATATCCACATGCACCAACATCTGCTCCGTCGTACACACCAACTCCCCCGTCGCCTCGTTAACCATCTCATGGAAAAAGTGCAGCCGCTTGGCATCAAAAGCCAACACCTGCGTCGTAAACAGCAGCGTATCCCCACTGCCACACTCCAGGTAATAATTAATATGCGTCTCCACCGTGTAATAAGAATTCCCCGCCGCCCGATACGCCTCATCAATGCCAATATAACGAAACAGCGCATCGGAAGCATCACCAAAAGCGGCCAGATAGCTTGATTCCGTCATATGGCCGTTGTAATCAATCCAGCCGGCATCCACATCACAGCGATAAAGGCGCAGCGGGGCTTCCACCACCTCACCCGCCTGCCAACGCCGCCGCGCCACACTCGTATACCGCCGCGCATCCTGCGCTGCTATCATCTGGCCCGCACCAATGTCAAACCCGCGCAAGGTGCGCATGACGGCGAGAAGGGCTTCATCGTGAACGGCCGTCTTCACATCCTTATTCACCCCCCCAATCACCCAATCCAGCCCCAGCCCCAACTGCAACGCCGCATCAATAGCGTCAACATTCACCCCTTCCTGTTGTAATTTGGCAGCTTCTTGCTGAACGGCCGTTTGCAACCGCGCCACCACCGAAGAGACCTCCGAGGTCTTAAAGACCTCGGAGGTCTGGATTGGTTGCATGGTGAGATGGCGGTAAAAATCAGCCGCAGCGGCAACGGCCGTTTCACTCTCCCCCCACACCTCCACCAGCGGCGACAAATAAACCGGCTCATGCACACGCACCCACACAGGAGAATTATGAATTAGGAGGGATGAATTATGAAGGCCATTCCCCTTCATAATTCCTAATTCATAATTCATAATTTCCCTACCCCCGTACTGCACAACAGGTAAGCCCTCCAGTTCCGCCACATCATTGACTACGCGCAACCTCTCCCTGCTGGCCCCCGGCACAAGCCCCAACTTCACCAAAATCGGCCAGGCCGCATCAATTCCCTGCCGCAGTCGCACCGCCTCCACCTCATCAGCCACCAAAGCCACAACCACCAACCCCTGCGCCAAAAACCGCGCCGCCCACCCCGCCGCCACATCATCACAGCCAACAAGCCCCACAACATCAGGCAACTCAATCATCATGCCTCACATCCTCCAACTTTGGCGGTTAAAACCGCAGCAACGACTACGAAGCCCGCCTTCGCGGGCTGATCTTCAGTCGGCGAAGGCCGACTTTGTAGTCGTTGCCGCGAATTTATTCGCCCGGCAGCAATTCCCCCAAATTCCACAACCGACTCCCCTCCAACATCTCAATCAGCCGAATCAGCAAATCATCCCGCTCCTCCTCCAAATCGCGGATCGAACGGCCGTCTGTCAACGCATCACAGCCATCAATCACCTTCTGCGCCAACTCATCCGTCAACTCCGGCGGCTCCAAAAACGTCCAGGGCGCTTGCAGCGACGGCCCAAACTGGTGAATCAGATGCGCCATACCGCCCTCACCGCCGCCCAAATGCAGCACCGTCAATGGCCCCATCAAAGCCCAACGCAGCCCCGGCCCATACCTCACGGCCGCATCAATCTCCGCCACCGTCGCCATATCCTTATCCACCATATGCAAAATCTCCCGCCACACCGCCTCCATAATCCGGTCGGCTACAAAACCAGGAATTTCCTTGCTCAATTTAAGCGGCCGTTTACCCGTCACCTTATAAAACGCCACCGCCCAAGCCTGCGCCGCCTCACTCGTCAACTCCCCCGCCACCACCTCCACCACCGGCATCAGATACGGCGGATTGAAAGGATGCGCCACCACACACCGCTCAGGATGCTGCAAGCCAACAGCCATCTCCGTCATCAAATAGCCCGATGTGCTGCTGGCAATCACTGTCTCCGGCGGACAAGCCGCATCAATCTGCTGCAACGTGTCAATCTTAATCGGCAGCCGCTCCGGCACATTCTCCTGCACAAACTGAGCCTCAGCCACCGCCTCGGCCAGCGTGGGCGCAAAATGCAAATTATCGGGCGAGGCATCAGGGTGCAGCCCCAGGCGTTCGAGTTTGGGCCAAACGGCCGTTACCCTTTCCCGCAGCTTCCTCTCCGCATCCGGCGCCGGGTCCCACGCCGTCACCCGCATCCCATTCCGCAAAAAATGCGCCGCCCAACCGCCCCCAATCACCCCCGTCCCCACAATCCCCACCCGCTGCACCTGCTCAGGACTTACTCGACTCATTGTGACCTCCAGATTGGCCCAATCTTTGAGATTGGGTCAATCTCAAACTCTAAAACTTCACCGCCCCCGCACCCTTCAAGGCAAACCGCTGCCGCGCTTCCGCTGGTGTCGCCACGCCCAGCGATAACTCATCAAAAATGCGTCTCGCTTTAGCGACATAATCGGCATTGGATTCGGCCAGTTTGCCCCGCCCAATGTACAGATTATCCTCCATGCCCACGCGCACATTACAGCCCATCATCGCCCCCGCCGTGATGAGATTAAACTGGTAACGGCCGCCACCCAACACCGAAATCTCGGCATCATCCCCCAACAGCCGCTGCGCCGTGCGCATCATAAAGACCACATTGTCAATCTCCGGCCCAATGCCGCCCAGCGTATTCATCACCATCTGCACCATAATCGGCCCCTGCACCAGCCCCATCTCGGCATAATAGGCCAGCGTGTAGAGATGCCCCACATCATACGCCTCAAACTCCAGCCGCGTCCCCGTCTCATTTTGCAAATATTTCAACATGTACTCAATATCAGCAAAGCTGCTGGAAAATGGCTCCGTGCGCGTGGACTCCAAAAATGGCTCCTCCCACTCAAAATTCCACTTCCCCGCATATTTGGGAATCATGGGGAAGCCGCCGTAATTCATCGTGCCAAGATTGCACGAACACAGTTCCGGCTGCAACTGCTTCACCACATTCAGCCGCTCCTCAATCGTCTGCCCCGTCGCCCCGCCGGTGGTCATGTTGATCACCGCGTCCGTCTCGGCCTTAATCCCCGCCGCATATTCGCGGAAAATTTCGGGGTCAGAGGTAGGGCTGCCGTCGTGGGCGTTACGGCCGTGTATGTGAATAATGGCCGCGCCAGCCTTAGCCGCCGCCACCGAATCGGCAATCAAATGGTCAGCTTTGTAGGGCAAATAAGGCGACATGGTGGGCGTGAAACTCGCCCCCGTCACCGCTGCGGTGATGATGATGTTTTTGGGCATGGGATACTCCTTTTGGGTGTATTGGGTGTATTGGTATAGTGGTGTAGTGGTGAAGAAAATACACCACTATACCAATATACCTATCTCTTTAACTGTTCCTCAATCGCTTTCGCCGTCTCCTGTACACGGCGAGCGAATTGTTCATCTTGTTCTTCGGGGAAGCGGTAGGCGGGGCCGCTGATGGTAACGGCCGTTACCACCCTCTCTTCCCCATTCAACACCGGCGCGGCAAAAGCCACCAACCCCTCCTCAAACTCATCCCGCGTGCAGGCAAAACCCTGCTGCCGCACCTGCGCCAGATGCGCCCGTAACTGGGCCGCATCGGTGATGCTTTGGGGAGCTTGTGGGATTAACGGCCGTTCACAATACCGCGCCACATCTGCTTCCGGCCAGTGCGCCAAAAACAGCTTGCCATCGGCCACCAAATGCAGCGGCGCACGAGAACCAACCCAATCAATGGGCTGAATATGATATTGGCTGTTGATCTGCTCAATGTAATGGCTCTGGTAGCCGTCGGGCACACTCAAATACACCGTCTCCCCCGTTTGCTGGGCCAACTCCTGCAAAAACGGCCGTGCCAGCCACACCAACTGCCGCGAAAAAGAAACGGCCGTTGCCAGACTCAAAATCCCTTCACCCAGGCGATAACGGCCGTTGTCCACCACCCGCTCCACCGCCTGACTCTGCTCCATCGTATGCAGCAGCCGAATCACCGTCGGGCGTGGCAAAGCCACCGCCCGCGCCAACTCCGCCGCGCCCATGCCCTGCGGGCAATCACCCAGCTTCGCCAGAATCGCCAACGCCCGTTCCACCGCCTGCACCGTCGCCATGTCCATATTGTAGACATTGTTCATATACTGGACAAGCGTTAATTATCTAAGTATCGTCATGAAGTTATGGATAGACAGCCACACCGTCATCTAGTATGATTTCCATAACAGACAGAAAACGTCAAAGGGGTAATACGTGACACATTACAAAATCTTAGCCACTGTATGTTTATTACTTTGTTTCGCTAGCTGTACACAGACAAACCAGGATTTTATAACACCATCTACTTTGCACTCTACCTCTGTGCCATTAAGCTCAACTAAGGCACCAACAACAACCCTACCGCCCGATACTGTCACACCAACGACGCTGCCCACTTCTACACCACTGCCTACACCAACGATTGAGGCTGTAGATGCCCCCGCCATCGTTTTCACACCAGACAAAGAGTTGCAAATCCTGGCGCAACAACCCACACGTACCCCAACAACAACACCCTTGCCCGAGATTATTTGGAGCAACGACGCTCAAATCGTTAAACAGATTGAGAATGTGGGTGATTTGGCATGGTCACCTACTCAAAATGAGTTTGTGTATGAAGATTGTAACCGCTACAGTCGTAATGGCTTAAATCCTGATGGATCACTTTGGATAGCATCCGCACCTGATTTTGCAACGTCGAATTTAGAACCGCCAGCAAACATCTGTAACAACTATTTCAGCATGATTTGGCAGCCAACTGGTGAACACCTTTTGTTTTCCGGGCCACACCCTGAGGGGGAAGAAATTTATGACTTTGCCCATTTATGGATGGTAGATCGTCAGGGCAACAATCTGCAATCTTTTGATAGATGGGGAAAGTGGCTTTGGTTCGATGGGTGGATGGACGATTCAAAACTGGTATATGGAGGCTGGTCAGGTGGTGGTCATACCTACGCCGGTATTTTCGATGTAAATGAGGGTAACGGGATAGCAGGTGGGACGACACATGGTTCCTTTTTACACGTTAATCAATCTTATGTTTCGGCTACTGAAATTGGTACTGGAGGTTGGTGGCGATTTAGCGGAGCTTTGTTTACATATCGGGTAGAACAAAGTGATCGTTATGAATCCGGCCCATTTATGCGTTTTTTACCTGAACAGGATTCATGGTCTAGAGCCGATTTAGGCTCTTTACCTATAGGTTGGATGTTAGAACCGGATCAAATGATCGTACTTACCTGGAGCCTTGAGGGAATTAACGACATTGAATTGATACCAGCCAATATGCAAATTCAACTTTGGGATGTGGAAAGCAATACTTTGCAGCCTCTTATACCAGAAGCCGTGCATGGGTTAATTTCTCCAAACTCACAATTTTTAGCCTTTCGTACTTACTCAGATGAAGATGGCAGTTCGCAAATCCATCTCTTTAATACCAGTACAAGAGAAGTTATTTTTACAGATACCATTTTTGGTGAATTGGAACCGTTCTGGTTAGATTATTCTTTGCACATGGGCGTGTTTGCACCCAACGGCCGTTACTTTGCCTATTTAGACCCCAATCTCAATCTCAAAATATTCGACATTGAAACCAACCAAAACATCACATCATTGCCATCGTCCCCAACTGAACCTGTTTGGGCAACGCACAGCCACTCCTTGCTTTTCCGCGATCCTCAAAACAATTGGGTGCTCTTTGACATTGACCAATCAACCCAAATAGCCTTAACCATGCAGAGTGGGGATCGTGTTAAAAAGCCGCAGTGGTCTTTTGACGGCCGTTACCTCAGCTTCAAAATCTGCCCCACTCTTTGCCAAGAAGATGCCGTCATTTTGGAAATTCCCTGACTCAAGGTTAGTGGGTTTTGTAACTTTGTTGCACCTCTCTGCCTTGAAAAAGCATCTACTTCATGGGAAAATCCTGTCATGAAAATGCAATTTTTTACCACCGACGATCAAGTCAAATTAGGCTACAGCGACAAAGGCAGCGGCATCCCCGTCATCCTTATTGCGGGCTACTCCGCCCCCGCCACCTCCTGGTACGACCAGGAAAAAGTGCTGCTAAAACACGGCTGCCGCGTCATCGCCTTCGACAGACGCTCACACGGCAGTTCCGCTAATCCCCCCTTCGGCCAAGACATGGCCACACAGGGCAAAGACCTCGCTGCCCTGCTGCACCACTTGCAGCTAGACAAGGCATTTTTGATAGGGCAATCACAGGGGGCTTCCACCATGTGGGCCTATATTGCCCAATTTGGCACAGAACGGCTGTATGGTGTGATTAGCATTGACCAGACACCCAAGATGCTGAACAGCGAGGATTGGCCCTATGGCATGGTTGGTCTGAACGCCGCCACGCGCCCCACGTTTTTCGACCATCCGTTGCCCAAGCCAAACAAGAAAGCGCCAAACTTCATGATTATCCTAATGATGTTTTTACGCGGGGTGAAGTATCTGAAATTCGACCATGAAAGGACAAAACCGCTGCTTTTGGATCATGCCGATGCGGACTGGCGGGAAACGCTCAAGCAGACCGATGTGCCAGTCCTCTTCGTTGCCGGTGCCGAAAGCCCCTTTTGGCCGAAGGAACATGCCACCGCCAGCGCCGCCCTCTGCCCCCAAGGCGAAGCGGCCATCATCGCAGGCTCCGGTCATGCCGTCAATTGGGAATGTCCAAAGGAGTTTGATGAGATCATGCTGGAGTTCTTGACGAGATTCCATTAACCTTTCAACTGTTGCTCTCAACTTATCATTTCCAGCCATCTTCGGCGAGAAACCCTCCTCGCCCCCACGACCCATTCACCCCTACAATAAGGCCGCGATTTCTGCCTCCGTATACCCCAACTCCCGCAAAACCTCTGGCGAGTGCTCCCCAGTTTTCACCCCTGTATGTTTATACTCCGGCTGGCTGCGCGAAAATTTATAGGGGCTGGCGATTTGCGGTTGGAAACGGCCGTTTCCCATCTCTACCTCCACCACCATCCCCCGCGCCTGCGTCTGCGGGTGCTGCAGCATCTCCGGCACCGTCAAAACCGGCTCCACACAGACATCATATTCGGCAAAAACGGCCGTCCACTCCGCCAACGTCTTCTCCCTCAGCACCGCCCCAATCTCCGCCTTTAACGCCTCCATCTGCCCCGGCACAGCCTCAAAGCCGCGCTCAACCAAATCAGGTCGCCCCATCGCCGTGCAAAAGCCCCGCCAGAATTGGGGTTCCAAACTGCCCACAGAGAGATAACGGCCGTCTTTCGTCCCATAACAATCATAAAAACCACCCCCGTTCAAGCCCCAACTCTCATAATCAGGCATTGTGCCACCCACTAAATAGGCACTCACCACATGGCTGTGCCAGGCAACAGACATATCAAACATGCTAATATCCACCATCTGCCCCTCCCCCGTCGCCAGCCGATGAATAACGGCCGCTAAAATCCCCGTCACTGCCCCCAACGAACCACCGCCCACATCGGCCACCTGCACCCCTGGCGGCTGCGGCCCGCCTGCCCTGCGCCCCGTGTGGCTCATCACCCCCGCCAGCGCCAGATAGTTCAAATCATGTCCGGCGCGATCTTTATACGGCCCCGTCTGCCCATAACCAGTTATCGAGCAGTAGATGAGGGAGGGGTTCACGGCCGTTAACGCTTCATAGCCCACGCCCAACCTGTCCATCACCCCCGGCCGGAACTGCTCCAACACAATATCATATCCCCCCTCACGCACCAGCCGCTTAATAACGGCCGTTGCCCCCGGCTTCTTCAAATCCAACGCCAGCGACCGCTTAGAGCGGTTCAGCAGCGCGTGCCACGACGAATGGCCTTCCTCATCAAACGGCGGCATCAGCCGCACCATATCCGGCCGATTTGGCGCTTCCACCCGCAGCACCTGCGCCCCCATATCCGCCAACATCATCGTCGCAAACGGCCCCGGCAGCAGGGTACTAAAGTCGAGTATCTTAAGTGTAGAGAGTGGTCCCATTTTTGAAATATGAATTATGAATTATGAATTATGAGGAGGCTCTCCCCTTCATAATTCATAATTCATAATTCCTAATTCTTAATTCAATTCCCCCGCCGCGAACATATTCCGCAGGGTGCGCTTGCTGAATTTGCCCGTGCTGGTCTTGGGGATTTCGGCCACGAAAACATAGTCGTCGGGAATCCACCATTTGGCAACTTTGTCGCTGAGGAAGGCGGTGATTTCGGCGGCGGTCAGGTCGTGTCCGTCGGCGGTGGGGACAATGGCGGCTAACGGCCGTTCCTGCCACTTCTCATCAGGAATCGCAATAACGGCCGCTTCCAACACCTTCGGATGCGCCATAATCTCATTCTCCAAATCCACCGTCGAAATCCACTCCCCACCACTCTTCACCAAATCCTTCGTCCGATCCGTAATCTGCATCAAGCCATCCGGGTTCATCTTCGACACATCACCCGTGCGGAACCAGCCATCGGCCGTAAACGAATCCGGCGACACCTCCCGCTTAAAATATTTACCAATCACCCAGGGGCCACGTACCTGCAATTCACCCATCGCCTCCCCATCCCAGGGCAAGGCTTCACCCTCCTCATCCACAATGCGAATCTCCACCCCAAAAATAGCATACCCCTGCTTAGCCTTCACATCCCACTTCGCCTCATCCGGCAAAGCCGCGTGATGGCTCTGCAAATTCGTCACCGTCCCCAACGGCGATGTCTCCGTCATGCCCCAGGCATGAACCACATTCACCCCCAACTCACTCTCATACGCCTTCGTCAAGGCACGGGGCATCGCCGAACCACCCACCACCAGCGCCCGAATGCAAGAAATATCACGCGGATTATTCTTCAACTCATGATAAAGTGCCGTCCAAATCGTAGGCACACCCGCCGCAATCGTCACCCGATACTCGGCGATCATGTCCGCCAGCGGCACACCCTGCAAAAACTGCCCCGGCATCACAATCTCCGCGCCCGAAGCCACGCAGCCATAAGGCAGCCCCCAGGCCATCGCATGGAACTGCGGCACAACCGGCAGCACAACATCCGACTCCGTTACACCTAACGAATTGGCTTGCAGCGTGCCTAAGGTATGCAAATACATCGAGCGATGGGCATACATCGCCCCTTTCGGATCACCTGTGGTGCCGCTGGTGTAACACATACCCATAGACATGTTCTCATCCGTTGACCGCCACTCAAAATTCTCATCCGATTCGTCAATCAAATCCTCATAAAACAGCACATTGGGCAGCTTCGTCTGCACATCACGCGGCGCGTTATACAGCACATAATGCGCCACACAGCTAATCTGGTCAGCCACCCGCTCATACAGCGGCAGCAGCGAGCCTTCAATGAAAACAATTTTGTCCTCGGCATGGTTGACAATATAGGCCAACTGGTCGGGGAAGAGGCGGATGTTGAGGGTGTGGCAAACCGCCCCGGCACCGGGAATGGCGTAATACAGCTCCAAATGCTGGTAATTGTTCCAGGCAAAAGTAGCCACCCGATCCCCTGGCTCCACGCCCAACTTCACCAGAGCCTTAGACAAACGCTTGACGCGCTTGTACATGTCGGCGTAGGTGTAGGTGTGGAAGCTGCCATCCGGCCGTTTGGTAATCACCCGCTTGTGGGCATACATGCGGTTGGCATGTTCCAATATTTTGTCTAACGTCAACTGGTAATCCATCATTAAACTTTGCATTGAACCTTCTCCTTATTTTAGAGACTGGAGATTGGAGACTGGAGACTGAGATAATCTCTAGTCTCCAGTCTCTAGTCTCCAATCTCCCACTCTCTAATCCGCAATCGCCTGATACGCCATCACCTTAAAGTCTGGCGTTAACAAATGTACCGGGGGCTGATATTGGGACATCATCACCCCGATTAGCTCTTCTTGGGGGTCTACCCAAAAGGTGGTGCTGGCCGCGCCGCCCCAACTAAAGCTGCCCACGGAACCAACAGCCTGATACTGACCGATGTCCATGATCACACCAAAACCCAGACCATACCCCTCACCCGGTCGGGGAACGCCGCCTAACTCAACTGGCAGCAGGTTGGGCGCGAGGTGATTGGCGGTCATGAGTTCCAGGGTTTTGCGGCTGATGATGCGACGGCCGTTTAACTCCCCACCATTCAACAACATCTGCGCAAAACGCAGATAATCTGCCGCCGTAGAAACCAGCCCATGCCCACCCCGAAACGCCTGATGCGGCGCCGACTCCAAACTATCCCGCGCCCCCGCTAGATAGTTGCTGGCCCCTTTCATGGCATCACCAAACCAGCGGGTAATAGAAACATCAGAATACAGCACATTGACCGAGCCATACATGGTCACAAGGCGATCCAGCTTCGCCTCAGGCACATAGTAACCGGTGTCCACCATACCCAGCGGCTCAAAAATCGTCTCCCGCAAATACACATCCACCGGTTTGCCGCTGATAAGCTGCACCAGATATGCCACCACATCATGCGCTAAACTATACCGCCAGCTTGTGCCGGGTTGAAAGGCTAGAGGCAGCTTGACTAATTCGGCCACAAACTCGTCAAGGGGGCTTTCAAATGAAAGTTGGGCATCACGGTATAGTTGTTCAACACGGCCGTTTTCCAACCAGTGATACGTCAACCCCGACGTATGCGTCAGCAAATCCCGAATCGTAACCGGCCGCCGCAGCTCCTCCAAAATCATCTCCCCCGCTTCATCCTCGCCCGCATACACCTTCAAGGAATTGAAAGCCGGAATAAACGCAGCCACCGGCAGATTCAGATGAAACAGCCCTTGCTCATACAAGGTCATCAAAGCCAGACAAATAATCGGCTTCGTCATCGAGTAAATGCGGAAAATCGCGTCGGGCCGCATCGGTGTCTGCGTCTCCCGATCCATCAACCCTAAACAATCCTCATACACAACCTGCCCCCGCCGCACAATGGTCGCCACAATACCCGCCACCTTGTCATCGGCGATATACTTCTCTAAAGTCGGCCGTACTCGCGCCAACCGCTCACTGGACATGCCAACATCTTCAGGGTGCATCATCTTTTCTCACTCACCGGACACTGGCGTTTTTTGAGTTTTCCAGAGTAGGGCGATTTTGAAAATCGCCCCACATACCAGAGAGAACTATAAAATTCGCCAGACTCCAGTCACTTATTAGGTGACTACAACGGATGGTGGAAATAAACCGATAAGACATCCCATTATTTCTCAAACCGTTGTAGTCCTTTACGGCCGTATCGCCCCACACACCGGCGCCGCCCAATCCAGCTTCTCACTTTCCGCAATCAGGGCATCAATTTGGGCCGCAATATGGGGAGGATACGGCGAAGTGCGCCGCACCCGCATATCCGCATGTGCGCCCAGCGTCTCGCTGGTGGCCGCCAGGGTGCCATTGGTTTCGTTGACCATGAACAACATAAAATGGATGCGCTTGGCCGAACGGCCGATCATCCTCCCTCGCACATTCACCACATCCCCCACCCGGCACTCCGCCAGATAACGTATAGACTGCTGCAAGGCAAAGCCACCGCCCACCCCGCCCGTGTAATACGCCTCATCCATGCCAAACGTGCCAAAAAAGCGCCACGCCGCCTCATCAAAAATCGCCAGATAATGGCGCACATTCATATGCCCCATCACATCCAAATGTTCTGCGCCAATCGTCACCCGATTGAAGCTATGGAGTTGTTCGAGTTGGGTAAGGGTGGGGATCATAAGGGCATTCTTTAAGTTCCTCTAAGTTCCCCTCAGTTCCTCTGGGGAACTCGGAGGAACTGAGGGAACTTCTTATACGTTCATTACGCCCGACAGCGGCACATCCCAAGCCAGTTGGTTGTGGGCGGCAATAAGGGCATCGAGTTTGGCTAAAATAGGCGGCGGGTAAGGAGCCGTGCGCCGAATGGTGAGGTCGGCATGGCTGGCCAGGCACTCCATCGTGGCCGCCAGCGTGTTGGTGGATTCGTTGACCATGAAGAGGAGGTAGTGAACCCGTTTGCCATTGTCGGAACGGCCGATCATCCTCCCCTTAATCACCACCGTCTCGCCCACCCGCACCTCCGCCAGATAACGAATAAAATGCTGCAAGGCAAACTGCCCCGCCTGCTCCCGCTCAAAATAGGCAAAATCGGCCCCCACATCGGCAAACAACTGCCAGTCGCCATCATCAAAAAAGGCCATATACCAGCGGATGTTCATATGCCCCATCACATCCAAATGCTCGTCGGTAATAGTCACGCGATAGAGGGCAGGGAGAGGATTTAGATTTTCGATAGTCGTCATAGCTGGGGGAGACTAGAGGCTGGAGACTAGAGATTGAAGCCTCCAGTCTCTAGTCTCCAGTCTCCTTTCTTATAAAATGCAGCACTTCACCAATCGGCCGTTCCACCACCAACCCCTCCGCTTTAAGCAAATCCAGGTAGCCCACCAGCATCCACAGGCCCGAAAAGCGGGCTTGCGGCGGGTAATGGGCATACATGATGTTGACCAGATCGGCCATCGTCTCATGGCCGTCGGCCACCAACTGCCAGCACTCCATTTTGCGCTGGTGAATCCGCTGCCGCTGCTTGCGGATGAGAGCGCGATGGTCGGTGATGAGGTCGCCATGACCCGGATACACAATGTCTATGTCCAGGGCTTCGGCCAGGTCGAGCGATTGCAAAAATTGGGGCAGGGCGGGGATGCGGGTGTGGCCGGTTAACGGCCGTTCCACAATCGGCGTCGGCGCACGGTGCAGCAAATGGTCCGCCGCCAAAAACTGCCGCGTCTCCGGCTGATAAAAACAGGTCTGGTGATTAGCATGGCCGGGCGCATAAACCACCTGCCACTCTAACCCACCCATTACCAGCGTCTCTTGCAGGCCAAACGGCCGTACCCAAGCCGCCGGCACCGACTCAAACGTATCCTTCACCCCTTCAAAATAAGCCACTACCCCATCCTGCATGGCCGGCGGCAGACCCGTTTGCGGCAAAAAAACATCCCGGTAATAAACCAACCGCTTCTGCCACATCCCCGCAAAATCCAACAGCCAATCCGCGCCCAACTCCGACACCCACACAGTGGCCCCACTGGCCGCCGCCAGCCGCGTCGCCTGACCACAATGATCCACATGCGGATGCGTAATCACCACCCGCCGCAAATCAGCCACCTGCACCCCCTGCGCCGCCATACCCGCCACCAGCGCCGCCCAACTCGCCTCCGACTTCACGCCGGTATCCACTAAAATCGGTTCTGGTTCAGTAAAAAGATAGGCATTAACGGGGCCAACGGCAAACTCGGTGGGCAGCTCGATACGGATGGGGTTCATAGCTTAATGATAGCGTGAATTAATAAAGGTGGCAGGTTACAAGTGGCAGGTGGCAACTACCTGCTACCTGCCACCTGCCACGTTAAAGATATAATTCAGGCCGACGGTCGGCAAAAATCGGAATTTTGGCGCGGGCTGCGTCTACTTTGCCCAGGTCAATTTCGGCCGTTAACAGCACTTCACTCTCCCCCGCCTCCACCACAATCTCGCCCCAGGGATCAATGATGCAGGAATGGCCGAAGAAGTCGGTGTTTTTAGAATTGCCCACGCGGTTACAGGCAATCACATACATCTGGTTCTCAATGGCTCGCGCTCGCAGCAAAGTTTGCCAGTGGGCCAGACGCGGGTGCGGCCATTCGGAAGGCAAAAAGACCATCTGCACCCCAGAGAGGGCATAGGCGCGGAAAAGTTCAGGGAAGCGCAAATCATAACAAATGGACAAGCCGCCCAGCCCCCATTCTGTTTCCACCACCGTCAGTTTTTCGCCCCCAGTCAGGTAGAGATGTTCATCCATCAGTTGGAAGAGGTGGATTTTGCTGTATTGGCCGAGGATTTGACCATCGCTGTTGATGTAAACGGCCGTATTCCCATACTTTGCATCCTTATGCGCATCCTCCCCCAACAACGACAAACACGACCCCAAAATCGCAATCCCATTCTGCCGCGCCAACTGCGCCGCCTCCGCAAAAATCCCCGCATCCGTCGGCGTGGCATAACGCGCCGCATTCTCCAAATCATAGCCCGTAGACCACAGTTCCGGCAGCACCACCACATCCGAACCCCGCTGGGCGGCCTCCGCCACCATGCGCCGCGCCGTCGCCAAATTCTGCTCCGGCTCGCCCAAAACAACATCCATCTGTGCTAAAGAAATCGTCAGCTTCATGTTCACATCCTTTCAACCATTCAAATTCTGGCCCCACACCCCTACTCATGGCAAATGCTTACGAATTTTGGCAATAAGCTCATCAATATCATATGGCTTTTGCAAAAAATCCGTCCTGGCATCCATCTCCGGCACATAATCCTGAGAGCTGTAACCAGAAGACAAAATAACTATCACCTCGGGGTTCAGTTGGCGCAGTTCTGCCAATGTCTCTTTGCCGCTTATACCAGGCATAGATAAATCCAACAGCACCAGATCAATGTCAGCCATATTTTCTTGATAATGGGCAATGCCGAGACGGCCGTTTTCCGCCGTCATCACCCCCATCCCCAACATCATCAACACATCCTCCACCGCCTCCCGCACCGGTGCCTCATCATCAATCACCAATACCAGCTTCACCCGATGTTGTTGCTCATCTTCCATCTTCATACCCTGTTTCCATCCCCCATGAATGAAAATCCAGTCAAAACATGGCCCACTATTCCCTTGCCATCGTGAGATACCCGCATAATACCCAAAATAACCAAGAAACCCAACCCATTTTCCCCAAACATTGAAGCATCCATGAACCTATTGTACTATTAGTAGCCGTTTCACCTAAACAACAGGCGGCACAAAATCGGAGGCTATTCTATGGCACATATGGCCCAACGAGTCAGCCACTTTGGCACTACCATCTTCACCGAGATGACGGCCCTCGCCGTCGAGTATAACGCCGTCAACTTGGGGCAAGGCTTCCCCGACTTCGCCGCCCCCGACTTCTTAAAAGAAGCCGCCATCCAGGCCATCCAGGGCGACATCAACCAATACGCCCCCGCCAGCGGCCGTCCCCGCCTCAAAGAAGCCGTCGCCGCCAAAATGCAAACGATATACGGCCGTTCCCTCAACCCCCACACCGAAGTCGTCATCACCCACGGGGCCACCGAAGCCATCTTCGCCACCATCTTCGGCCTCGTCAACCCCGGCGACGAAGTCATCATCTTTGAACCCTACTACGACTCCTACGTCCCCTCCGTGCAAATGTCCGGCGGCATTCCCCGCTACTACACCCTGCGCCCGCCCGATTGGGCCATTGATGAAGCCGAACTAGCCGCCCTCTTCTCCGACAAAACCAGGCTCATCCTCCTCAACACCCCCCACAACCCCACCGGCAAAGTCTTCACACAAGAAGAGATGGAGATGATCGCCCGCCTCTGCCAAAAACATGATGTCATCGCCGTCGCCGATGAAGTATACGAGCATATCATTTTCGACGGCCGTTCCCACCACCAAATCGCCAGCCTGCCCGGCATGGCCGAACGCAGCGTCACCATCTCCAGCCTCGGCAAAACCTTCAGCGCCACCGGCTGGAAAGTCGGCTGGGCCATCGCCAGCCCCGACCTGGTGCAAGCCATCTTCCGCGCCCACCAGTTCGTCACCTTCTGCGGCGCGGCCCCCTTGCAAGAAGCCACAGCAGCAGCTTTAGAAACGGCCGATACCTACTACACCGATCTCGCCCTCAACTACCAACAAAAACGGGACTTCCTGGCCACCGCCCTGCGCGATGCCGGGCTGCCTCCCCTGCCCTGTCACGGCACCTACTTCCTCATGGTAGACATCAGCCATCTCGGCTTCGCCAACGACGTAGAATTTTGCCAGCACCTCACCAAAAACGTCGGTGTCGCCGCCATTCCCCCCAGTGCCTTCTACCACAACCCCGCCGACGGCGCGGGTGTCGCCCGCTTCGCCTTCTGCAAAAAGCAAGAAACATTAGAAACGGCCGTCCACCGCCTCCGCCAAATCTAATTCACTGTTTACCGATTACTGGGCATGGTTCACAAATCCTGACAATCAACTTAACACTTTGTAGGGCGATTTTGTAAATCGCCCAGAGAACGATTTGCAAAATCGTTCTACAATTTGTAAAGCAAACTTGAACCATGCCGATTACTGAACACTGTTTACTGGCTCGCCCCCAGCCGCCGCAAATTCTTATTCGCCTCATCCAAACGCTGGCTCAACACCCGCATCACCCCCAGCGCCAAAATCGGCTTCTCCTCCATCAAATTCCAAAACACATCATAACCAATCTTCAACGCCGTCATATCCGTCTTGGCTATACAGTGCGCCGAACGCGGGTTACGCGAAATAATCGCCATCTCCCCAATAATATTCTTACTCACCCGATGCAAAATCACCCCCACACCCTCAATGGCAATATCCACCTCCCCATCCACCAAAATATAGAGACAATCCCCCATATCCCCCTGCGTAATAAACTGCGTCCCAGCATCAAAATGCACCTCCTCACACACCTGAGCCACATGCACCAAATCCTCGCCCGGAATCTGCCCAAAAAGCTCCACCCCCCGCAAAAAAAGCACTCGTTCAATCGTTGATAAAGCCATAAAACAACCTAAACCGCAACCTGATGTTTACGGCTCATATTCGCCAACAATTTGCCAGCATATTCACGCACAGGCTCAGGCGCCACGGCCGTTTCCCGCACCAAAACCTGCCTAAACTCATCCGGTGGCAAAAGATATTGGCTGGCATAAACGGCCGTTTCCCGCACAATCACATCCTCCGCCACCAACCCCGCCTGCACCAAATGTTCCAACTCCACCAAACGCAGCGACCCAATCTGAAACAACACACAAGCCCGCACCCAGCCCGACGGATGCCAGATCAACGCCTCCAACCGTTCCGCCATCGAACGAGACTCAATCCCCATCTCCTCCCGCGCCACCGCCAAAATCTGCTCCCGCCCCGCCTCAATCAGCGGCAGCACCAACTCCTTCACCTCCCGCCCCGCTATCGTATCCAGCAGCTCAATCGCATTCGCCCGCAGCCGCGCATCCCCCTGCGCCAATCCCCGCTGCAACTGGGCCACATTCTGCTCAGGATAGAGCAGCATAAACAGATAAAAAAGCCGATCCAGCGTATATTGCATCAACCGCCGCAGCGTATCCTCCAGCAGTACCCCGCGTCCCATCTCCCCCAAATCATCATACACCACCAACAATTCATAATAATGCCGCGCCTCCCACAACAACAACTGCTGCAAATACACCGCCTCCACCTGCACCCGCACCCCCAAACTTTGCAAGCGCGTCAAAGCCCGCAAAACCCGCCCCCGCAAATGCTCATTTTCATCCTCCATATGTGCCAGCAGCACCTGCATCGCCGCTTCCGTAGGAATCTGCTGCAGCACTTTGGGAATTTGCAAACGAACGGCCGTCTCCCCACCATCCTGCCACGCCTCAGCCAAAGCCCCCACCACACCCGGCCCATACGCCACCAGCGCCTCCGTCGCCACCGCAACCGTACTCGCCGCTCCCAACTGCGCAATCAAATCCGGCACAAAAGCCGGATGGCGCAACTGCCCCGCCGACCGTATCGCCGAAACCCGCACCACCTGCGCCGGATCACGCAAAAGCGGCAGCAGCGGCCGATAAAAATTAGACACGCCCAACTGCCCCAACACCTGCGCCCCCAAACAGCGCATCTCCACCGACTCCGAAACCAACATCTCCTTCAAATAATTAGCCGCTTGCAAAATGCCATCCAACCCGCCGTAGCGCGTCAGCCCCACAATCGCCGCCCGCCGAATTTGCGCCTCCTCCGCCTCCAAAAAGCCCACCACCGGCTCAATAGCCGCATCCTCATACATGGCACAATACGCTTCAATCGCCGCCGCTCGTGCCTCCGGCTCAACGGCCGTAAACTGCGAAGCCACCACCTCGCCAAACTCCGTCCGTCGCGCCTCCTGCAACAAATGCAGCACCATCAACCGCACCTCCAGCGATGGGTGATGAACCTGCGGCGCAATATAAGGCAGCCAATCCACCTCCGGCGCATTCCGCATCAAATTCAGCGCATGAATCACCTGAAACTCATCCGGGTCTTGCAAACTTTGCGCCAACACCTGCACCGTCACCTCATCGGAAACATCAATCTCCGTCGAACCCAAATCCAGCCGCCGCTGCCGCAAACTGTCCGCCAGCGCCCCCCGATATTGGCTGCGCACCCGCTGCACCAGAAAGAGCCAAACGGCCGTTAACCCCAGCACCGGCACTGACCACATCACAATCGTGCTGGCCTGCACCCCATTGCCATCCCCCCGAAACAGCAAAAACAGCAAGCCCAACAAACCCACAATCGGCGGCTTCACAATCCCATCCAAAATCGCCTTCGCCCGCCGACGCAGTGCTGGCTGAATCGGCAAAAACAGCGTATTCAACGCCGCATCATTCACCGTATAACGAAACACCACATCCGAGCCACGCGGCCAAGCCGCCGCTACCAGCATCCCCCCCGACACCAAAATCAGCCCCGACCCCAGCGCAATGCTGGCCGGTAAAATCAACAAACTCGTCACCAGCCCCAACCGCTCCATCAACCGATTAGTAGCAAACAACTGCACTCCCAACGCCAACGCGCCGGTAATCAATTGAAACAAACCCAAAAACGAGAGCATACTGCCGCCATCGGCACTAAAAAAACGCTGCAAAGAGAGGTCCAGTTGATAATCGGCAATATTCGTCACCAGCGACATGATGATCATGATGCTGCCGATAGAGACCAGCAGCGGGGTGCGCCACACCGCTTGCAAATCCTGGCGCAAATTGTTTTTAGCAGCGGGTGATGGCGTGGCAACGGCCGTTTCCTCCCGCCCCCCTCGCCGCGCCAGAGCCGACACCGCCCCCACACACATCAGCAAGCTCACCACCACCACAAACAGCAAATCCTTCGGCGCAATCACCGTCGCCGCCGTCTGCAAACCGATCCCCGCCAAAATATTAGAAATCACCCCTCCCGCCGCAATCAAACCAAACAGCCGTTTGGCCTGCCGCGCATCAAAAATATCAGCCGCATACGTCCAAAACTGAATCCCCACCAGCGCGGCCATCACCTCAATGTAAACATAAAAAGCGGCCAGCAAAGCAAAGCTATTCCCCCGATCCAGCAAATAACGAAACAACAGCACCCCCGCCACCATCAAAAAGTTCGTCCCCCGAATCAAACGCGCTAACTGATAATTGGGCACAAGCCGGGTGTAGAGGGTGATGGTGAGAACAATGAAGAAGGGGGGCAGGATAAATTTGAAGGGAACGGCCGTTTCCGGCAGCGAACTTAAAAACAAAATGCGCCCAATCGAACGGCCGATAATCACCACCCCACCAATGGCCGCCAGCGAATAGACAAACATCACCGCCACCCGGTATCCTTCACCGGGTCGAATTTTGAGGAAGGACAGAAAACTATTCACTAGGTTATGGCTATTAGCAGATGTGTTAATCCAAGCTCTTTGCAGGTGGAAATCTCATCGTACCTCTTATTTTGGGATTTTGTAGCAGGCTTAAGGGATTATCCCGTCAATTCATCCGTCGGGGGGAATGACATCCTCTTTACTGATGATAAATTTTGACCAATGATTAACCAATCGCCGGACATATTCCTCATAATTGTGACTTTCAAAACGGCTATGGCAAGCATTAAGTCGTTTCAGCCATTGGTTATTTTGCCGCAAACGCTCCCAGTAAAGATGATAGCCATGTAGGTGGAGATAGAGTGAGGTGACGTAGCGACCAATACGGCCGTTTGCATCATAAAAAGGGTGAATCAACACAAACTGCTGGTAAAATTTCACCACGTGATAGATTGGTTCAGCATCTGCCAAAGAGAGCAATGAACAAGCAGCAGCCATCCCCTCATCTATCTCTGCTGGAGAAAATCCTCTAAATTTCTGATTCGTACCAAAGAAAACGATACCCCCGTTCTTATCATCACCCTGACGGTATTCACCAGCATTCTTCAAAATACCTTTGTACAAATGACCATGTATTTGTTTCGGCAGTCGGGCCATACCGGAGACAAACTGATCTTCTTCAAGCAATTGCAGTGACTCCGCTAATTGTTCAATATCAAGTTGTTTATAACGAATAGAAAGGAAATTCAGAGCCTCATCAACCCCGAGGACAGGCAACGCAGGAAAATCCTGCATCAATTCAGCCAAATACGCCCTTTCATGGGAATCAAAGTGATGGCTGGGAATCATGAAGCAAACTGTCCATCAAATCTGCAAACTCTTTTCTCGCCTGTTCTGACTGGACAATATATTCTCGATAAGAAGGAAAGGATTCTAACGAAGCCACATCATCCGGTGACATATCCAGCGTAAATGCGTGCCAAGAGTCCGTTTGCAGCAGATAAAAAGTTCCCTCAAATAAATCCTCTTTCATAAAATTCCGAGCAAAAGGCTGTTCACTGAAATAATCACGGATAGCTTCATCTTGAATCAACTTGCCCTCTTCAGTTTCTTGCCAGGGGGTTTCATTATGAGTCATGGCACTCAATGTAAAAGCCGACAGGTTAACATAGTTATCTAGGATAAATTTAAGCAGATTCATGGCTTCATCACTTAACCATACTTCCTGTGCTGCTGATGGGATACTGTTTCTTCCATATTGTTTATAAGCGTGGTAAATTTCCTGGTTAACTGGGCCGTATTTCCATTTTTGAAAATCTGCTTGTATATGGAGCGAACCTGCTACCAATGACCAGGCTTTAGCATAATATGCTAGCTTCTGTAGTTTCAGGGGAGTTATATTTTTATCAGGATAATTAGCCACAATAAAATTGGCTAATTGCAAAGCGTTTATGTTTTCAGACATTGCCATGACCTATAATGAAATGTAGTCATTATAACAAAAAAAGCACCAGATGGATTGTCTTGTGGATAGCCTTCTTGATTTGGGGACATACGGCCGTTTCCGCCCAAACCACCCCGCACTTCCACCTCACCATCCTGCACACCAACGACACACACGGCCGTATTGCCCAAACCAGTGCCCTCGGCAGCCGCTGCACCGAAACCGAAGCCGCCGAAACCCAATGCTTTGGCGGCGTAGCCCGCCGCGCCACCGTCATCAATCAAATCCGCGCCCAAGAGGATAACGTCTTATTGCTCGATGGCGGCGATCAATTCCAGGGCACCCTCTTCTATACCCGCTACAAGGGCGACGAAGCCGCCCTCTTTATGAATCTGCTCGGCTACAATGCCCAAGCCGTCGGCAACCACGAATTCGACGACGGCCCCGCCAACCTGGCCCGCTTCATTCAAGGTGTCAATCACCCCGTCCTCAGTGCCAATATTGATGCCAGCGACGAACCTGCACTGGCTGGACTCATCCAGCCCTATGCCATCGTTGAGATTGGCGGCGAACAAATCGGCATCGTCGGCTTCACCACGGAAGACACAGCCATCTTGTCCAGCCCTGGCCCCAATGTGCGCTTTGTGAATATTGAGATTGCAGTACAAGCGGCCGTTACCCAACTCGAATCTCAAGGCATCAATAAAATCATCGGTGTCAGCCACTCCGGCTTTGGCCGCGACAGCCAGGTAGCCACCACCGTCACCGGCCTCGATGTCATCGTCTCCGGCCACACCAACACCTTCCTCTCCAACACCGACCCCACTGCCGAAGGCCCCTACCCCACCGTCGTCCAATCCCCCGAAGATTTGCCCGTTCTGCTCATCTCCGACTATGCCTATGGCAAATATTTAGGGCGGCTGGATGTGACTTTTGATGCCGAAGGTGTGCCTACGGCCTGGGAAGGCGAACCAATTTTGCTGGACAGCAGCATCTCCGAAGACCCCGCTATTTTGGCCCAAGTGGAGCAATTAAATGAACCGTTGCAGACACTCATGGCGCAGGTAGTGGGAACGGCCGTTTCCGTACTCGACGGCGATAGAGCCAGTTGCCGCTTTGCCGAATGCACCATGGGCAATCTCATTACCGATGCCATCTTGTGGCAAACGGCCGCTGAAGACACCCAAATTGCCATCATGAACGGCGGCAGCATCCGGCGCAGCATTCCCGCAGGCAATGTCAGCCTGGGCGATGTGCTAGAAGTACTCCCCTTCAGCAACACCATCGCCACTTTCAAGCTGACAGGCGCAGATTTGTGGGATGCTTTAGAAAATGGCATCAGCCGCGCCCAAAGTGCCCAAAGCGAAGGCACTGGCCGCTTCCCCCAAGTGTCTGGGTTGCGCTTCACCTGGAATGTGGATGAGCCAGCCGGTTCGCGCCTGGTAAGCGTAGAAATCCACCAGACAGATGGCAGCTATGCTTCACTCGACCCCGCCGCCACCTATAAAATCGCCACCAACGACTTCCTCCGGCGCGGCGGCGACGGCTACACCCAATTTATGGACAAGGCCATTGACCCCTACGACGCTGGCGATAATTTGGAGGAAGCTGTAGCCGCCTACATCATGGCCCAATCCCCTATCAATCCTCAAATTGAAGGGCGTATCATCCAGATTCACAGCCAGGCTAATCCCATTTTTTCTGGTGGCCTGCTGGTGGGAATGGTCGTCTTCCTGCTGTTGGGCCTGGGGACACTCTGGCGGCCAGATGCCGCCCACCCACAGCACAAATCCTAGAATTACGCATCCCATCATGAGTTGTGATACAATTTCCCCATCTTTATGTAATTTAGGAACTGTATGCCTGAAGTGGAAGTGACAAAAGCAAACACGGGGATAGAGCCAACGGCCGTTCAACAAGCACGCGCCGCCTCGCGCCAACGGTTCAACTGGTTCTTCATTTACACCCCCCTCATCATTTTCAGCCTGATTTTACTCATCATCACCGGCTTACTCATCTGGGGGGCACTCTCACCCAACATCACCGGCACCCGCAAATTCGTCTCTGGCGTCGCCGACATCATCATCATCCTCACCATCCTCCCCATGACCCTGCTCTGCCTGCTGCCCAGCGTAGCCGTCATCGGCGTAATCGTCTACCGGCGGCGCAGCCAGGAAGGCGAACCAGAAAAATACGGCCGTCTCCAGCGCCTCTTCTGGCGTATAGACAACATCCTCGATATAGTACAGGCAAAGATAACCGCAGTTCTGCCCAAAGTTGGTCAACCAGTCATCCGGCTAAACGCCATCCTGGCCTTTGTCACAACCATGCTCAACCACCTGGTGAGCCTATTTCGTCGTTAAAACAGCCTATTGGTGTCCTGGTGCAGGTTCATTTACTTCTACACCAATACACCCAAACACCCAATAAACCAAAATGGAAGGAAACAACTGGAAAACAAAAATACTTATCATCGGCGCCGCCATCGGTGCCCTCGCTGGCCTCGGCGCAGCCTACCTCATGATTCGCACCGCTGAAGAAAATGATGGCAGCCTGCCTGAAATCAAAACAACCGATGCCATCAAAGCGATCCTCAACATCATCGGTCTCGTGCGTGGCATCGCCGCATTAGGTGGCCCCAAGAAATAATTGTCAATTGACAATTGACAATTGACAATTGTCAATGAGCGACACAGACATCAAAGTTCCCGAACAGTTACCCATCCTGCCCTTACGCGGTTTGGTGGTTTATCCTTTAACGGCCGTTCCCCTCAACATCGGCCAACCCCGCTCCATCAAACTCATCAACGATGCCAGCGAAAGCGAACAGCTCATCGGCCTCTTCACCAGCCACGACCCAGAACAAAAAAACCCCGGCCCCGATGACATCTACCGCATGGGCACAGTCGCCACCGTGCGCCGCGTCCTGCATCGTCCCGACAACACCATGCGCCTGCTCGTCAACAGCCAGCAGCGCGTCCGCATCCGCCAGTTCACCCAAACCGAGCCATACCTCATCGCCGAAGTCGAAATCTGGCCCGAACAGACCAGCAGCGGCACCAAAATAGAAGCCCTGGCTCGCAACGTCATCGAACTCTTCCTGCAACTGGCCGAATTCGTCCCCAGCATCCCCGGCTCCCTCCTCGCCGCCAGCCTCAACCCCGAAAGCCCCCTCCAACTCGCCTACACCATCGCCACCCACCTACGCCTGGAACTCGACCGCGCCCAACAATTCCTCGAGATAGACAACGTACAAGACAAACTCAACTGGCTCATCCGCCACATCGGCCGCGAAATCGAAATCGTCGAGATGGGACAACAAATCCGGCTGCAAGCCTTCGGCCAAATGGAACAGGCCCAGCGCGAATACTTCCTGCGTGAACAGCTCAAAGCCATTCACCAGCAGCTAGGCGAAGAAGACGAACGCACCGTCGAAGTCGCCGACTTCCGCGCCAAAATCGAAGCCGCCGCCATGCCCGAAGAAGCCCGCAGCGAAGCCGAACGAGAACTGAGCCGGCTGCCACGCCTCCCCATCGCCTCCCCCGAATACAGCGTCGTGCGCAACTATTTAGATTGGCTCACCGGCCTACCCTGGAACCACGCCACTGTAGACAATCTCGATTTGGCCCATGCACGGCACGTACTAGACGAAGACCATTACGGCCTGGAAGAAATCAAAGACCGCATCGTCGAATATCTGGCAGTGCGCCATTTGCGACAAATGCGCCAGCGCGATGATGAACCCACCGCCTCCTACCGCCATGATCGCACCGGAGCCATCCTCTGTTTTGCCGGGCCGCCCGGTGTTGGCAAAACCTCCTTAGGCCGCTCCATCGCCCGCGCCATGGGGCGCGAATTCATACGCCTCTCGCTAGGCGGCGTGCGCGACGAGGCCGAAATTCGAGGACATCGCCGCACCTATGTAGGCGCGATGCCGGGGCGCGTCATCCAGGCCATTCGGCGTGTGGGCAGCCAAAACCCCGTCATCATGCTCGATGAAGCAGATAAACTCGGCTCAGATTTTCGGGGCGATCCGGCATCGGCTTTGCTAGAACTGTTAGACCCAGAGCAAAATCGGGAGTTCCGCGATCATTATCTGGATGTGCCTTTTGATCTATCAGCGGCCATGTTCATCACCACCGCCAATTATTTGGATGCCATTCCTGGCCCTCTGCGCGACCGGATGGAGATTTTGCAGCTTTCGGGCTACACAGAAATGGAAAAGGTCGCCATCGCCCACAACTATCTGGTGCCGCGCCAGATTTCAGAAAATGGCCTGTGTGCGCCAGAGATTGAGTTCGACACCCCCACTCTCCAGGCCATTATTCAGGATTACACGCGAGAGGCAGGTGTGCGCAATTTGGAACGGCAGATCGGCCGTATTTGCCGCAAAGTTGCCACCGAAATCGCCATGAAAACGGCCGATTCCCCCATCACCATCACCGCCGACAACCTCATCCCCTACCTCGGCCCCGTGCGCTATTTAAGCGAAGCCGCCCACCGCACCCAAATTCCCGGTGTGGCAACCGGCCTGGCCTGGACCAGCGTTGGGGGTGAACTGTTATTTGTGGAATCAGCCCGAATGCCGGGCAGCAAAGGGCTAACCATCACCGGCCAGCTCGGCGACATCATGCGCGAATCAGCCCAGGCAGCCCTCAGCTACATTCGCTCCCAGGCCGAAAAACTCGGCGTAGACGCTGACTTTTTCGACAAATCCGACATTCACATCCACGTCCCCGCTGGTTCCATTCCCAAAGATGGCCCCTCCGCTGGCATCACCATCGCCACCGCCCTGGCCTCCCTGCTCACAGGGCAGCCAGTCAACGAAGAGATCGGCATGACGGGCGAAATCACCCTGCGCGGTCAGGTCATGCCCATTGGCGGCCTCAAAGAAAAAGTCCTCGCCGCCCACCGCGCCGGTCTCAAAAAAGTTATTTTGCCTCAGCGGAACAAACCCGACTTAAACGAACTGCCTGAAGAAGTGCGGGCAACCATAGATTTTATTTGCGTAGACCATATTGACGAAGTACTAGAAATTGCACTAAAGCCTGAAACGTAAAATGTAAAGGAATTTGCGTTTTACATTTCACGCTTTAATCATGACACCCTATGAAAAAAATTATCGTAGTTGACGACGACCAGACAAATGTAAGTCTGTTAAAAATGTTACTGGAATTAGATGGCTTTGCTGTCGAAGCCTGCACCTCTATTGAGCAGGCAGAGCAAGCATCTGGAAATGGTGTGAGTGCTTTTGTGGTAGATGTAAATCTATCACGCGGCACAAGTGGCATTGATCTGCTGCGCCATGTGCGGGCGGGCGAAACGGCCGCTCCCACAAACACTATCGTTATTATGACCTCTGGCGACCATCGCCGCCAAAGTGAGTGCCAAAGTGCAGGAGCCGACCAATTCCTGCTCAAGCCGTATCCACCCAATGCGCTGTCTGGCTATATTAACACCCTGTTGAGCAAGAGGTAATCAGATGGCACGACAATCAAATAGACGAAAATCATCATCACGGGGAAGTGGTAACAAACAACGGCCGTCTCGCCAATGGCGACGCATGGACTTACACCTCCACACCCCCGGCTCCAACGACTACCAGGAACCCCACATCGGCTACCTCGACATCCTAAGGCAGGCCGAAATGCGTGGCCTAGACATCATCGGTATCACCGACCACAACACCATTGCCGGCTTCGCCGCCTTGCGCAAAGAGCTGGAACAACTGCTGTGGCTAGAAGATTTCGGCCGTCTGGAATCAGACGAAAAGCGGCAGCTAGAAGAATACCGCCGCCTGCTCGACAAAATCCTCGTTCTGCCCGGCTTTGAATTCACCGCCACCTTCGGCTTCCACATCATCGGCATCTTCCCGCCCGAAACCACCGTCAGCTTTCTAGAACACCTCCTGCTCACCCTGCGCGTACCAGCCAATCTGCTCAACGTCGGCAGCTCCACCGTCGGCGCCACCAGCGATGTATTAACCGCCTACCGCGTTATCAATGAAGCCGGCGGCATTGTCATTGCCGCCCACGCCAATTCCGGCAACGGTGTCATCATGCGCGATCTAGACTTTGGCGGCCAAACCCGCATTGCTTACACCCAAGACCCCAACTTACACTGCCTGGAAGTCACCGATTTAGACAAACGCGGCCGTTACACCACCCGCCGCTTTTTTGATGGCTCCAAACCCGAATACCCGCGCCGAATGCGCTGCATCCAAGGCTCAGATGCCCATCGCCTTGTGCGCGAAACAGCCATGTCCAAAAGCCTGGGCATCGGCGACCGCGTCACAGAGATTTTGCTCGACGAAGTGAGTTTTGACTCTGTGGCAAACGTGTTAAAAGGCAACGATTTTTCTTTAACACGGCCGTATCGCGGCCCAGCCACCCCCATTGACTTTGTGCAATTGGCCCGTGAGGAAGGTGAATCCATCGTGCAATCCTTCCACGCTTCAATGGCCCAGCGCGGCGGTTACTTCGACCGCATTCTGCAAGACACCTGCGCCCTGGCCAACACCAACGGCGGCACAGTCTACATCGGTGTCTCCGCCAACCCCAAAGAAGACCCGTTAGGCATACGCGATCCAGAAAAATCCATCGAAAGTCTATACAGCGCCATCACCAACCGCTTTACACCAGAGCCAGACGTACAGATTGATCGGCTGCCCTCCCAGGGCAAACAGATCGTGCGTATCACCGTTCAACCGGGCCAGGACATCCCCTACGCCATTGACACCAATCGCTTTTATGTGCGCGATGAAGCGGAAACCAACCTGGCCGTGCGCGATGAGATTGTGCGGCTGGTGGAGCGGGGTATGCGCAATGAAACCCCAGAACCCATTACCGTGCCCACCCCGCCTCCAGGCGTTTTCCCCTTGCCGCCCATTGAAGAAGCATTGGAACCAGAAGCGGGAGACATCCCCAATGCCCCGCGTACTGGTGTCGAAGTTGTTCACACGGAAAAGCGCAAAGGCACTTACTACCATGCTGTGCGCGATTTGCGCAATGGCAACATCATTAAAAACGTCACGCGCTCTTCGGCCCGCAAGTTGTGGCACTACGCCATCCTCCAGGCGGAGGGGGGTGCGCCTAAAGAGAAAGACATCAAATGGCAGGGTGATATGGCCGTCCTGGATATGCGTCGTAAGGATGACCATACCTGGTATGATCTGGCCTTGCGTGATGGCAAAGACATCCACATTTATTATGGCGTTACCGACAGTGGCCTGAATGAGAAGTGGCAGAAGTTGGTGGAACAGACTAGTGCCGGTAATCGGTAATCGGTGAACGGTAATCGGTGAACGGTGAACGGATTACCGATAACGGATAATGGCAATGCAGGTAGGTATTCTCATCATCAGTGACCGAGGCTCGCGGGGTGACTATGAAGACCGCAGCGGGCCAGTCATAGCAGAGATAATCAGCCAGCAAACAGCATGGCAGATCAGTCATCGTGCTATTATTCCTGATGATTTTGAGACAATTGTGCAGACGTTAACTGCGTGGTGCGAAGCTGGGGCGAACCTGATTTTAACCAGTGGCGGCACGGGCTTCGCGCCACGCGATATTACGCCAGAGGCCACGCGCCGGGTGATTGAGCGGGAAGCCCCAGGTTTGGCCGAAGCGGTGCGGGCCGACAGTTTGAAAATCACACGCCATGCGATGCTGTCGCGGGCGGTGGCGGGTATACGTGGCCATACGCTTATCATTAATATGCCGGGCAACCCTAAAGCCGTCCGCGAAAATCTGGATTTCCTTTTGCCGGTTTTGCCCCACGCTTTGGAACTGCTCACGGAAGCTCCCCATTCTGAAAGTCAACACCGTTCGGTGTAACAGATGATTGGGCGACAGTCTTGGCAGCACGCTTTTGTGAAGGTGCTGCGGCAGCAGCTTTTTGGCATGGAAGTACCGTTGCCGTTTATAGGGTAATCCAATGCCGTTTATAGGGTAATCCAAGATGATTTACTCATTGCTTCGCACTTATCTCTCGAATTGATGATTTAGCCGGGCAATGGTCAGAGGATTAGTGATATGGAAACGGCCGTTGCTGAAAAGGCTTCACTCAATACAAAAACAAGCCTGAAAGGAGTATCACATGACAAACCGAACCGGAAAGACAACGGCCGCTCTCAATATGCGCAGCGGGCCAGGCACAGAACATGGGGTCGTAACCGTTTTGCAGCCATTCACCCCCCTCGTCATCGTCGCCGAACAAGACGATTGGTTAACCGTCATTGCCGGCTCACAACGCGGCTTCGTTCATCGGGACTTCGTTACCATTGATCCCGACACCACACCACAACAACCCCCAGAAACCGACCCACCTGCCGCCACTGGCCGCACCCGCTCCATCGTCAATCTGCGCGAAGGGCCAGGCCAGGAAACCAATTTTGTACGCCGTTTGCCCGCTAACACCCCCCTCAATATTCGCAAACAAGTGGGCGATTGGTTCCGCGTGCGCCTGCAATCAGACAACACCAAAGGCTACATCCAGCGCAGCTTTGTCATGTTGGATATGCCGCAAGAGCCAACCGAAACCCCCAAAACCCAGAAGGGACGGGCCACCACCGTCCTCAATATGCGCAGCGGCCCCGGCACAGAGAATGGCATTGTAGCCATGTTAGCCGCTGAAACGGAGCTGGTCATTTTAGAGCATGTGGGCGAATGGCTGAAAGTAACCGCCATTGGGCAAACAGGTTATGTCCATGGTGATTTTGTGATGGTGGAGTTTGAAGGCACGCCGCCTGGTCACTTTACTGATCCCAACGATCCCAATTTACCACCTTTGCCCGATGTGCCATTGGAACCAACAGATGTCGAAAAAATTGCGACAACAGGCTTAGCCGGCAACGATGCGACGGTCGCTCGTACCTGGAATCGTTTTGGCGGCCTGCTCACAGAGTTATCCAATCGTTTGAGGATTGATCCGGGTGTGGCGGTGGCTGTGCTGGTGGCGGAATCTGGGGGGCGGGGATTTAGTGCAGACGGCCGTATGATTATCCGTTTTGAGAATCACGTTTTTAACAACTTGTGGGGTAAAAATAACTCATCTGTTTTCGCCCAACACTTCACCTTCGATTCTGCCCGCGTCTGGCAAGGCCACCAATGGCGCGAAACGCCTAATTCACCCTGGCGCAGCTTTCATGGCAACCAAAGCCGCGAATGGGAAGTGCTTACCTTCGCCATGTCCCTGGACGATACCGCCGCCAAAAAATCCATCAGCATGGGTGGCCCCCAAATCATGGGCTTCAACTACTCTGCCCTGGGCTACGAATCGGTCCAGCAGATGTTCACTGCCTTCTCCGCCAGCGAAGCCCATCAAATTATCGGCTTCTTCAACTTCGTGCAAGGCCCCGCCACCGATGCCCGCCGCATGGTGGCTTTGCAACGGCTCGACTTCGACACCTTCGCCTCCCTTTACAATGGGCCGGGGCAAGCGGCCGTTTACGGCCAAATCATTCGCAACCTCTACGAAACATATCGGCGGCTGCGCGGCAAATAAACAACACGGTTTCCACAAAAAAAGGGGCCGCACACTGAACGTGTGCGGCCCCTTTTTTATAGCACTTCCCGGTCTACGGCCAAAGCCAACGCCTTCATCTCCCGCACCAATTTAGCAAATTTTTCTGGCTTCAATGATTGCGCCCCATCGGACAAAGCCGTTTCGGGCTGCATATGAACCTCCACAATGATGCCATCGGCCCCAGCGGCGATGCTGGCTTTGGCCGCAGGCGACACATACTCCCACTTGCCAGTGGCGTGGCTGGGATCGGCAATGACGGGCAGATGGGAGAGATGTTTGGCGACGGCGATGGCGTTGATGTCGAAGGTGTTGCGTGTGTATTGCTCGAAGGTGCGAATGCCGCGCTCGCACAACATGACGCGGGTGTTGCCATGACTGAGGATGTATTCGGCGGACATGAGCCACTCTTCAATGGTGCTGCTCATGCCGCGCTTGAGCAGGACGGGGTATTGGGATTTGCCTACCGCGTGCAGGAGGGCGTAATTTTGCATGTTGCGTGTGCCAATTTGTAAGATGTCGGCATATTCGCAAACAAGGGGCACGAGGGCTGGCTCCATCACTTCGGTGATGATGGGCATACCTGTCTGCTCACGAGCTTCGGCCAGATATTGCAGCCCTTCTTCGCCTAGTCCCTGAAAGGAGTAGGGTGAACTGCGGGGCTTGAAGGCCCCACCCCGTAAAATATGGGCACCGGCTTCTTTGCAGGCATGGGCTGTCTCTAAAATCTGGCTGCGGCTTTCGACGGAGCAGGGGCCGGCCATGATGATGATTTCTTTGTCGCCAACGGTGTGTGTGCCGAGGGGGAAGTGGGTGTTGTGGGGTTTGAAGTCGCGGCTGGCGAGTTTGAACGGCCGTGTTACAGGCACAACTCTCTCCACACCAGCCATAAGGGCAATTTGCTCGGGATCGGGGAAACGGCCGTTGCCCACCAACCCCACTACCATCCGCCCGTTGCCTTCAGACAAATGGACTTGTTGTCCGGCATCTTCGGCCCAGGCGATAACGGCCGATTTCTCTGCCATCGTCGCCTGCGGCTGCATAATAATGATCATCATAGCCATTCACCTTTTTCTTTTATGTAGCGGGTAGCAGGTGGCAAGCTCTCTTACTTGCCACCTGCCTCTTGCTCCTTTTTACCACACCCCTTCCAAAACGCGAGCGGCGGCTTCCATTTCGGCTACCTGTATGGGGCGAATGGGCGGCAAGTCTTGGCGGTCGGGGCGCAAAGAGCGGGCTTCGCGGAGATAGACATGGACGATTTCTTGAGGACGGTGATTGGTGTTCCAATGGATGAGGACGCGCAAGCAGCGTGGCAAGCCATCGGGTACATTCATTTCATGCCCGCAAAGGAGGGGGACGTGGAACCAGCCCATTTGCCGGGCGGCCAGGGCAGGGTAGCTGGCGTTGAGATCGGCGGTGGTGGTGAAGTAGACGCTGGCGATGTCATCGGCGTGCATCTCGTTGAGCCGCACGATGGTTTCCATTAATTCGCGGGTGGCGGTGAGGATGGCCTCTGCGGTGTTCTCGGTGACAGTGGTTGCGCCGCGCACCCCCCGACACATTACAGGTCTGTAGAGGTCTTCTAGTGTGTAACGGCCGTTTCCATTCATCCTATTTGTACTCATCATCAATCTCCTTGTGCAAAAAAATTTAAAAATGCAAAAAAAAACGCGGCTGTTACGCCGCGTTCTGATCTTCGATAAAGTCCTTCCTCTCGCTTATTCAGGCGGAAGCGACCTCCCGTACACCAATTGCGGCATAGGTGGTTCGACCATAATAAAAATAAAAGCGAAAGGTTTGACCTGATTTATTCATCGTGTGCGCATGTTAACACCTTGAAACCGACCCGTCAAGGCGAATATTTATTTCGGGTGCGACAGGATTTGGTGCAAGACTAGACTGGAGCAGTTTTGAAAACTGCTCCAGTCTTTCGAGTCCGTACACGAAAAATAAGCGCACCCATTTATTTCATTATCACAGGCAAATAGACAACAAAGTCAGTAACAGAGGGCGGAGCATATTCATATGCTCCAATATCACAACCACCTCCCTGCGGCCGACTTACCTGACGTTGATCATAAGGTCGGACAACATTCGTACATCCCACATTCTTGTCAATAGCCGGGCTGCCAGGCAGCAAAGCATGGGTCATCGTTGCTCCCCCGTTATCCTGCAAAGGCCCCAGCAGCGGGTCCGAACTGCCCGAACCGAGTATACAAGAACCATCTTCAATCAGGTTAAACAGTCCATTCGTCACAACTGTATTCAGGCTTGTGGCACAATCGCCACCACTGAGACTATTGGCAATTAAGCTGTTGCTTAGAGTGAAATCGCCAAACTGATTATTGTAGATGCCGCCGCCCGATGTCGCCGAATTGAAAGCAACTGTAATATTTACTGCGTCAATAGAGGCCGCATCAGAATGATTCTGAATGCCACCACCTGTTGTCGCCGCCACATTGGCAGAAAACGTATCATTACGAAGGTATAGCGGAGCGGAAGCATTAAAGAGGCCGCCACCACTATTTGCTTCATTTCTCCAGATGGTGCTGTTCTCAATTCTGGTGATAACCCCCCCAGCCACGTACAAACCACCTCCATTATTTGTCGCTTGATTGGCCGCAACCAAACTGTCAAGAATAATCAGTTCATCTGAATCGTCGTTATAAATGCCTCCCCCGCTATGAGAAGCGGTATTAGAAATAATGGTTGAGTCACCTATGGTTAAGTTGTCAGATTGAAAGATGCCTCCTCCGTCGGTTCCGGCCGTATTTTCCGACACGACGGTTGTAGTTAAGCTGTTTGTCGTCAGGATGCCTAAATAGATACCACCACCCACCCATTCGGCCGAATTCATGGTCACTATGCTATTGGTTAAAGTTAAGTCCCCTTGACTGAGGATTCCACCACCCCATTTACACGCGAACGGGGGCATACAGACCCCCTGGGCATTCCCATGACGAATAATCAGGTTATCGCCAATCAATGTGCCTGTGGAGCGAATGTGAATAACACGATCTATCCCACTCGCACTATCAGGTCCCGCTTCAATGATCGCCTTGTCTGTCCCCTCGCTTTGCAAGGTGATGTGGCTTTTCACATCAAGATCGCCAGTGGCATTATTGTCTTCGTTTGCGCCTGTAATTATTAATGTGTAGGTGAGTGCTGGCAGGACTATCACATCATTCCCATTACCGGCTGGACATTCACCAGCCACAGAACCAGAAGGTGCATCGTCATTGGCGGCGGTAATGGCTTCGCGCAAGGAGCAGAAACCGTCGTCGGCCACAACGTCAACGGCCGTTGTCACTTCTATGGTAGCGGCATGAACCAAAGGTACTTTCTGGAATGCACCTGCCAACATAGCCATCATGAAACTAATGAGTAACATCGGGAGAGATATTATCATTAGGCGTGGAAAATATTTTCTATTCATTTCTTGCCTCTTATTCGAGTGGGATGAATGCGCATACTATATAAGAACTGTGGGAATTAACCAAACAATTTGCCCCCTAAATTAAGGGGGTTTTGGCTTGTTGTCCCATATCTTTGCCGACCTCACGCCCCTCACTTATAATCGCACCAAACTAGGTTTATAAGGAGTTACTATGCGTAAGCCAATTATTGCTGGTAATTGGAAAATGAATAAAACGGCCGATCAAGCCGTACAATTTGTTCGAGAGATTCGTCAGGGGTTGAACCAAATCGAAGCTGTAGACAGCGCGGTTTGTCCACCATTTATGGCCCTGCCAGCCGTACATGATGCCTTACAGGCAACACGGGTGGGCGTTGGGGCGCAGAACATGCACTATGAAGAGAGTGGCGCCTATACAGGAGAATGCGCTCCCGATATGCTTACCCCTTACTGTCAATATGTTATTTTGGGCCACTCCGAACGGCGGGCCTATTTTGGCGAGACGGATGAGGGCGTGAACAAGAAAATCAAAGCAGCCCTGGCACATGGCCTCATTCCCATCGTTTGCGTAGGCGAAAGTTTGGCCCAAAATGAAGCGGGGGAAACCCATAGCTTTGTCAGTGGTCAGGTGAAAGCGGCGTTTGCGGGCTTAACGGCCGATCAAGCCGCCCAGTGCATCATCGCCTACGAACCCATCTGGGCCATTGGCACAGGCAAATCGGCCAATGCGGCACAAGCGGGCAGCATCATTGGCCTCACCGTGCGCGGCACCATCGCCGACATATTTGGCGAAGAAACAGCCCAAAAGGTGCGCATCCAATACGGCGGCAGCGTCAACGAAAAAAACATCGCCGAATACATGGCCCATCCCGATATTGATGGGGCCCTGGTGGGTGGGGCCAGCCTCAAAGCAAGTTTTGTCGAGTTAGTAAAAAACGCAGCTGGTTAATGTAACGATGAGTGAAACTCTCGCCCCCTTCATCTGGGTGGTTATCGCCCTGCCCCTTCTGCTGGTATTACAGCGGTGGATTCAAACGCATCTGGGTGGCGTCGCCCTCCTGCTCATGGGTCGTTCCGACAGGGCAGTGATTTTATATGCCATTTTGATGTTTCCTGGTGTGCTGCTGCACGAGTTGAGCCACTGGCTGATGGCGAAGCTGTTAGGGGTGCGGACTGGCTCCATGTCCTTGCTGCCGCAGGTGCAGCCAGACGGCACGGTGCAGTTGGGGTATGTGACCTATTACAAGGGTCATGATTTGGGGCCAATTCGGGAAAGTTTGGTAGGGGGTGCGCCTTTGTTGGCAGGAACGGCCGTTATCCTTCTCATCGGTTTTCGCGCATTTGGTGTTACGGACCTGGCCGCTGCCGTGCAGACGGGCAGCGTAGATGCCCTGGCCGCCGCCATTACCGATCTGCTAGAAACCAATGACTTTCTCGTCTGGCTCTATCTGCTGTTTGCCGTAGCCAATGCCATGCTGCCCAGCCGCTCGGATCGCCGTGCCTGGCCTGCGTTTTTGCTCATCATGGGCATCTTAACCGTGGTCGTTTACCTGTTGGGCTTGCAGCAAGTGGTGGCCGAAGGATTGGCTGGCCCAGCCGCAACCGTTTTTGGTTATCTGGGCATCGCCTTTTCCATGGCCATTGGCGTAGACTTGTTCTTTATGCTGCTTATTTTTGTGATCGAGAGTGCGATCAGTCGCATTCGCGGCGTGACGGTGGTTTATGGAACAACCAGCCATCAGCCCAGTACGGAGAAGGTGATTCGTTAGGTATAAAAAAACGGCCGTTGCCCGCGCAACGGCCGTTTTCAGCCTAATAAAAAATCACAGTCTACTCGACCGCAATTTCCACATCTGGTTCCGGCTTCTTCTCTTCGGCTCGTTCCACCAAAATAGAACAATCCGTCACCAAAAGCGCAATCACGCCTAGAGCCGCATAAGCAGGCAGCAGGGCAATGCCCGCCACACCCACCAACATCGGCACTTCAAAGTGAATATCGTGCTTCTCATTCTTGATCACAATGCGGCGCACAGTGGCCTCATGAGCCAGCTTCATCACCATATGCCACAACTCACTGCCAGCCACGGTAATTTCTTCCGTCCAACTGGTTTCTTTTGTAGACTCTTTTTGCGCTTCCTCTACAGTTTCTTCTTCTACATGGATTTTTTCTTCAGACATTGATTATTCTCCTTATACAGGTAACTTTTGAAATGCAATATAAAATCAGGCAGCTTGCTTCTGCCGCTTCTCTTTTGACAACATAAAAACCCCATAGGCAATGAGAGCCAGCGGCAGCCAGGGGGTCAAGGTACCAAACACAACCAACTCAAAAAAGATGGCAAAGCCGATGAACAGATACAACATCACACGGGTGAACTTATGCACTGTTTCATGGATGCCACGATCTGGCTCAAAGCGATAAATATAAGACAGCCCCGCGGCGGCTCCCGCCAAAACCAATGTCCAGGCATAGGCCCAGGCTTCAAAATGATTGGTGATATTCATGACAAAGAGAAGCAGACCAGTGGTGGTGATGATGGCTCCAGGCACAGCCAGGAAGGAGAGGGGGTGATTATAACTTTCGGTAGAGCGTTGGGCCGGCCACAAGAGCAGCAAACCGGGCAGGATAACAAAGCCAGGCCACAAGATGTTGATCAACTGAACCTGAAAGATGTTTGCCAAAAGCAAACCGGCGCCGATAGCAATGAGGGCCATTGCCGGCCAGTTTTTTTCGGCCGTCAGGGCTTTTTGTTCAGCTTTGTACACATGGGTCTCATCAGACATGCAATTTCTCCTTTGAGTCACTGCCATTGATAACTGTGTAAGTGGGTAACATTTACCATTACCCACTTACTCAATGACCAATTCGCAATAACCCGCATTGGGTTTATTGCAAGGGTTTACGCAGTGCGTCAGGAAAAGTTGCAGCTACATTGTGTAGACATTGTGTAGGTTAGGTTTTGCGCCGCCAATAGGAGATGGAAATAAGGAGCAGGATAAGGAACAAGCCACGCCAGATGGGTGAGGAGGGCTGAACGGTGAGGGTGGTGAGGGTAACGGCCGTTGGCGTAAACTGCCCCTCATACGCTCCCCGGTCAAACCCCGCATTCAGGGGCCGCGCCATCCCTAAAAGATCAACCGTCACCCCCGCATTCGTGCCACTGTCCAACGCTGGCGAGCCGATTACCAGACGGAAATCATGGTTGGCCGCATTCACAAAATCGGGATCGCCTACCACACTGTTGCTGCTGGCAACCGTGCCAACGGTGTTATTGTTGTTGCCAAAAAACAGATTGAAGTCAGATGAGACTGTGCCAGCTACGTTTTCGATGCCTGTGGTGTGGCTGGTGACAATGTTGTTGATGAGAGCCACTGTACCCACCGCCACATAAACGGCCGATCCCCCACCCAACCCCGCCTGAGCAAATGTATTATGGATGAGGTTAATCGGACGAGGCTGATTATAATAAAAATCAGTGCCGCTTGTCCCCGCCGTATTGTTGGCAAAGACGGAATTGACCATAGACTGCACCGCTGTGCCGGTACTGGTACGTGAAATCGCCAGACCACCCCCTAAATCGGCCGTATTACTCAAAAATTGTGTCGCCGTGATATTGGCAAAACGATGCAAAAAGAGACCACCACCGGCATTACCAGCCGTATTCTCCGTAAAAAGACCATTGCCCACAGCCATCCCATCAAACGCATAAGCACCGCCGCCATTCACCGCCGCCTGATTTTGGGTAAAAGTAGTGCCATTCACTCTTAACTGCGACAAAGTGCCATAATAACCACCGCCGCTGCCCGCTGCCGCCTGATTATCGGAAAGAATGCCGCCAATGAAGGTGGCTCCACTGTTAATAAAAGCCCCGCCGCCATGCAGCGCACCGATGTTCTGGTGAATGGTGTTGTCTGTAGCCACAACACTGCCACTGGTATACAGTCCACCACCGCTGCCCACTGTCGTCTGGTTTTGTTGGATGAGGTTATTGGTCATAACAATGTTGCCGGAAGTGGAAAGGCCGCCGCCGTTGTTAACGGCCGTATTCCCCAAAAACTGATTCCCCGCCAAAGTCATCACCCCAAACGATCCCGCCAAACCACCACCAGAACCAGCACTGACATTATCCTGAAACAGACTGTTCGTCACTGTCATCGCCCCAAAACCAGCCAAACCACCACCCGTAAAACCCGTCGTCTGATTATTCACAAACTGTGAGCTGTTGATTGTAAGTTCATCAGCCACATAAGCCCCACCACCAGACCCATTCACCACCTCATTATCCGTAAATACGGCCCCCGTTAACATCGCCGTGCCATCCACAGCCAGGCCCCCGCCACTAAAATCGGCCCGATTATGGACAAATTGGCTGCCACCACTGGCGGTAAAAGAGCCATCCACAAATAGTCCTCCCCCGCTTTGTTCCGTGCTTTCATTGCCCTCAATGCGGCCACCGAGCAGGCTGACTGGCCCAAAAGCAAACATGCCGCCGCCCCCCCCAACGGCCGTATTGCTGAGAAACGCCGTGCCACTAATCGTCGTCGGGCCACTGCTGTTCAGCACATATAAACCCCCGCCCCCATCCCCGATAAAAATGCGGGCCAGGGTGCTGTTGCCGGCAAAACGGCCGTTCACCACCCCCACCTGCCCCCCACCCCCTGGCGCTGCATACACCCCACCACCTCGCCAGCGCGTCACATTACTAATCACCTCCGTATCCGTCAGAAACAGGTCATTCCCCGCCCACAGACCGCCGCCATACCCATAACCAAAAAAAGTCGTCGTGGTTGTCACCCGGTTCGCCTCAATGCGGCTGTGCAGCAGCCGCGTCTCCGCCAGACTAATATAAATCGCACCGCCATTATCACGGGCCGTATTTGAGAAAAACACGGAATTATCAATTGTCACCGGCCCCACCGAATCTACCACCAAAGCCCCACCCCTATCCTGGCTCACATTACCGCTGAACACAGCATTAGTGATAGTAGTCGTGTAAGCCGTATTCACCGCGCCGCCCTCACTGAACGCATCCTTAAACCCGCCTGCCGTATTCGCCACAATTTGCGTGCCACTCAGCACCAATCTGGCCGCTCGAATCGCTCCGCCATCCCCCGTTGCCGCCACATTGCCCTCAAAACGGCCGCCTGTCACCAACACCTCATCCGCAAAAAAACTGCTCGCCAACATCAGTCCGCCCCCACTCCGCGTCGCCTCATTGTTAATGAAATCGGTATCGTTCACGCTCACCGTATAAGGCCCATTAAAACTGCGCGACCAGTAGACACCGCCCCCGTCGCAATCATTGTCAAATGGATTCACACAGCGGTTGTTGGCAAAAGTGCTGTTGTTAATCGTCAAATTCACTTCAAAGGCATACAAACCGCCCGCATGGCAAATGCCCATAGACGAGGTGCAGTTGGCCGTGTTATCGAGAAAAACCGAGTTATTAATCACCGTATCGCCGCTAAACCGCGCCCCACCGGCCACATTGTTGAGGGCCTCATTGCTTTCAAAACGGCCGTTATTCACCGTCACCCCCTCCACAAAATAAGCCCCACCCGCCGCCAGCACCGCATCATTCAACAGCAGCGTCACATTGTCCAACGGCGGCAAAAAACTGCCCGCATCCACAAACAAGCCGCCCCCACTGTAAGCCGCATTATTGCGAATAATCAGATTACTGAGTGTAGGAGCCGCATTACCCGTAATGAGAATGCCCCCGCCGCAATTTGTCGTTACAAACCCCGCCGAGCATTGATTCCCGCCAGCCACATCCCCATTTTGCAGCCGCATAGCCACAATCTGCACGCTGCTGTCCACCGCCGCCCCCGAAATCGTCAACACCCGCTGCCCCGCCGCCGCCCGAATAAAGGTGCTGCTCGTCCCTGCCCCCACCAGCGACACAGCCTTGTTCAAGGATAGGCTTTCCATATAAACTCCCGTCGGGATATTAACCGTATCCCCCGGCGCAGCCAGATTAATGCAAGCCTGAATCGTCGTCGTACAGGGGGCTATCCCGACTGTCCAGGTAGCCGCATGTAGGGGCTGCACCAGACCAAACAAGCTCAACCAACCCATTCCCGCCAGCACCCAAACAGCCATTAACCAGCCAACCCGTCGCTTCATGATTCTCTCCTTGCCGCCAGCATGGGCCAGACGGCCGTTTGTGTGGGAAACGGCCGTCATCACACATCACTATCGCTCAATCAACCATCCGTTCATCATCCCCGTCAGAATAACAAACGGCCGTAATCAGATCGTAAATCAATCGTTAATGGGTTAAAAAAGGTTTCAGACTTAACTTGGGTCTATTTCGTTTCAGTCTATGCGGGCTGGAGCCGGCTGCGGCGAGCCGAAACACCCACCAAACCAAACAAAATCAAGATAAGCAAAACGAGGATGCCCACATCCGGGGCAATATCCGACCAACCAGCATTATTCTGGCTGATCTCCATAATCGGGCTGACAATATAATACGTAGGGAACAAACGGCCGATCCACTGCGGCACACTAGGAAACAGATACAAAATCGCTGGCGCATACAACAAAATCCCCAACCCCTTAATCGTCGCAAACAGCGTATTCACATCCTTCACATACACCCCCAACAACACCCCAAACGCCGAAGCCATCGTCGCCCCCAAAAGCAGCAAAACCACCAGCAAAACAGGCTGCGTACCAAAAGCACTATTCATAATCAGGATCAAAACCCCCATCACCCCACTCAAAAGAACCCCCAACAGCCCCTTAGCCACAAACACATCCGTCAGACCCGTCGGCGTCACCGTCAGCGCCGTCAGCGTCCGCTTCTGCTTCTCCTCCACCAACGACGTAGAAGGCACCATCACCCCGCCCACCAACACCGTAATCAACACCACAAACGGCAGCAGCCGCTCCTCCCAGGCAATACTTTCCCCCTCCCCCAACGTCGTCGTCACAATCGCCACCGGCGGCTCCTCACCCACAATCTCCCGCAGCAAAAAAGCAATCGTCGAAGCCAACACCGCCCTATCGCGCAGCAAACTCTCGCCCCACACATACACCAACAACTGCGTCGTCTCCCCACCTTGCAAACTGGCATCAAAACCCGCGGGCAAGGCCATACCCACGTCCACTGCCCCCGCTGTCACCGCTTCTTGCAGGGAATCGGCCGTTTCATACACCATCACCCGCAATCCATCCAACCCCTGCGCAATCGTCACCAACCGCGAATCCCCCGCATCCGCAATCCCCAGGCGCGGCTTACCCGAAAAAATCGTACCAAACAACAACGACAACACCAACGACAACACAACCGGCACTACCAGCGCAAAAATAAACATAAAATTGCGCGGCCCCCACACCAACTCCTTGCCCAACAACACAAAAACTCGTCTGATGTTCATCTTTACCCCTTTGCCCGTAATTGGCGAGCAACCAATTATCAATTACCCAATTACCCTAAAGCAAACCGCTGCGTAAACCGTCGCTGCAAAGTCACCATACCCAGGCCAAAAAACACCACCGCATAGGCCAACAAAACCAACAAATTCAGCCCCACATCCCCCCAACCCGCCCCAAAATTAATCACCCGATGCACCGCATCTACCAGATGAAAAGAAGGAATCACCTTAATCCAGGTCGTCACAATGCCCGGAATCATCACCGTAAATGAAGGAATCGCCAGCAAAACAATCGCCAAAATCCCCCAGGCCATCACCGACATCATATCCTTAGCCACCGAGGCAATCAAAAAGCCAATGCCCGTTGCCAGCAGCGAACCAAGCAGCAAAAGCACCACAACCAACAGCGGCTGCTGGCTCAAACCACCCGTCACAGCCATCAACACAAACGCCTGCACAAACGCCAACCCCACACCAAACAGCCCCTTGCCCACAAACAATCCCTGCACCCGCAGCGGCGTAATCAACAACGCCTGCAAGGTGCGGCTCTCAATCTCACTGCTAATCAAACTCGCCAGCCCCAACGTCTCCACCATCAAGATGGCAATCGTAAACAAAGGCAGCATCCGGTCCCGCTGTGGAATTTGCTGCCCGGCCATATCTGCGCCCACCACCTCTTCTGTCACCTCCAGGCTTAACGGCCGTCCCGCCAACATAAACCCCAACTCCTCAAAAAACGCCCGATACAAATCCTTAAACTCCTCAGGAAAATCCGCAGCAAAATAAAGCTGAATCTGCGCCCCCTCCCCCGCTGCCAGCCGCGCCATCAAATCCTCCGGCAGCACCGCCCCCACATTGTAATCACCATCGGCAACGGCCGTTTCCAAAGCCGCCGCCGACTCCATCTCAAAAATCACCACCCCCTCCCCCGCCAACTCCTCACCAATCACCGCCGGCATATTCGGCGCAAACATCGCAAACTCCAACGTCTCCTCCACCACATCCGGCATCACAAAATAAACCACAGCATACGCCACCAACGCCAAAATCGTCACAAACGCAAAAAAACGATTGCGAAAATAAAGCATCAAATCCTTCATCAACAGCGTGCGAATCATTTCCCAGTTCATCAGAGCACCAATAGAGACTAGAGACTAGAGACTGGGGACTAATTAGTCCCCAGTCTCTAGTCTCCAATAAACCTTCTACGTCAACCCCCGCCCCGTAATCTCAATAAAAATATCCTCCAGACTGGCCTCCTCACTGTGAATCGTCACCACCTTCTCCTTCTCAAAAAGCTGCTGCACCGAAGCTGGTGTATCCCCCCGATCCAACACAATCTCCCGCACCTCCGTACCACCATCGGCCGTTTCCACCTCCGCCCGCAGCAACCGCTTCCCATACTGCTGCTTCAAACGCGGCGGCGTATCCAGCGCCACAATCTTACCCTGATTAATAAACGCCACCCGATCCGCCAGCTTATCCGCCTCCAACATATCATGCGTCGTCAGAAACACCGTCGCCCCCCGCTCCCGCTCCTCCAAAATCAAATTGCGAATCGAAGCCGCCGAAGTCGGGTCCAGCCCCTCCGTCGGCTCATCCAAAAACAAAATGCGCGGCCTATTCACCAACGCCCGCGCAATCATCAACCGCTGCTTCATCCCCTTAGAATACGTCTCCACCCTGTCCTGCGCCCGGCTCTCCAGGCCCACCCGCCGCAGCACCGCCAGCGCATCAAAATCCTTCACCCCAAACAGCCGCGCAAACAGCTTCAAATTCTCCACCGCACTCATCTGCTCATACAAATTCGTCAGCTCAAAACAGACCCCAATTTGCGCCTGGACATCCTTCGGCTTCCTAGCCACATCAATCCCCAACAGCAGCGCCTGCCCCGCCTTCGGCACAAGCTGCCCCGTCAGCATCTTCACCGTCGTAGACTTCCCCGCCCCATTCGGCCCCAAAAAGCCCAAAATCTCCCCCTCAGCCACCGCAAAGTTAACATGATCAACGGCCGTTAACTCCCCATACTGATACGTCAAATTCTCCGCCCGAATCGCCTCAGTCGCCATCTCTCAACTCACTTTGGGTATATTGGTGCAATTGTGTAGTGGTGTAGAAAATATACCACCACACCAATATACCCATACACCTACTCCCCTCTACCAACGGCCGTTGCCAACGCCTCATTAAACGTCCTCAACGCCTCATCAATCTGCCCCTGCGACACCACCAACGGCGGAATCCAGCGCAGCACATTCCCATAACTGCCACACGTCAGCAGCAGCAAATTCCGCTCCACACACGCCTTCAGCACCGCCCCCGCCGTCACCCCATCCGGCTGCCCATCAGCCGTCGTAAACTCCGTCGCCACCATCAAACCACGCCCCCGCACATCCCCAATCACCGGATACTCCGCTTGCAGCTCACGCAGCCCATTCTGCAAATAATCCCCCATCTCCGCCGCATTCTCCACCAGTCCCTCCTCTTGGATGACCTCAATCGTAGCGCAAGCCGCCGCCGTAGCCAGCGCATTACCACCGCCATACGTGCCGCCATGCGTCCCCGCCTTCCACTTCGCCATCAAATCCGCCTTCGAGGCAATCGCCGAAATCGGCATCCCGCTGCCCAGCCCCTTCGCCATCACAATAACGTCCGGCACAATGCCCGCATATTCAAAACAGAAAAACTTACCCGTGCGCCCAAAACCCGTCTGCACCTCATCCACCACCAGCAAAATACCATGCTCATCACACAGTTCACGCAAGGCTTGCAAAAATCTAACTGGCGCCGGCACATAACCACCCTCGCCCAATATTGGCTCAATGACGATAGCGGCCGTTTCCTCCGGCGAAGTCTGGCTGTGCAGCAGCAAATCCAACTGCTGCAAACAAAAATCAGTCGCCCGCTCCTCATCCCAGCCATAGTAATAGCTGTAGGGGAAGGGCGCGACAAAAATTCCCCCCGGCAGGGGTTGATAATTGTGCCGATAAATATATTTCGAGGTCGTCATCGCCATTGCCTGATGCGTCCGGCCATGAAAACTACCCTGGAACACAATAATATTGCGCCGCCCCGTCGCCGACCGCGCCAGCTTCACACTAGCCTCAATCGCCTCCGCACCACTGTTAGAAAAGAAAAAGCGGTCAATTTCCGGCGGTGTCACCTCATTCAACATCTGCGCCAGCTTCACCGTCGTCGGTGGCACCACAATATTCATCTGCCCAAAAATAAGCTGGCTGGCCTGCCCCTGCACGGCCTCTACCACCTTCGGATGGCAGTGCCCCGTGTTCGTCACCCCAATCCCCGACGTAAAATCCGTATAACACGCCCCCGCCTCATCATACAGATAAATCCCCTCAGCCCGCACCGGCTGCACCTCCGTCATATGTGTCCAAACAGGGGCCAGTAATTCAACTCCTTCTGCCATTTTTCTCCTTATTTTAGTGTCAGTATATCGAAACGGTTTACAAGTTTTGATGTAGGACAATTTTGTAAATCGTCCTACGATTTGCAAAATCGCCCTACAAAGATTTCGATCTACTGACTACTGGTTCCTACAAACTCAATTTCATCCCTTCATGGGAAGCCACAAAGCCCAATCTTTCATAAAAACGATGGGCATCTAAGCGGCCTTTATTGGTAGTCAATTGTACCAGATAACAACCCCGCTGTCTGGCTCGTTCCACTGCCCACTCGACTAACTTCTGGCCGATACGCTGGTTACGATAACGGCCGTCTACCCGCACCGCCTCAATCTGCCCCCGCCAACTACCCCCATACGACATCCCCGGCAAAAACGTCAATTGCAGCGTCCCTACAATCTCCCCCGCCCGCTCCACCACAATTAGCTCATTATTCTCATCACGGTTAATTTGCTCAAAGGCACCATAGTAACCTTGTGGCAAATCTGCCCCATACTGCTCTCGCTGACTGCCCAAAACATCATCTACCAATAAACGCACAACTTCGCGCACATCCTCGCGTGTTGCCTGACGGATAAGCAACTCTACTTCATTCATATTCACCTCACTGGGGCAGATTCTAAATCGGCGATAATTTTGGCGCAATGGCAGCCATCTGAAAGCGCGATCTTGTAATTATCGCTACAATCAGCAAAATTTTAATGCGAGGAAATATCAAAACATGAGAGAAAACAGATTACGGCAAATTTGGCAAACTGGTGGCACCGCCCTCAACGGTTGGCTGCACATCGCCAGCAGCTATGCCGCCGAAACAATGGCTCACGCTGGCTGGGACAGCCTGACAATTGATATGCAGCATGGGCCAGTGGGTTTTGAATCGGCCGTTTCCATGCTCCAGGCCATCTCCACCACCGCCACCGTACCCCTGGCCCGTGTCCCCTGGAACGAACCAGGTGTCATCATGCGCATGTTGGATGCCGGCTGCTACGCCATCATCTGCCCCATGATCAACTCCCGCGCCGAGTGCGAAGCCTTCGTGGGCGCGTGCCACTACCCCCCCCACGGCTACCGCAGTCATGGCCCCAACCGAGCCAAGCTCTATGGCGGCAGTGACTATGCCAGCCAGGCCAACGAAACGGTGGTAACAATGGCCATGATCGAAACGGCCGCTGCCATGCAAAACCTCGACGACATCCTCACCACCCCCGGCCTCGATGCCATCTACGTTGGCCCCGCCGACCTCAGCCGCAGTTTAGGCGGCCCGCCCGATGGCGACCTGAACAAGCCCCTGGTAGCCGATTCCCTGGATCGCATCCTGGCCGCCTGCCAGCAGCACGGCATCGTCCCCGGCATCCACACCGGCTCCGCCCAATTCGCCAACCAGATGGTTGCCAAAGGCTTCCAATTCGTCACCGTCTCTTCAGATGCTGGTTTATTGTCGGCAAAAGCGAGTGAGGTGATAACGGCCGTTAAAGGCCACCAATCCACCCCAGCCACCACCAGCCCCTACTAATAATTCATACCTCGCCACATGGATTAAATAAATCACGGCTTCCCATTGAGGCGCAACACCCCGACACCTGTCACCAGAGTGCATTGGAAAACCTGAAGATGAGGTATATCAGCAATGAGTAGCACTAAACCACCAGCAGCTCATTCACCAAATATAAAACTTAAGGTACATCTTAAGTTTTGCCAATAAATATTAAAAAAGGTTTTCAAACTTTTGACACTGTGTTCTCCCTTATAGACATGCGCAGAAAAGTTATAAAGCCTTTTTTATAAAGACTCAAATACCTATCTCTTTAGGAGGAACCAGAATGAAACCATTGACAAAAGCTTCGGAAGTTGCCGCCGCCGTGCGCGTTCTCACCACAGGGGGTCTCTCCCGGTATCACACCAGCGGTGTCTCAGAAGTCGAGAAGTTTGAAGGGGAAATGCAAGACCTCTTCGGTGTCCGCCATGCACTGGCCGTAAACAGTGGCACCAGTGCCCTGATTTGCGCTTTAGTCGGAGCAGGCATTGGCCCTGGTGACGAAGTCTTAGTACCCGCCTACACCTGGGTCGCCACCGCGGCGGCCCCACTGGTACTGGGAGCCATACCCGTACTCGTCGAAGTAGACGACAGCCTGACAATGGACCCCACCGACATCGAAAACAAAATCACCGAACGCACCCGCGCCATCATACCGGTACACATGATCAACCTAGTAGCCAATATGGATGCCATCATGAAAATCGCAGAGGCCCACAACCTTTTCGTCATTGAAGACGCATGTCAGGCCATAGGCCTTACCTACCGCGGTCGCCGTGTTGGCTCCATCGGCCACGCCGCAGCCTTCAGCTTCAACCAACACAAAAACATCAAATCCGGTGAAGGTGGCGCGTTATTAACCAACGACGACCGCATCCACGTCCGCGCCTTGATGTACCACGACGTTGGCAGCTACATCCGGGGCGATGGCCCCGGTTCGGACGAGCCACTCTTTGTCGGCGTCAACTTCCGGATGCCAGAAATTGCAGCCGCCATTCTGCGGCCCCAATTGAGGTCGCTAGACAGTATGCTGGGCCAACGTCGCAAGCACCGGCAAATCATCTTGCGAGAGCTGGCAAAGCTCCCCCAAGCAGGCTGGAGCGTAAGCCCTCACAACGATGAGAAGGCCGCCGCCAACCTTACAGTCAAGTTCGACGACCCCAACAAAGCACGTGCGTTTGCGTCAGCTCGCGGCATGAATCGCATGATTGATACCGGCCGGCACGTTTACACGAACTGGCTGTCAGTTCTGGCCAGACGCACGGCCCACCCCAAAAGCAACCCCTATCAAGAGCATCCCAACACCGAGAAACTCACCGAGCAAACCTGCCCGCAAACACTGGCTATCCTCAAACGGACGTGCAGCATCTCCATGCTGCCGGAACTGCCAAGCCTCCCTTATCAGTTCCTGATGCGCCGCTTGCTCGGTCAGGGCATGATGGCCGCTACTGCTGAGGCTCCTCAAGCCACAAAAACAACAGCACCCGTCAGCACGACACACGCTGTCGAATAGCCGCAGCAAGTCCCCCCGGGCGAGTAGCAGTATGCTTACCCTCAGCGCAGCACGAGCGGTCTTTCTCAGCGTGATTACCCCGCGCTCCAATACGTGGAGCGCGGGAAAGCCTTCAACGCCCGTTGGTGGCAGCCTGTAGGTATGTGTCCATCCACTCACACGCATGTTTTCTACGCCCGGCTGGGTGTTTCGCCTTGCTCCAGAGGCGGCACTCTCAACGCAGAACCAAGGTAATACGGCATTCGGCCGTTTTAGCTCACGCTTGTTGCTGAAAAAAGTTGACATTCCATCTCAATTTATGGCAAGGTACGACGGAAAAAGTTCAACTTCTTCTGAGAAGTTGAACTTCTAAAGGGGCAAAGAGCCAAAATACCAAATTCAGGAGAAACTTATGGTGAGTAGCGATAAAACATCAGATGTCCAAAGAGTAATCGTAATTGGCAGCGGTCCGTCTGGGGCCATTGCCGCGCATGAGCTATTACAGAAGGGGATTCCCGTTACAATGTTGGAATCGGGACAGAGTCATCCAGAAGGACTTTTAGTCCGTATAAAGGGGCGTAATGTATATCGCCGGAAGCCCAATAGAATGAAAGAGGGCGATCGTCATATTGCCGCAGGCGATGCTCAAACAAAATGGTTTTATAACTTGTCGCCTGGCGGCCTATCGAATGATTGGACAGGGGCGGTGCCACGGTTTGCCCCTGAAGATTTTTATGAGGGAGAACGGTTACATGAATGCTACCGTTGGCCTTTAGACTATGAAGACCTTGTCCCTTATTACGAAAAGGCTGAGCAACTTCTTGATGTCACGGCCACACCTAAGGCTGTTCCCAATTTGCCTGTAGGGAAGCATAAGTGGAGTCATTTTTTACCAAAAGATTGGAAAGGTGTAGCCAACTATGTAGAAAAACGGGGCCAGGGTTTAACGGTTCTTCCGCTTGCCGATGGGCCTCCCTGGATGGTGGTAAAACGAGGCACAGCCTTTAATAGCTACACAAATGTCATCCAGCCTTTGCTAAAAAATTCAAATTTCCAGTTCATTTCAAATGCACATGCTCTTCAACTGGAATGGTCAGGCCAAAAGAAAAAAGTTGACGCAGTTATCTATTATGATCGCAAAACAAGTAGCAGAAAACGGCTAAAAGCTTCTGCTTTTGTCATTGCCTGTGGGGCCTTGAACTCCACAAAACTGCTGTTTGACTCATCTTGTGCAGATTTTCCCCAAGGACTGGGGAATAGTGCCGGAATTCTAGGACGATATTTACACGATCACCCCAAAGAATGGTGGGTGATGGATTTAGAGACCCCCATGTCTCCACTTGTTCCGAGTGGCTACTTAACACGGAAGCCTTATAATGAATCTGCTCCGCTTTTAGCTTCATCTTGGACCATCGGTAGGGTTTCTCTCAAAGACAAGTTGTTTACGTTTATTGGGAGGAAATCAAAAGCTATAGGCGTTCAGGTTTTCGGGACAATGATTCCAGTTGAAAAGTATTATGCAAAACCCGAAGCGAATAAAATGGATGAGTTTGGGCTGCCACTTCTTGAACTAAAGATTCAATTTGACGACGATGCAATAAAAAACATGAAATCGGCTCGTGAACATTGGCAGTCGTTACTAGATGGGGCAGGGGTTAAAGGAACCATTCGGGATGTTGTTCCACAGTTATACCCGGGCCTTTCAGTTCATTATGGTGGAACCGCACGTATGCACAAAAATCCTAAGTATGGTGTTTTAGATGCCTGGAATCGTTTGCATGATGTGCCCAATGTAACTGTTTGTGATGCTAGTTCTTTCACGACAGGGTGTGAAAAAAACCCAACATTGACAGCCATGGCTCTTTCCGCCCGGGCGATGGACAAATTGGCAGAAGATTTGAAAACGGGGTAATTCATTGTGCACTGATCAGCAGGGAAAGACGGAACTCGACACTTAACATTAACTCCGCCCTGAGGGAATGATCCCATGACCTTCCCACGCCACCAACTGCTCCACACCCTGCCCCCTCTCTGGCCGCACAGCTTGCAGCCCCAAATTCAAGCCCAAGTCCAGGCCAACGGCCGTAAATTATTCATCCTCGACGACGACCCCCTGGGCTGCCAGACCAGCTACAACCTGCCCATCATCACCGACTGGTCAACCGCCAGCCTCCGCGCCGAACTAGCCGATAACGCCCCCGCCTGCTTCATCCTCACCAACTCCCGCAGCCTGCCTGCTGCGGAAGCGGAACGGATGTACGAGGCCATCGGCCGTTCTCTGGCCCACCTGGAAGCCGAAACGGCACAAACCTTCAACATCCTCACCCGCTGCGATTCTACACTGCGGGGCCATTTTCCCGGCGAGGTAGAAGCGTTGCAAAGGGGTATGAAACGGCCGTTCGCCGCCACCCTCTTCATCCCCTTCTTTGCCGAAGGCGGCCGCCTCACCATCCACGACACCCACTACGTCAGCGAAGGCCGCCATCTCATCCCCGCCGCCCAAACCCCCTACGCCCAAGACACCCTCTTTGGCTACCAATCCTCCAACCTGCGCCAATGGGTAGCCGAAAAGATGAACGGCCGTCTCCAACCCCACCACATCCCCAGCATCAGCCTCACCGACATCCGCCAGGGCGGCCCAGAGCGCATCACCCACCTCCTGCAACAGCTAACCGACGGCCGCCCCTGCATCGTCAACGCCGCCGACTATCGTGACTTAGAAGTCTTCGTACAGGGCCTTCTTGCCGCCGAGGCCAGCGGCAGCCACTATCTCTATCGCACCGCCGCCTCCTTCATCCCCACCCGCCTCGGCCTGCCGCCACGCCCCCTGCTCACCGCCGCCGACCTCCAGTTACCCCCCACCGGCGGCGGCCTCATCATCGTCGGCTCCCACGTCCCCCTCACCACCCGCCAACTCCGCCCCCTCCTGGCCCTGCCCCACATCCACAGCACCGAACTCAACATCAACGCCCTTTTACACCCGTCCTCCTGCCAACCAGAAATCGAGCGCATCATCACCCACATGAATCATGGCCTGCGGCAGGGGCAAGATGTGGTCATCTACACCAGCCGCCAATTGGCAGCAGGCGACAACCAAACCCAGGCACGGCAGATGGGGCAGCTTATTGCCCAAAGCTGGCAGCAGATCGTGCCAGCCCTTGACCGCCAACCCCGTTATCTGCTGGTAAAAGGGGGCATCACCGCCAGCGACATTGCCGTCCAGGCCCTGTCGGTGCAGCGGGCAAGGGTGCTGGGGCAGCTTTTGCCCGGTGTGCCGGTCTGGCAATTTGGTCATGAAAGTCGGTTTCCAGGGCTGGGTTATGTTGTCTTTCCGGGCAACGTGGGGGATACTCTAGCCCTGGCAACGGCCGTTACTCGATTACGAAACGGAAATTCATAGGGTCGCATCAATTTCACTTCGTATCCAACCTAGACAGCGCGGACGGCCGTTTCGCAAAACATTCGCTAAGCAGTACAATAATCAACAATGGACTTCGCGCAAGCACTGGTCATCCTACTTTACCTGGCAGCCACCATGACCAACATCGGTCTGGCCTTTTATTCCTGGCAGCGACGACCCGCTGTGTGGATACGGCCGTTTGCCCTCCTCAACCTGGCCCTCGCCCAATGGAACCTGGCCCAAGCCCTCGAAATCAGCACCCCCCTGCAAAACGGCAAACTCTTCTGGCACAACCTCCAATACATCGGCATCACCATCGTCCCCGTCCTCTTTCTCGCCTTCGCCCTGGCCTACCACAGCCAACGCCGCTGGCTCACCAAACAATACCTGCCCCTCTTCATCATCCCCGCCCTCACCTGCCTCTTCGTCTGGGCCAACCCCGGCAGCCTCTTCCAAACACAACTCAGCCTCGACACCAGCAGCCTAATCCCCACCCTCACCTTCACCCCCGGCCTCTGGTACTGGATACACATCCTCTACTCCCACCTCCTCCTACTCATCAGCACCCTCCTCCTCATCCAAATCTGGCTGCAAGCCAACAGCCAGCAAAACAAATCCATCATCATCCTGCTAACAGCCATCATTCCCTGGCTGGGCAGCGGCCTCTCCCTCACCCATCTGGTCACCCTTGACCTGATGCCCCTAGCCTTCACCCTCACCGGACTGTTAGTCAGTTGGGGCTTATTCCGGCTCAACCTTTTCGATCTGGCCCCCATGGCCCGGCAAGTCATTGTAGACTACATGCGCGATGGTGTGATTGTGCTGGATCGGCACGAGCAAATTGTGGATGCCAATCGTTCCACCGAAAAGATAATCGGCCGTTCCCAAACCGACATGCTGGGCCAACCCATCACCACCATCTTCCCCGCCCTCACCTGGATCAAAGAACACACCGACAAAAAAACAATCCAACAAGAGCTTCAAATTAATACCGAAACCTACGAACTACAGGTTTCCCCCATCCACACCGGCGATGAACGAACCGGCCATCTCCTCATCTTCCACCCCATCACCGAGCGCAAGCAGGTAGAAAACGAACTACTTTCCCAAAAACATCTCCTGCAAAACCTGGTCATCATCGCCAAAGCCACCACCACCACCCAAACACTCAGCGCCACCCTGCAAAACATCCTCGATGTCGCCGTCGCCATCAACCAGGCCGAATACGGCAGCCTGTTTGTCCTCAACAATCGCGGCGAAATCACCCACAGCATTTTGACCCAAGACAAAAAGTTACCCATCCGGCAGCAGCAAACCATCAACCAGCAAGTCATGGAAAAAGGGCTGTTTGGCTGGGTTTTGTCACGCGGCGAATTGGCCCTTATTTTGGATACAGAAGAGGATTCTCGTTGGTTGAATCTGCCGGGACGAACGCAAAAAGTGCGCTCGGCGCTGGCCGTGCCCATCATTGACCATCGCGGCGTGGTCGGCGTATTGACACTCACCCATTCCGAGCCAGGGCATTTCAACGAGGAACAGGCCACCCTCATGCAAGGCGCAGCCGACCAGATGGCGCTGGCCCTGCGCAATGCCCAACTATATGATGCCCAAAAGCGGCTGGCCGAGCGGGAACATATTTTGTATGAAGTGATGCGGGCAATGGACGAGCGGCTGGATGAGCAGTGGATTACGAAAACGGCCGTTGAATCTGTCGGTCACTTCACAGGCTGGCCGGCCCTCGCCATCCTGCTCACCCAAGACAACCAGCTCACCATCGCCGCCATCACCGGCCACCTGGCCCGTCTCAACGGTGAAAAACTAGACCTCATAGGCGGCTTAAACGGCCGTGTCTTCCACACCAGCAAAACCGAAAAACTACTCGACTGCGAAGAAGACAGCCACGACCTGCCGCCCGGTTTTCGCAGCGGCGTCGCCATCCCCCTGCGCCAAAGCGACCAAACCATTGGCATCTTCGGCATGTACAGCAACAAACCAGACGGCTTCAACGACAACGACGTACAACTCGGCGAATCCCTCGCCGAAGCCATCGCCCTCGCCATCGAAAACGCCCGCCTCCACACCAACATCCGCAACTACGCCGCCGACCTCGGCGCCCTCATCGCCTCCAGCCGCGATGGCATCATCTACATCGGCCTGGACAAACAAGTGCGCGTCATCAACGAAATGGCCCTCACCTTACTGGGCCTCAATCAAGACCCCAGCCAATGGCTCAACCAATCCATCAGCCACATCTTTGCCATCGTCCACGCCCAAATCCCCCCCATGCCCATCACCAGTGAGTATTTTCCCGAAAAAGAAATCCTGGCCCTGGAAGCAGAAATTGACCTCATTCAAAAAGGAGATGAACCCCCCTCAGAAGGCGAACTAAACCTGCCGCCCCACACCATTCAGTGGTTGAGCTTGCCCCTCCTCTCCGAAGGCGAAGCCCTGGGCCGCCTGCTCGTTTTCCGCGATGTCACCGAAGAGCGGCTGCTGGCCCGAATGCGGGAAGACCTGACCCACATGACGGTTCACGACCTACGCAACCCCCTATCATCACAGAGCATGGCCCTTGAATTGTTGGCAATGGATACATCCGAAGAAACACGGCCGTTTCTCGAAATCCTGGAAAACAACAACAAAAAAATGCTCACCCTCGTCAACAACCTGCTCGACATCAGCCGCCTGGAAAGCCGCCAAATGCCCCTCAACTACAGCTACGTCCCCCTGGCCGATTTAGTCGAAACAGCCTTAGCCCAACAACAGGGCCTAGCCGACGACAAAGCCATCACCCTCCAAAGCCAGATACCCGACACCATCACCACCACCTGGATAGATAGAGACTTAATCGAGCGCGTCTTCCAAAACCTGATAGGCAACGCCATCAAATTCACCCCCCGCAGCGGCCTCATCCGCATCACCATAGACACCGACCCCAACTCCTACGGCGAATGGCTCATCTTTTACGTCTACAACACCGGTGAAGGCATCCCCCCCGACTTACAAGATCGGCTCTTCGACAAATTTACCACCGGCACCCAAGAGGGACGCGGCAGCGGCCTCGGCCTCGCCTTCTGTAAAATGGTCATCGAATCACACGGCGGCCGCATCTGGGTCGAAAGCACCCCTGGCCGCGATGCCACCTTCATCTTCACCCTCCCCGCTGCCTGACACTCGTCCCCTTCTTAGAATTCATCCCTCGCCGCTAAATGTGCCCGCAAACTGCGATCCGCAAACTGCCAGCCATTACCCACCCGGCGCAGCAGTTGCCGCTGCACCATCCCATCCAAAGCCGCTACTAACTGGCGATCCCGAAAGGCGACAGGCAAAATCCCCTGCCGCGCCAATAACCAGCGCAGGCCATAATGCCGCCACAACACATGCCCGTCATATTGCACAAAACCGCCCATTAGACCACCCATCAAACCAAGCCCCAGCCCCAAGCCCGCCCCGGCCCACAATGCCCAAAACATCCCTTCCAAAGATTCAAAGTACAGGCCAATATGCATGCCTACACTCAGCCCCACACTCACCACCCCTACCAAACCATACATCACACTCAAGTGGCGCATATTTGTCCAGGCAGTCCAAACTCGCTGGTTGGGTTGCACGGCCTGCTCCGCTTCTCGCCGGGGCCGCAAGACAGCTTGCAGGCCAACAAGCAAACCACCGCTCAACCCCACGCCCACACCCGCACTTACACCTCTAGCCACTGTATCAGACAAACCAGCACCAAGCCCACTTAACAGACCAAAGAGAATGCCGACTGGCAGCCCCTCTTTAAGTTTGGCCCCCAGCCTACCCGAAGACGGCCGTTGCCAGCGCACCTCCTCCACCCAACGCACCGACCCATCTCCACCCCATTGCCAACCCATAATTACACTCCCTAACACCCCAAATAACAGACCAGCCAGCAAACCACCCTTCAATCCGTTATACAGACCATCAACCAGCCCCGCCATCAGCCCACCCATCACCCCCAAAACCAGGCCACCCAACAAACCCCTACTGACCCGCATCAACCTGTCATACGCCTCTTTATCGGCCAGCCAATCAGGGCACAACCGCTCGATATAAAAAATGGATTGCGCCTGTGCTTGTAAAGATTGGGCAAACTTGGGCAGCCACGCCAAAGCTTGCCCAACCCCACACACTGCTCCATATGCCGCCAACAACTGTTCGCGTTTGGCTGCCATATCATCAGCTTCAGGCAAAGCACTCACCTGACGATAGACAGCCATCATCCAAGTAAGCAGTAAGGGCGAGGCGGCCAGGTTGCGCCACTCGGCATCTGCGGCCAACACACGCTGCAAACCGGCCAATCCTGGCCCGTTCTGGGCTAAGTGAGCCATTATTTGGGCCGATGTCAACGGCCGTATCACCACAGCCGTTCTCCCCTCCACCTCCTCACCCAACATCTCATACTCCGCCAAACGGCTGCACACCACCACACCCAACCCATACTGCCCCTGAAACGCATTAATCGCCCGCACACAAGCCAAACGGCCGTCCGCCGCCACCTCATCCAAACCATCCAACAGCAGCACCAACTCCCCCCGCGCCAGCCACTCACGGCTTACCTGACGCGGCGCACCATATTGCAGCAGCATCTCCTCCACCAGCCAATCCGCCAACGCCCCCCGCGCCAGCCCCCACGCCGCCAAATTCAGCACAACAGGAATCGGCACCCTGGCCTCAGCCTGCGCCGCCGCCCACAACCTTTGCGCCAGTTGCAGCAGCGTCAGCGTCTTGCCACTGCCCGGCTCACCCAAAATCAGCAGCGGCTCGGCTCCTGCCGCCACCCGCTCAGCCAATTCTGCCAGCGTCAGCGGCGGCTGCGCCTCCACCTGCTGCTGGGCCACATAAGGTTGATAAGCTAAATCGAAGACGGCCGTTTCCCCCGCCAAAGCAGGCTGCAAAACCCCCTCAATCCAGGTAGTACAAACATTCTCCAGCATATTTTGGCGGTTGCGCTGCTGCCACTCATTCATAGATTGTATCATGATACCATGCCTATTAAGCCCCCAAATAATCCCGCACAATCCCCGCAAACGTCGCCACCGTCGCCGTCAGACTGGCAACCTCCACCCATTCATCCGGCGCGTGTGCATTGCCCCCCCTCGGCCCAAAACCAGGCAGCGTGGGAATCCCCGCCCCCAGCAACATATAGCCCTCATTGGCTGGCCCCGCCCCCCGAATCGGCCACTCTGCCCCCGTAATAGCCTGGGCGTGGCGCTGGGCAATTTGCGCCAGAGGATGATCCATCGCCATCGCCGCCGCTGGCAGGCTGTTTTTAATGCTCATGGCAATGCTCAGACCTGGACGCTGGCTCGTCACCTCGTCAATAATCCGCTGCACGGCCGTTAACACCCCCGCCACCGCCTGCCCCGGCATCAAACGCACATCCACCAACGCCTCCGCCGCAGCGGGCACAATACTCTCAAACTCGCCGCCCTGAAACAGCGTTCCCGGCGTAATGGTGCAGCCATATTCCGCAAAAGCGGGATGTTCGGGCGCGGGTAGATGGAGATTTTCCAATTGCAGAAGAACGGCCGTTAGCCCCAACACCGCATTCACCCCACCCTCACCCCGGCTCCACTCCGCACTGCCCGTATGCACCGACTGGCCCTGCGCCCGCAGCCGCAAACGCAGCAGCCCCCGATGCCCCACACACACAATATCACTGGCATAAGCATAAATCGCCCCCTGCACCGGCAAATAACCCTCATCTAACAGATAGCGCACCCCCAGCTTACTGCTGGCCCCCGACTCCTCATCCACCACCCCCGCCACCAAAACCCGCACCTGCGCCGGATCAAGCAGCTTGTGATCTCGCAGCATCGCCAACGTATACAGACCAATGGCAATGCCCGCTTTATTATCGGCCGTTCCCCGCCCCACCATCTTGCCCTCCACAACCTCCGCCGCAAAAGGCGGCTGCGTCCATAGGCCAGCTTCCCCCTCCGCCACCGTATCAATATGAGCAATAAAAGCAAACCCCGCCGCCCCCTCCCCCCACTGCACCACCACATTGGCCCGTTCCGGCTCGGCCGCCACCAATTGTGCCGGTAAGTTGAGTTTTACAGCCTCTTCAACAATGCGCTGGGCAACGGCCGTTTCCCCCTCCCGCCCATTCACCGACCGAATCCGCACCAAATCCCCCAAAAACGCCACCATCTCCCCTTCATAAGCCCGCGCCATACCTAACAAATCAATACTCATAACTATTTCGCAAATTGGGTGTAATGGCGTATTGGTTTATTTCTTATACCACTATACCAATACACCATTACACCCCTCTCACCTAAAACGTCGTCCGCAAAGCCTGCGCCTGCCCCGTCGCCGCCGAGCGATAGGCCGCGTCAAAAATCTCAATCACATGCCGTGCATGTTCAGCCGTCGCCAGCGTCGGCTTATCATCCCGCACCCAGTCCACAAGCTGCATCACATCCTCATACACGTGCATCTCCTCCATGCCAATGTGATCACCCACCACATGGGGCAGATTGGCCGTATAACCATACTTCTCGGCAATCTCGCGCCCCTCATAATCAATCGGCTGCCCGTTTAAGTCCCCGCCATTAATCGTGCCTTTCGTACCCATGATATACGGCCGTCCCACATTCAAGCCCCCCGCCGCCATACCATACACAAAGGCAAAAAAAGCATCGCCAAAATCCAGCACGATCATCGTCTGATCATCCATATCCGTCGGCAGCATCTGGCCCTGAAACTCCCGTTCATGAACGCGAATACCAGAGAAGGCCGTCACACGTTTAGCAGGGCCAACAACGGCCGTTAACGCATGAAGCCCATACACCGTCATATCATACAGCGGCCCGCCCCCCGGCTTACGGAAATACCAGGCCGGATTGATATTCGTCAGCGGATCATCACCATGGCGCACACTCGACTCCTGCTCATGATACTTACCAAATGCAGCCCCCGTCACCGCCCACGTCAGCGTCCCCAAGGCCCCCTCCGCCACCAGCTTCTTAATCGCCTGCAAACGCGGGTTAATCAATTCACCCGGCGAAGACACCAGCTTCACCCCCTTCGCCGCCGCCGCCGCAATCAACTCATCCGCCTCCGCCACCGTCGTCGTCATCGTCTTGTTAAAATGAACATGCACCCCATGCTCAATGGCAAGTTTGCCCTGCGCATAATGCACCCCAATGGGCGAAGCAATACTCACCGCATCCACATCCCCCGCCGCCAACATCTCTTCAAACGTAGCATAAGCAGCCGGCACACCAAACTTTTTAGCTCCAGCCTGGGCACGTTCGAGGATGGGGTCACAAACGGCCGTTACCCGCACCCGATCCTGCACATCAGCCATCGTCAAATGAGGCAGCAAACCACGCAGCGTAATACTGCCCGTCCCCACAATACCTAATCTAACTTGTTCACTCATTACTTTATTTCTCCTGTAAAACTGTGCGCCGATTCACAAAATCGCCACACGCCTGGCGAACTTTACAACCAAAAACGACAACTGCCCATACTAACCAATCCCTTCACTTGTGTAATAATCCCCCTCCCCCTGCGTATAAAAGGGTAAAGCACAGGCACTATGATGAGAGAGTAGATTTTATGAATGAATCCCTACCGGCCAAGGCCAACCAGCCCGCCCTCCAAGCCAATCGTCCCGCCACAGTGGATTGGGAAACGGTATACCAGGCCCAAATGCCGCGCATCTACAACTTTTTGCGCTACCGGCTGCACGATGAACTGGTGGCCGAAGATTTAACGGCCGTTACCTTCGAGAAAGCCTGGCGGCACCGCCACAGCTACCAACCCCACCAGGCCGCCTTCACCACCTGGCTCTTCACCATCGCCCGCAACGCCGCCACCGATTACCTGCGGCGGCAGCAAGAACATGATCCTTTGCCCGAAACGGCCGTTTCCCCCACCCCCACCCCCGAAGAAACCATCAGCCACCAACAAAGCCTGGCCTTTTTACACCAACTCCTGGCCGATCTGCCAGACCGAGAACAAGAAATTTTGGCCCTTAAATATGGAGCCGAACTGTCCCATCGAGACATAGCGCGGCAAATGGGCTTAACGGCCGTCAACGTCGGCATCATCCTCTACCGCACCCTCCGCAAACTACGCCCCCTCCTACAGGAGAAATAACCATGAAAGACAAACACCTACACACCTTCCGCCGCCCACCCACCCCCCAATTCACCCACCAACTCTACCAACAGCTAACCGCTCGCCCCTCCCCCCTCCCCCCTCCCCCCTCGCCTCTCCCCCCTCGCCCCCTCCGCCCTGCCTGGATTCTCCTCACCCTCCTCCTCATGTTGGGCCTCACCGCCATGGTCCCCAGCATCCGCGCCCGCTTCGAGGCCATCGTGCAAAAAATCGGCGGCCTCTCCATCCTCATGACCGACGAATACCCCAACCACGACGATGCCACCATCGTCGCCGACGACATCATCACCCTAGACGAAGCCCGCGCCCGCGTCGGTTACGACTTTCTCCTACCCACTTGGCTGCCCGATGGCCTCACCCTGCATGAAGACGAGATAAGAGCCAGCAACATCCGCACCAGCCTCACCCTGCACTGGAGCGACGAAAACAGCCGCGGCCGCGCCGTCTCACTGCACATCTCTAAAGCTTTGCCCGATGTCAACTACATCGTTGGCCCCAACAGCGTCACCGAAGTCATGATCCACGACATACCCGCCACCCTCATTCGCGGGGCCTGGTTTGAAAACACCCAACGCTGGGAAGAAGATGGCATCCGCTCTTTGCGCTGGCAAATGGATGGCCTAGAATACATGCTATCAACAACCATGCCCGAATGGGGCGGCCTTTCCGAAGCAGAATTGATTCAAATGGCCGAATCCTTTCCCCAGGAGTAAGGAAACCTTCGTGGCATCTGTAGAAGTATCATCAGAGGTGCACTTTCCCACTATGCCTTCCTTCAAATACGCCCAAATCGAATATGAGCGCCGCTTTCTTTTGGCTCAACGGCCGTCTGACCTCCCACCCCAATCATTCACCATCATCGAAGATATCTACATTCCCGACACACGCTTACGCCTGCGCCGCATGTCCGCGCCAGACGGCCAGGTGCTGGATTTAAAGTTGACACAAAAGTTTAGCACACCCGATTTACCGGCCACGCAAACGATCATCACCAACTTTTATTTGAATGATGTAGAGTATGAAAAGTTAAGCCAGATAAACGGCCGTTCCCTCACCAAACACCGCCACACCTACCACCACGCTGGCTACCGCTGGAGCATAGACATCTTCCAAAAACAGCTACACGGCCTCATCCTGTGCGACATCGAAGCCCAATCCGCCGCGGCTCTGGCCCAAATCCCCACGCCCACTTTTGCCCTCCAAGAAGTAACCGACGATCCCCGCTACACAGGCGGCGCACTCATCACAGCCACACCAGAAAGCATTGCCGCCCTGTTAGCGAGTATTTAACGCCTCAAACAGTTGGCGGCTGATGGTGGCGATTTCGGTAACGGCCGTTGCAAAAGCCACCTCATTCGCCTTCGACGGTTTACGATAACCACTAATCTTACGCACAAACTGCAACGCCGCATCATGCAGCTCCTCATCCGTAGGCGGCCGTTCCGCATAACGTAGTTGTTTAATATTACGACACATAAAATCACTCCATCTCGGCAACCAGGTTACTATGCTGTAAAAGTAACCGGCAATACATGCGGGCCACGAAAAGCGAAACCCGGCAGCCACTCAATCTGCTCCTTCACCAACCGCAAATTGCGGCAGCGTTGCAGCAACGTCAAAATACCCACCTGCGCCACCGTGCGGGCAATAGACACCCCCAAACAATAATGCGGCCCATGCGCAAAAGTCAGATGGCGATTAGGCTGGCGTGTCATCTCAAACACAGTCGGATTCGCAAACTGCGCCTCATCGCGGTTGCCCGAACCAAACAGCACCACAATCCCTTGCCCCGCCTCAAACGTCTCACCCCCAAATGCCATCGTCTCCTTCACCACGCGGCTTGTAGCCTGCACCGGGCTGTCATAACGCATCACCTCCTCGGTGGCGGGGGCAATCAGATCGGGCTGTACCAACAACTGCTCTAACGCTTCAGGGTGACGCACAAAAGTAAGGATGGCATTGCCAATCAGGTGCGCGGTGGAATTGTTGCCACCCACCAGCAAAGCCACACACATACCAAACAGCTCATCCTGCGATAAACGGTCGCCCTGCGCCTCCGCCTGCACCAACTCAGTAATCAAATCATCCTGCGGCTCACGCCGACGCTGCTCAATGATGACCTCCAAATACTCCTTCATCTCCAACATGCTCTTTTGCCCCTGGCGCATCACACCCACCCGGTCTTTGGTCGTGCCCGCCCGGTCATAAATCAGCACCTGGTCCCGCGCCCAGCGCGTAAAACGGGGCTGGTCCTCATAAGGCACACCCAAAATATCGGTGATGGCCCAACCCGGCAGTTTGGTCGCCACATCGGCCATCACATCCATCGTGCCCTTGTCCCTCACCTCATCTATGAAGCCCTGGCAAATCTGCTCAATGCGGGCGCGACGGCCGTTTATCATACGTGGCGTAAAGGCTTTGGCAACGATGGCTTTGAGGCGCGTATGCTGCGGCGGATCGCTGAGCAGCATCCGGCTGCCCAAGATAGTGCGCAGGGGGAGCAACTCCTGCTGCACGTCGGGGGGCAGCACGGCAAAGGTCTGTTCGGTACGGGCGGAAGACATGCGCGGGTCGTTGAGCAGGGTCACAATATCGTCGTAGCGGCTGATGAGCCAGGTACGGCCGTTCCAACAGACCGGCATCTCTTCGCGCAAAGCGGCATAATGGGGGTACGGGTCAGCTTGAATAAGCGGGTCACTAAAATCGAGGGAGGTGGTTTTTGTCATGGGAGAATTTTACTGGCTTGATGCAATTTCCCCAAGCAGACACCCCATCATATCCATCACCACCACTTACCCATTTCTCTCCATTATTGTTACAATAACTTGCACTGTACGCTGGTTGAGGGCTAGTTGGATGAGTTACCTTTGGAGAAAACCATTCACAAACGACAAAGGCAATTGCCATTAGCGAGAACCTAACCTCCCGGAGGCTCAGCCCTTGAACTGGGCCGTAGATGGAGCCTCCAGGAGGTTGTTCATACAGGAGAAAACCACATGGACTATACACATCTTGGACGTACTGGCTTGCAAGTGAGCAAGCTGTGCCTGGGCACGATGAACTTCGGCCCCTGGACGAACGAAGCCGACAGCCACACAATGATGGACGCGGCTCTGGAGGCAGGTATCAACTTCTTCGACACCGCCAACCGTTACGGCATCTGGGCTGGCACCGGCAGCCATCACGGGCATACAGAGGAGATTATTGGCAATTGGTTCCAGCAGGGCGGCGGGCGGCGCGACAAAATTGTGCTGGCTACCAAGCTCTATGGGGCCATGGGCGATTGGCCCAACGAAGGCAAGCTCTCGGCGCTGAACATCAAGCGGGCTTGTGAAGCCAGCCTCAAACGCTTGCAAACCGACTACATAGACCTCTACCAGATGCACCACATTGACCGCGACACGCCCTGGGAAGAAATCTGGCAGGGCATGGAGCAATTGGTGCGCGAGGGCAAGATTCTGTATGTGGGCAGCAGCAATTTCGCTGGCTGGCACATCGCCAAAGCCAACGAAGCCGCCAAACGGCGCAGCTTTATGGGGTTGGTCAGCGAACAGAGCAAGTACAGCCTGGCCGAGCGGACGATTGAATTGGAAGTTGTGCCTGCCTGCGAAGATTATGGCGTGGGCATCATCCCCTGGAGTCCGCTGGATGGCGGTTTGCTGGGTGGTGTGCTGGCTAAAATCGAAAGCGGACGGCGAGCCAGTGACAGTATGCAAATGCGTGTCGAGGCCATTCGGCCGCAGGTTGAGAGCTATGAGAACTTCTGTGCCGAGATGGGTGAGCAGCCGGCCGATGTAGCCCTGGCCTGGCTGCTGCACAACCCCGTTGTCACCGCGCCCATCATTGGCCCCAGCAATGTGGAGCAGCTAACGGGTAGTCTGCGGGCGCTGGAAATTCATCTAAGTGATGAGCAGTTGCAGCGGCTGGATGAGATTTGGCCCGGCCCCGGCGGCCCCGCGCCAGAGGCGTATGCCTGGTAGTCCCTTCGGATAATCGTTTTTATACCGATAGGGACATGAGTTGAGATATTTCTGGAAGACAGTAAAACAGCCAGGTCTAGTAGCCGCGAAATCCCTTTCGCGCCTCCGGGGACGTGGTAAGGATAACACGACCACGATCAGTGGCTGGCTGTTTTACTGTCCTAACTTTGGGCGGCTGCTAGATGGCTCTCATTCGATTGTTGCGAGGGTTATGTTCCACCTCAGCCAGACCCAGTGCCTCCATCAGCGGCGGAATGTACATAGCAAAGCGGCCTCGAAACCCTTTCTTTAGTCCATACCAACCACCAATTGGATTTTCTGGGGAACGTGCCCAATGCTCAACAGTGCCCGTTTCTGGTTCCTGCTTTTCGTCTTTGCTCCCTAGCAGCATCCAATCACCATGTGCCTTCAGCATGGCATGGAGATCATTCAGGCAGCGATAATCATAGTGCAGCACCGTTTTGCCTACTGTGCAGACGATGATCTCTTTGCCATCTTTTTCATCCACATACATTTCATACTCTGAGGTTTGGGGTGGTGTTTTTAGCTGCCAGGGATTGTCTTTGGTTCTCTTTTCCATTGTTCTATTCCTTTGTGTGATCTTTGGGAATTCATGGGGTTGACACCAAATGTAGGGTCGAGGCGCGCCTCGACCCTATCACAGGTACCGATCATCCTAAAGACCCCTTTGTGTTAGTTGTTCGCCAGGTGAATGGCCTCTGCTTCTTGTTTCAGGTCTGCCACGAATTGTTCAAATGATGCATCAAAAGAAGGGATAAACCGGGCGAACAGGGGGAAAAATGGGCCACCAATCTTTTCGACCATTGTGAATTTTGTGCTGTTGGCACCACTGTGCTGTAGGGTGTAAACACGATTTCCCATGGCATCGCCCCAGACTAGCCGTTTTTCTGGCTCGAATTCTTTCACTTTCAAGTTGAAGGTTCTGTTTTCATCAAGCGTGGATTTAAGTTTGATCCGGTTTCCCGCTTTTATATCTCCGTCCAGAGACAAAATGGTGGTGTTCCACCGAGGATAGTCGGAACTGTTGACCAGTAAAGCCCATACGATTACCGGGTCAGCTTGAATTTGGATGGAAACGGCCGTTTCCCGGCTAAACATCCTTTTCGTAGTAACGGCCGTACCATCACGCCTCTTTGCCTGTACATCACTCATACCAAGACTCCTTTTCATTGTAATTTAAGGTCTCAAATTAAAGCACCTCATTATTTAGACGATTGGGAGCCAAAAAATGATAGTCACGTCTCAGAATCGGCCAAATATGCCTCCATCACCTTTCTGTTGTGTTCCAAATGATGAAGCTGCAACTCGGCCGCATCTGACTCAAACGGATCAAGCTCTTGCAAGATTTTCATCCGCAGCCCAAACAGCTCCTCACGATTTTTGCTGCCTGCCGCCTGCACCATTGAAATCTTCACCAGCTCTTCTTGCGCTTTTTGCTTAGGGTTAAAAATGCCATTCAGCTCTGTGCATTGATAGCATATCCCTTGCTTATTAATCAACGAGCAGCGATGCTCAAAAATATCCATCATCTTATGTCGACCAACATGCAAATAATATTTAACCATCGCCTCTGTTTGCTCAAGAATTTGGCTGATTTCTTTGACCTTGAACCCATGCACTTCCTTTAGCAGCAAGGCGAGATGTTGTTCCAGCGGCAGGGTTTTAGATACACACGTAAAACAAAAGGCGATGTGCTCCTTAATTTCAAACTTGCCCTGTGGAGACATTTCCCGAATGTGCATCGCCTCCTGAAAGAACTGCGGGTTGCTCAGAGCAGCATCTTTACAAATATCCGTTACATTCTCCGGCCATCTTTGTTTAGCTTTGAGCAAATCCTTAACAAGATTAGAAGCAATCGCAAAAACCCAGGTCTTTAAGGAAGCGTCGCCCCGATAGGTGTCAATTTTTGTATGCGCCTTCAAGTACGCCTCTTGAACAATATCCTCTGTATCCTGCACACTGGCCGTCATGCGCAAGATAAATGATTTCAACTCCCCTTGAAAAGTCTCGAACTCTGACAGCAGATGGTCTTTTGTCATGGTTTTTTTCCTTTAAGCTACTACAACCTGGCAGACCAAAATTTTCATCGCGGCCTGCTTCATGATGTTTTATCGAACCGCCATTTGAAGAGGAGAACGGCCGTTACCCCCACCAACGGCACAAAAATCAACGTTTGCAAACCGGCCGTCAGCGACGAATTATCCGCAATCAAGCCCACCACCCACGAACCGATGCCCGCGGGCAGCCAGCCCAAACCCATCACCAACGAACCAGCCAGCCCTGTGGCTTGCGGCCAGATTTCCTGCGCCATCAAAATGGTGACGGGGAAAGATGCGCCGATGGTGACACCGGTGAGGGCAATGAGGGCGATTTGGCTGAGGCCGCTGCTGTGCAGCATCAGCCAGTGCAATGGCCCCATCAGCAGCATACTGCCCACAATAATAGGCACACGCCCCACTTTGTCGGAGAGGGTGCCGCCGCTGATGCTGCCCACGCTGAGGGAGACGAGCAGCACGGAAAAGATGGAACTAGCGGTCTCTAACGGCCGTCCCTCGCTCAACAACCATTCCGGCAAATAAGTCGCCAAACTGCCCTGGAACCAGGAACGCGCCGCCACCACCAGCACAATCAGCCCCAGTGCCAGCCAGGAACCAGTTTGGCTTTCGCTGCCTTTAACGGCCGTATGCTTGGGCAGAGCCAATTGGCGCGACTGGCTAAACAAAAAAAGACTAATCACTAAACCCAGGGGAACGAGAACGGCCGTTCCCCGCAGCCCAAACCAAAGCAGCCCCGCACTCACAATCAGCGGACTCAGTGCCGACCCCAGATTGCCGCCCACCGAAAAAAGCGACATCGCCATGCCGCGCCGTGTCGTTGTGTTGGCCGGAATCAGAGCCGCGCCCGCCGGATGATAGGCGGCGGAGGCAAATGAGCCTAAAACAATGATGGGGATCAACAGCCAATACTGCTGACCGTAAAAGGCCACCACCCCAAACAGCCCCATCCACAACCCAATCCAACCGATGCTGCCCGCCACCATCAGGCGCGGATCCCAACGGTCGCTGACGTAACCAAAAAGCGGCTGTGTCAACGCCCCGGAAATACTGACGACGAGAGCCAGCGTGCCAATCTGGCTGTAGGTCAGCCCCATCTTTTCAATGAGCAGGGGGTAGACAACGGGTAGAAAGTTGTGATGCAGTTCGAGGGCAAAGTGGGTGAAGGCGATGAGGAGAACGGCCGTTGGCAGCCGTTTGGTTAAAGTTACATTCATGGTAATCCGTGACCCGTAATCGGATCACGGACTACCGTTTACCGATATCGGTTGGCTAAATTCCGCAATTGTAGACGAGCCTGTGGCGACAGGCCATAACTGTCAATCTCCGCTTGCAGCACATCCCACTCACCATAGCCGCCCAAGAAGCCATTGACACGGGCAACGGCCGTTGAGTTCACAAAGTCGCTCAACTGGGGATAAAACGCACGGAACTCGGCTTCTAAAGCTGGCGTGCCGCGCAGCGAATATTTCTGGTGATAATCTTCCGCCAGATAAAAGGTCTCCAGCGGCAAAATTTGGGTGTGAATTTGGCCGCGTGCCCGTTCTTGCTGGGCTTTGGTAATTTGGGCCATTTGCTTTTGGGCGGGGGTATGCGTGAAAACGGCCGTCATATACTGCCGCCCCCACGACTGATGCGAATGCCGTCCGCCGCGCCAGAAAATATTCAGTAAATCCTGATACGAAATCCGCGCCGGATCAAAATCCACCTGAAACGACTCCGTATGATCGCCCATACTGCGGTAAGTTGGGTTCGGTTTACGGCCACCTGTGTACCCCACCCGCGTCCGCACCACTCCAGGTATACTCCCAAACTGGGAGTCTGGCCCCCAAAATCAGCCCAGAGCAAAGGTGGCAGTTTCTACCTGTGCCGGCACTTGGGTATCAATAAGAGGAATTTCCGTTTGAGAACCAACAAAGAGGGACATAATCTGCTCCTTTACAAAGGGTTCGCCGAAAAACAACTTCTCAGTTTAGTGGAGACTGGAGACTAGAGATTGGAGATTGGGTAGTCATCTAGCCCCCAATCTCCAGTCCCCAAAAGACCAAGCTTATTTTCGACCGAACCCAAAGTGATTTTAGCATTGTAAAGGCAGGCGGCCTGGCTCACAACTCTTTGGACAAGCTGTAATCTCTGTGTAAGTTTGTTCTGAGAATTGGTTTAGCTCAAGGCGAAGCCGCCGTATCCAGGGGACGATTGCTCAAGCGGCGCACATAGTTGACCAAATGCCACATCTCCTCGCGGCTAAATTGTTCGCCAAAGGCAGGCATCGGCGTGTCCTCAATGCCATTCTGAATCCAATAAAACAGATCACCATCGGGGTGTGTGCCGGTGTGCCCACTGGCAAAATCGGCTGGCGGTGGGTTAAATGTGGCTGCTTGGGGACCATCGCCACGCCCCTCTTCCCCATGGCAAGGCACACAATCTACAGCATACAGCGATTCACCAATGGCGATGGATTCGGCATCGGGCAAGACGGGATTGTTGAGGAATTTGGCGGGCGTGAATTCCGGGCCAAAGAAGTCAAGCAGATTGGTTGCCCCCAGCCACAACACAACCAGGCTGATGAGCAGCAGTGGGGCCAACTGCCACTCGCTGCGGGCCGCACGGGTGGCTAAATAGCCCCACATAATGGCGAAAAGAATCATGAAGAGGCCCGTCGCGCCTTTGTCGGCGATGGTCATGAATTGGGCGAAGCGTTCTAGTGGATTAGCACCACTCGCTAACGGCCGTATCTCACCCCCCAACCCCGCCTCCAAACGGTACGGGGCAAAGGTGTCAAAAGCATTGGGCCGCCGCACAGAAACCTCCACCTGCCACGAGCCAATCAGGCTGATGTAGCTGCCATCGAGTAGATAATGACCATCGTTTTGGGAAACGGCCGTTGCCTCCGCCGCGCCAATAGACTGCCCCAAAAAGGTATACCGCACCGACACCTCCGTCGCATTGGGGATGGGATTGCCCACCTCGTCTTCCAGATAAATATCAAAGCTGTTCTGGCCCACCAGGGCTGGCTCGATGGTTAATGTTACGTTCACATCATCGGCCGTTTGCATCGTCGTCATCTGTCCTGGGGCATCAGCCAGCAGCGGCGCATCGGCCCCGCGCTGCAAATCGGTCAGCACGCCCGCCGCCGCCAAAATGATGAAGGCCACCACCACTTCGGCCAGCACCAAACGGCCGAATCGCCGCAGTGTTGGGCCCGTTTCCGCCCCCTCTGGCTGCTCATAGGCCGCATTGAGGCGGGGTTTGATGACCATCAAATTGATGGCCGCAATGAGCAGCAAGGGCAAAACCAGGGCAATCTTCGCCAACAGCATCAGGCCATAGGCCGTGCCTACCAACGCCGTCCAACTGCCCACATGCTGACCGCCTAAATAGCCGCCGCTCACCAACAGCAGCCCCACCGCAATGGCGGCAACGGCCGAAAAATTCAAATTCAAGCTCAAATTGAGCCAGGTGCGTGAATCTGCGCCAAGTTGGCGCGACTGGCGCAGGCCCATGAACAAGTAGAGCAGACCCCCGGCCCAAATGGAGGCGGCAAAGGTGTGGGCAAAGTCAACGGCCGTTGCCAGCAACGAATCCTGCGCCAACGCCGCACTGTGGCTGATGAGCGAACTCGTCAGGGCCAAACCCGCCGCCAACAGCAACCCCATCCACCACGTCCAGCCCCGCAGCGACTGCCGCTCATCCGTCACCGTAAT
>JACKBT010000010.1 GCA_020634415.1 Ardenticatenaceae bacterium
GGCCCCATTGGGAGATGCAGTGGGCTTCGTCTATGGCGAGGAGGGCCAGGTTGCTTTGTTCTAACAAGGCGATGGTGTCGGGTTTGAGCAGGGTTTCGGGGGCAACGTAGAGGAGTTTGATGAGTCCCTGCCGCACCTGCTGGATGATGACGGCTTGGGCACTGTAGGTGAGGCTGCTGTTGAGGAAAACGGCCGCTACGCCCACTGCCTGTAACTGCGATACCTGATCCTGCATGAGGGAGATGAGCGGTGAGACAACGACGGTGAGGCCATCCATTAATAAGGCTGGAATTTGATAGCAGAGTGATTTGCCGCCGCCGGTGGGCATGACGACGAGGGTGTCGCGTTGGGCCAGGATGTTGTTGATGATTTCGGCCTGTAACGGCCGAAAATCCTCATAACCGAAGATGGTTTGCAGGGCTTCTTGAGGAGACTGGAGACTGGAGACTGGAGATTGAGAGGTTGGGAGATTGAAGTAAGTTGGATCAGGTAGGGTGTCGTCGTAGTCGGAGTCGTAGGGGATGTAGTTTTCGTCGGGCAGCCAGAAGTCGTCGAAGGGGAGGGGCGGCGGCGGTGGTGGTGGCAGAGGAGTTCCATTGCCATTTTGGTGGAGGCGGGCGAGGACGGCCGTTTGCGCCAAAACCTCCCCATTTTCATCAATATGGGCCAGGGGGATGTCCAATTCGGTCAGGGTTGCACCGACGAGGAGGGTGCGGTGGCACTGTTCGGGTTTTTCTTCGCTGCACATGAGGGCCACGCGCTGCTGCTGTTGGAAGGCGTTTTGGATGCGGCCGATGCCTTCCTGATAGAAGTCCATCGTTTTGACCCTGGCGTAATCCACTTGGCCATCGGTGTAGCAGTCGGGATGGCCGGGGCGGCCACCGAGGGTCTGCCCCATGAAGAGGTAGCGGATGCCTGCGTTTTGCAGGGCATTTTGCAAGGCTTCTTTGCTGAAATCGGGTTTGTGCCGCGAGTAGGGGGCGGAGCGGATGTCTATGAGGTAGGCGATGTGGTGTTGGTGGAGAACGGCCGTAAACGCCTCTAACGACCGACTGCCATAACCAATGGTGTAGATGGGGATTAACTTCTCAGGCATGAAGCGATTATAATCCAGGCTCATTATTGCGACTACAAATGAATGACGAGAAATCGTTCAGCAATCAGTGATTGATCGTGTAACGGGCTTGCTGTAGTGGCGGTTATACTTGTGTAAAAAAGTGAGGAGAGCAAGATGTTTAGAAAGCCAGTTTGCCTTATTTTCAGCGGATGTTTCTGCCTAATTGTGATTTTTATGGTTGGTTGTGTGCCGATGGAGGAGGTGGCGACGGCAACGGCCGTTACGGAGGTGGTGGGTGGGGAAACGGCCGTGTCTACCCCCATCGCCGCCGTCCCCATCAACACCACTCGCCAAACCACCCCAACTCCCACCTCTACCATTTCTGCCACACCACTTCCTACCGCTACACCCACTGCCCAGCCTACAGCCACACCTATCCCCTTGCCACTCCCACAGATGCAACCTTTCCCAACTGTCACGCCAGATTATCCTTTCCGTGAAACAAAACAAGTTTTCTTGTTTTACGGTGATGTAGGCGGAGACGGGGCTAGTCCTCTTGGTAGTTCACTCCCTTCTTTGGTGATTTATGGGGATGGGCAATTGCTCATGGAAGTTGGCGACTGGCAGACAAGAACAATCATGGAGTCCAATCTTTCGCCAAATGAGATGTGTGATCTACGAGAGCAAATTGCCGCTACTGGGTTTATGGAGCCTCATGATCCATTTGAATACTTTACGCAGCAGGAAGGGAGTGCTGGCGCACCATATACAGATATTCAGGTGGAAGATGTTTTCTATTCATTTTATAGTCGTGATGTGGATTATTTGGTAGCTGATTTGGCTAACGGCTATGAGATCATAAAGAATTTTCAACCAACACAGCCCCTTACCTTATACATGCCGGAACAATTTCTTGTTTCGTTGGAAGAATGGCCTTACGAAACGCAAACCGAGCCAATCGTTTGGCCTGAAGATTTGCCAGTTTTAGCTGATTTGCGGTCTGATCCTGAGCAAGAACTGTTTGTTATTGAGAACGATCTTCTAACATCAATTTTCGACCTATTTTCACACCAAATTTCAGTACGCTTTTTTCAAGAGAATGAAATAGTATACAGGATGCTTATTCGTCCTGTTTTGCCGCACGAGACTGTGCAAAAGCTCCTTGATTACCCCTTCCCACAAGCACCTAAAGATTATGTGCCTGTCTTAAATTGTGAAAATGAACCATCGTTTATTTCGTCGGCAATTCCTACAGTAACACCAACCTTAACGGCCGATCTCGCTCAACTTAGTGGACAAGGCCGAATCCTATTTGTTACTGATACTGATGGCGATGATGAGATTTTTGTCATGGAAGCTGATGGCACAAATCGCCTACGTTTGACAAACAACCTGGCTGATGATTTCTCCCCAAGTTCATTTCCAGACGGACAGCACATCGTTTTTGCTTCTGATCGTGATGGGGACAGCGAAATATATGTGATGGCAGTTGATGGAACAGATATTGTGCAACTTACGAACAATGATGTGGGTGACTACACTCCAGCCGTTTCGCCTGATGGAATGCAAATTGCTTTTGTCTCTGGTCCTGATGGGGACTGGGAAAAATCTGAAATTTACATCATGCGTAGTGATGGTTCTCAGTTACGTCGTTTAACGAATGATAATAAAGGTAATAGCAATCCTGAATGGACACAAGATGGCCTGCACATTCTGTATAGGCAGGAGACTGGAGGGACTTTGTACCCTTATTGGCTAGATGTTAATACTTTGGAGAGTATAAGTGCTACCGACACTATCCTTCCTTCCACCAGTGGGAGTTTGCGAGCCTGGTCTCCGGATAACTCACGTTTTGTTCGAGACCACAAAGTTGATGACACACACTTTGCGATTCAAATTATGGATGTCAACAGAAATATTTTGCAAGAAGCCATCATGCCTGTAGATTATTTTCGTTCATTTGATTGGAGTTCCGATGGGAAGTTTGTTCTTTTCTCTGCACGAGAGTACGGTGACTGGGACATCGAACTCTATGTTTTAATAGTGGAAACGGGCGAAGTGATCCAAATTACGCACAATCAGCAAGATGAATTTGGTGCTGTTTGGTGGCCGTAGAGTGATGTCCGAAAATAGCCAGCTTTCTCGTGTGGAATCGGTTATGATTCTGGCATGGAACTGAATCATGAACATTGTTACGCGATTGTAAAAAGTAGAGATGAACGGTACGACGGCCGTTTCTTCACTGGCGTTCTGACCACAGGCATCTACTGCCGGCCCATCTGCCCCGCGCCGCGACCCAAAGCGGAAAACGTGCGCTTTTTTGTGTCGGCAGCGGCGGCGGAAGAGGCGGGGCTGCGCCCCTGTTTGCGCTGTCGCCCCGAATCCTCACCAGGCACACCCGATTGGGTTGGCACTTCGGCCACTGTTAACCGCGCCCTGCGCCTGATTGGCGAGGGGGTGATGGACGAGCACGATTTGCCGGAGTTAGCCAGTCGTTTGCACGTGGGTACGCGCCAACTGCACCGCCTTTTTGTGCAGCATGTGGGCGCTTCGCCCGTCACCGTTGCCCAAAATCGGCGGGTGCTGTTTGCTAAAAAGCTCATTACGGAAACAACGCTGCCGATGACGGAGATTGCTTTTAGCGCGGGTTTCTCCAGTATTCGCCGCTTTAATGATGTGATGCAGAAGGTATACGGCCGTTCGCCCACCACCCTGCGCAAAGAAGGAACCCGACCCCGCCCGCAAGCCGAGCTACAGCTCAAACTGGCTTATCGGCCACCCTACGACTGGCAGGCCATCCTGCAATTTTTGGGCGCACGGGCTATTCCCGGCGTGGAGTGGGTAGATGGCGACCAATACCGGCGCACGGTGAAAATGGGCGAGGCGGTGGGCACGATTTTGGTGGCACACGAAGCGGCCAAACACAATTTGCTGCTCACCATCTCGCCCAACCTCTCGCGCAGCCTCATTCACATTGTGGATCGGGTGCGGCATCTGTTTGACTTACGCGCCGACCCGATGGTGATTGGGGAGCATCTGGCGCAGGATGCGCGGCTGGCTCCCCTTGTGGCGCGGCGGCCTGGGCTGCGCGTGCCGGGGGCGTGGGATGGGTTTGAGGTGGCGGTTAGGGCTATTTTGGGGCAGCAGGTGAGTGTGAAGGGGGCGACGACGCTGTCGGGGCGATTGGTGGCTGCTTGTGGCACGCTGCTTGAAGGCAGTGATCCCCATCTGACCCACCTCTTTCCCACCCCAGAGCGGCTGAGTGAGGCGGATTTAAGTGGCCTGGGTCTGACGGGGCAGCGGATCGTGGCGATTCAGGCGTTGGCGCGGGCGGTGCATGAGGGGGAGTTGGTGCTGGGAACGGCCGTTTCCCTCGACGATCTCATTGCCCAACTGGTGCCACTGCCGGGTATTGGCGATTGGACGGCGCATTATATGGCGATGCGTGTTTTTGGCGAGCCGGATGCGTTCCCGGCGGGTGATTTGGTGTTAAGGAAGGCGGTGGGGGATGGAACGGCCGTTACCGCTAAACAGCTTCAACAAATGGCCGAAGCCTGGCGGCCCTGGCGGGCTTATGCAGCGATGCAGTTGTGGGCGGGGAGTCTTGAGGTAATTCAGTAATTGGGTAATTATGTAATTTGAGGAGATTTATAAGTGAATAAACAGACATTTTATACGCATGTAGACAGCCCGATGGGGCCGATTTTATTAGTGAGCGATGGTACGAATTTGACGGGGTTGAATTTTCAGACGGAGAAACGGCCGATTCAAATTCAACCAGATTGGCAAGAAGACGATGCACCTTTTGCGGAGGTGATTGCCCAATTGCTCGCTTATTTTGCTGGAGAACGACACGATTTTGAGCTGCCTTTGGCTTTTAACGGCACAGAATTCCAGAATGCAGTTTGGCAGGAATTACAGAATATTCCCTACGGTGAAACGACTTCTTATGGGGAATTGGCGCGGCGCATTGGCCGGCCGAAGGCGGTGCGGGCGGTGGGGGCGGCCAATGGGGCCAACCCTATTCCGTTGGTTGTGCCTTGTCATCGGGTGATTGGTAGTAACGGTAGCCTTACTGGTTATGGTGGGGGACTACCCATCAAAAAAGCATTGCTGGCTCACGAGCAGAGCCATCGGTAATTGTGAATGTAAAACGTGAAACGTAAAGCGTAAAAAATATCCACGCAAAGGCGCAAAGGCGCAAAGGGAATTTATGTATTACGTTTTATGTTTTACTCATCGTGCCAAAGTCATCAGAGCCAACGTTAGCAGCCTGCCTGCCGCCGCCAGCCGTTCTTCATGGACGGCGAAGGCGGCTGTGTCGGGCAGGTTGTTTTCGTCGGCCAGCCGCCAGGCGATGACGAGGGTGGGCAGACCGGCTTCGCGGAAAGGGATTTGGTCGCTGTTGGTGGTTTGTGCTGCTAGTACCAACTGTTCATCGAGTGCGGTGGCGGCGGTATTGAGGGTGTGGAGCAAACGGCCGTCACGAGTCTCATCCCCCTGTGCGCCTAGGCTAAAACCATCACCGCCGCCCACGCCATCTAGCTGGAGCATGGCGATGGTGTGGCTGAGGGGTTGGGTGGGGGTGAGGGTGTAGTAGGTGGAGCCAAGTTGACCCATTTCTTGTGCGCCCCAGGCGGCAAAGAGAACTGTATGTTTAGGCTGGTAGCCGATTTCTTGCCAGGTTTGAGCCAGCGCCAGCAAGGTGGCAATGCCGCTGGCATTATCGTTTGCACCCGTGTAGGTGAGGCCGGGTTCGGTGGCGCAGGTGTGGGCGGCGGGGAAGCCGGTGGCGGTGGCGGGACAGAGTAAGGTGGGGGGATCGTTGCCCACGTGGTCGTAATGAGCGCCGATGATGATGATTTCCTGGCTGAGGAAGGGATCGCTGCCGGGCAGGAGGGCCAGGATGTTGGCGCTGGTGGTGGGCGTGGGCGGGCTGAGGGGCGCGTCGAGATGGGCGGTGATGTTGAGGGGGTGATAGGGCGGCAGTTTTTCCATATCGGCGCGGTTCAGGTCGAGGGTTTCGAGGAAGCGCGTGTAACCGGCGGCGGTGAGTTCGTAGACGGGGAGGGGAGCGAGATCGGTGGGGAGAATCGGCCGTTTGCCCCATAAATCGGCTTCTTCGCGCTTAAATGTAGGCAGGATCAGCCCCACTGCGCCGCGTTCGGCCAGTTGGCGCAGGGCGGCGTTGAGGCTGGGCGGCGGCGGCATGAGGACGATTTTGCCGTCGAGATTGCCTGCGGCTTCCAGGCTGTTGAGCCAGACGAGATCGGCGCTGACGGTGCTGGTGAGGGCGGGACGAGCCAACAGGAACTCCTGACGATAGGTGTAGGTTTGGGCGGTGGTGGTGAAGACGAGGGCCAGGCGCGGGGCGTACAGCAGGGCGGTGTGGGTGATGGGGAAGGGCTGGACGTAGCTGCTGCTGTCACCGGCGGGCTGCAAGCCGTAGCTGGCGAATTGGGCGGCGATGTAGTCGGCTGCTTGTTCGGCGCCATCTGTACCGGCGAGACGGCCGTTCCAATCTGGATTGGTGAGGGCGTTGAGGTGGGCAATGGCCGTTGCTACCTCAAACCCTTGCGCCGCTGTAACCCACTCCGGCTGCACGTGGCCCTGCGCTAACGAATCGCGCCAGGTGAGGGCGAAGGCGGGCAGGGTGAGGCCCATTTGGGCGTGGGAGGTGGCATCGGAGGGGTCTTGCAGCAGAGCGAGGAGTGTGTCCCAGCCATAGGTTTCTACGAGATAGCGCACGGCATCCCAGGCAGCAGCCTGGACGAGGGGACGGCGTGTGTCGGAGAGTTGGTCATCGTTGGGCAGGGTGAAGAGGTCGGGCAAGGTGTCGTTTTGAGCGGCCGTTTGCAGGTCGTGGAGGCTGGTGGAGACGGCCGTTAACGCCTGTCCTCTATCAAATTGGCGCGACAGCAGCAGGCTCACCCCTTTGAGCAGCCACTCCTCGCCCACACCCATCTGGTGCAGCAGTTGGCGTGTTAGTTGGAGGGCTAAGGCCGACTGGTAATCGTCGTTGACGAGCAGTTTGATGCCTGCGTTGGGGGTCGTCCAACCGCCAGCCGTGCCAAAGTTGGGGGCGATGGCCTGCCCCATATCGGCGGCGTTGGTGTACAACTCGACAGCCAGCGGCGCGGGGTTGGCGATTTGGAGTTGGGCGGCCAGTTGGGTGTAGATGATTTCGGCATCTTGTTGGATGGTTTGGGCCAATTCGGTCTGTCCGTCAGAATATCGCATAGTCAATAGGATGCCCTGCAAAGGAACCAACAAAGAACCAAACCAACGATAGCCGCTGTCCGAGCGGACAAATACGCGGGGCAAAGTGGTGGTGTGGGTGGGGGAGTCGCCGAGGGTGTAGTGCCAGGTGACATCGGCGAGGACGTTGCCGTTGGCAAGGAGGGCGATGGGTGACGCGGTGAGGCTGAAGTCGGTGATGTTGTTTTGTTGGGCGGTGCGGAACCAGTAAGTTTGGCTGGCTTCGAGATGGGGTACGGTGGGGTCGAGGGTGTTGAGGAAGGCGGGGAGGTTGTTGGTGGTAACGGCCGTTGCCCGTTCTGCCAGCAGGGCATCCAGTTGGGTTTGGATGGTGCTGAGACGACTGCGCCAATCTTGCTGCCAGAGGGCGGCAAAGTCGGTGGTGTTCAGGGTCTCTTGTAAGGCTGCTTCTACACCATCACGCCCGGCAGCCTGGATAAATGCGCCCAGACCACGCCAGCCGAGCCGCTGCTGCAAATAGGAAACGGCCGCCCAATCGAGGGCTGGTTGTGTGGCAAAATTGTCGTTGATGACGGCCGTTTGCAGAGCGGGTAATAGCTGCTTTTGGGTAGCGATGAGGTCGGTCTGTTCTTGCAGGAGGAGGGGCAGGCCGTGCCACAGCCAGGGGGCATCGGCTTCGCGGAGGCCAGCGTTGGCGAGGAGGAGTTGGGCCAGGGTGTCGGTTAGCTGCTGGCTGGTGCTGATGGCGGGGCTGTAGACGAGTTTGACGAGGCCGGGTTCAACCCAACTGGCCTGGTCGGCGGGCAGGCCCAGGCTGGTGGTGGCGCGGAGGGTGCTGCTGTCGGGCAGGAGGAGCAGGGTGGTGGGCGGCGCGGCGGGTAAATCAAGCAAGTTGGTAAAGCGGTTGAGCTGGTTTTGGATGAGTTGGGCGGTGGGCGTGAGGGGAGATGTGGCTTCTGGCGGCTGGGCGATGGTGATGGGGCCAATGGGCTGTGGGTGCAGGTTGGGGCCGTGCCACTGCCAGCCGCTGTCGGTGCGGCTGAGGCGCACGGTGAGGGGGATGCTTTCTTGGGTGTCGGTGATGTTCAGCCCCAGGCTGAGGCTGACGATGGCTGTGTCGCCCTGCACCTGGATGGCGGTGGGGGTGAGGCTGACTTCTTGGGGGTTGAGTTGCTGCAAGTCGGTGAGCCAGTGGGTGTCTGCAGCCGTTTGTCCATCGGGGTGTGTGGTGGCGAGGAAGGCGGTGAGGTCGCCGTTGTTGATGGCGGCGGTGCGGCTGGCGAGCATATCGCGGATGGCTGGTTCGCTGTCGGCGAGGGCTAGAAGGGTGGCGTTGGCGACTTGGGCGGCGGCGGTGAGTTTGGCTGGTTCGATGACGTTGGGCAGGTCTATGGGGCGATGGTAGGAGGGAATGTCTACGTCCTCATCTACCCAGATGATGAGGCTGGAGGCCACGCCCGCTTCGAGGAAGGGGACATGATCGCTGCGGCCGAGGTTGATAACGGCCGTTGCCACTCCCAAACTTTGGGCCGACGCGGCCAATTCATCGGCCAGGGGGCCGCTGCTGATGGAGAGTGTATCTATACCTGTGCCTACCATGTCCATCTGGATGGCGGCCTGGGTCACATCCAGGGGGTAGCGGGGGTGCTGCACGTAGTAGGTGGAGCCGAAAAGGCCATGCTCTTCGCCATCCCAGGCGGCGAAGAGGACAGTGCGGCGGGGGACGTAGCCATTTTCGTGCCAACTGCGGGCGATTTCCAGCATGGCGGCTATGCCGGAGGCGTTGTCGTTGGCTCCAGCCCAAATTGTGCCGTCGGGAGTATGGCCCAGATGGTCGAAGTGTCCGCCGATGATGACGATTTCGTGGGCGTAGCGGGGATCGCGGCCGGGAATGACGCCGAGGACGTTGCGAGCTTGATGGGTGCTGGCGGCGGGGGCAGCCAGTGAGAATTCAACTTCGGCGGTGAGGGGCAGGGAGTCGGGGGTGTTGAGCAGGTTGGTGATGGTGGTGCTGCTGCCAATGAGCAAATCTTGTACCAGATCGTCGTAGACGCGGAAGGTGGGAATGGTTTGGGCGACCCAGGTTTCGCGGTAGATGTTGCCGAAGCCGGGGGGGAAGAGGGCGGGGTCGGTGAGGAGGAGGAGGCCCGCTGCGCCATACTCAAGGGCGGCGCGGCTGACGGGGGTGATGTCGGCGCGGGCGATGATGTTTTGGCAGAGGGGGACTTTGCCGACGAGGTTTTGTCCGGCGAAGTCGTCGGGCTGGCAGTCGTCGAGCCAGATGACCTGGCCGCGCCCGCTGCCGGAGCCAGCGTAGTTGAAGATGGTGGGGTTGTAATCTTGGAAGCGGGTTTGGGAAACGGCCGATCCATTGGCAAAAACGGTGAGATCGGGGGCGGCCGAAAGTTCGGTGTAGGTGATGGGGAAGTTCTGGAAGAATGTGCCGTCGTCGCCTGCGGGCTGGAGGCCGTAGGCGGCGAAATGGTCGGCGATGTAGTCGGCGGCGGCTTGGCCGCCAGGGGAGCCAGCCATGCGGCCCGCATATTCAGGGCTGGCGAGGATTTCGATGTGGCGCATGGCTTCCTCAAAACGCCAGCTTTGCACGAGGGCGGGCAGGTTGCCGTTGGCGATGAGGGGGCTGGGGTTGTAGGTGGCGGGGGTGGTTTGGGGAGCAGTGGGAGGGGCGGGGGTGGAGACTGGAGACTGGAGATTGGAGATTGATGGTGCGGGGGTGGGTTGTTGATTGTGGGTGATGAGAGGTGGGGTGTTATCGCGGTTGGTGAGCCAGAGGGCGGCGGGGATGAGGAGGGCGAGGAGGAGCAGGATGGCGAGGCTGATTTGGCGGCGGCGGGTGAGGAAGGGGGATGGTGTGGTGAGGGTTTGGCCGCGTTGGAGGGGTTGTAAACGGCCGTAGGTGAGGCTGCGCCACAGCCATTCAACGGGACCGAACTGGTACTGTTCCAGCCACCAGCGGCTGAAGTGGATTTGGGCGATGTAGATGATGAGGGTGAGAATAAGGCCGAAGGTGGGGTCTGTGAGGCCGTAGAAGCCGAGGCCGTAGCTGTAGAAGATGAGGGTGGCGATGAGGCTTTGGCTGAGGTAGTTGGTGAGGGCCATGCGGCCGACGGGGGCGAGGGGCTGGAGCCATTGGCGGCCGCGCCCGGTTTGCAAAAGGAGGATGAGGGCGGAGACGTAGAAGAGCATGAGGCTGGGGGCGGCGATGGTGCGGGTGGCGGTGATGGTGAAACGGGTGTAGAGGGCGGGAACGGCCGTTGTATGATTGCTCACATAGACAAACAGCCCGTTAAAGAGGAGGCCCACGACAAAGGTGATAAGGGCCACACGCTTGATAAGGGGCAGATGCTGCTGGATGTTTTGGAAGAGCCGCCGCTTGCCCACATAGAGACCAAGCAAGAACATGGCAAAAATATTGCCGAAGAAGTAGAGAAAGCCGCTGAGGATGGCCAGATACTCCTGAAGGCGGCGTTGGGTCACTTCGGCAAAGGTTCCGGTCTGGTAGAGGGAGACGGGATAGATGCTGCGTTTGAGGGGGGCAACGAGGTCTGCGTAGCCCTGGCGCAGGGCTTCGAGGGCGTTACCGGGCAGGGTGAGCATCATGGAGAGAAGGAGGCAGAGGCCCACGCTGATGAGCAGGAAGCGGGGGGAGCGGTGGCGGAAGAGGAGGAGGATGAAGCCGAGCAGGGCGTAGATGGTGAGGATGTCGCCGAACCAGATGAGGGTGCCGTGGATGATGCCGATGAGCAGCAGGATGGTGAGGCGGCGCAGGTAGAGGGGGATGAAGGGGCGATTTTTGGCTTGGGCGCGGAGCATTTGGATGGCCATGCCCCAGCCGAAGAGGAAAGAGAAGAGGGAGTAGAATTTGGCTTCGACGAGGAAGCGGGTGGCGTTGACGAGGGCGATGTCGAGCCATTCGTTCCAGTTGGCGGGGTTGGTGGAACGGCCGCTGTAGGCGGCCATGTTGGCGACGAGGACACCAAACAGGGCGAAACCGCGCAAGATGTCTACGAATTCGACACGTTCGCTGGCTTTGGTGGGGGTGATGGTTGTTGGTGGTTGGGTCATGTTGGGTGGGGGACTAGAGACTAGAGACTAGAGACTAACCAGTCTCCAGTCTCTAGTCTCTAGTCCCCATTAATATCTTGACTGCCTCACAATTTCTGTGAGGAGGTGGGACAGGATTTCGCCGTAGGTTTGGAGTTTTTCGGGTTCGATGCGGTTGAGGGTGTCTTCGGTTGGTGTCGCTGTACTTACGGGATTGGCCCAGGTGAAGTTGAGCCAGGCGGCGCGGCCGATGTTGAGGGGGATGATGTCCGTCGGGTCGGGGTTGGCGGCGATGGGGGTTTGGGTGGTGGCGGCGGCTTCGCGTAATAAGTTGGCTAAGTTAACGGCCGATCCAGGATGAATGGCTAAGGCATCTACACCGGCTCCGGCATAATCTAGCTGGATGATGACGTGAGGTGTGAGGGGATCGCCGTTGCTGGGAGCGGGCAGATGGCGGACGGTGACGGGGTCGCTGAGAAAGGCTTCGAGGCCGGAGGCGTTGAGTTGGCCGCCCCAGGCGATGAAGAGGACGGAGCGGCGCACTTCGAGGTCTTGCTCTTGCCAGAGGCGGGCCAGTTCGAGCAGAACGCCAATGCCGGATGCGCCCTGGTTGACAGAGGGGTAAAGTGTGCCGTCGGGGTCTATGCCGAGGCCGTCGTAGGGGGCGAGGAGGATGATGAGTTCGTTGGCGATGGCGAAGTCGCTGCCGGGCAGGTAGCCGAGGATGGTGGGAACGGCCGTATTCTCCACCGCGCTCAAGTCTAAAGACATCTCAATCGTCACGTCCAAGTCGTGGGCCATCCAGCCGGGGCCGTGTTGGCTGGCATTAGCCAGAGTGAGGGTGCTGAGATTTTGTCCGGCGGTGTTGAGGATGGTGGTGGCGACAGACGGCCGTATGCGGAAAATGGGGATGTGGGGCTGGATGTTGTAGCTGTCGAGGTTGGCGGCGTGGGTTTGGGAGCGGACGGCGGCGGGGCTGTCGTCGGTGAGCCAGAGGATGCCCTGTGCGCCGCGAATGAGGGCTTCATTGGCGAAGTCAGGGGGCGCGGTGGCCTGATCGAGCAAGATGATGCGGTCGCGCAGGTCGAGGGTTTTGTAATCCTCCCAGGTGGGGGTGCGGCCCGCGGCGAAGGTGAGGAAGGTGAGGGGGTATTCGACCTGACCGCCGCCGCCGTGCCCTTCGAGGACGAAGCCGAAATCGCGTTGGTGTTGGAAGGCGCGATCACCATCTTGGCTGTGGAGGATGAGTTGGGGCTGGGTTAACGGCCGTACTAAATCAAGCTGGCGTGGGTAGATGTATTCTGACTGTTTCCAGCCGGGCTGTAGGCCATATTGGATGAAGTGATCGGCGATGTAGGTGGCGGCTTGGGTGATGTCGGGGGAGGTGGGGGAACGGCCGTTCATGGCAGCAAGGGCGGCGGTGTGGTCGTAGGCGGATTCGCCGTTGAAGGCGCGGGCGACGCGGGCAAACCAGGGGGCGGGGCCGGTGTTGTTGATGATGAAGATGGTGGCGTAGGTGAGGAGGGCGATGACCAGAATCATGCGTTTACGCAGGAGGAAGTTGGTGCTGACGTGGTGTTGTTCGATGAGGCGGCGTAAGCCTTCGCCGAAGGTGTTGAAGCCGACGACGGCGATGAAGAAGGCGATGGCGGGGGGGAAGACGATGAAGGGTTTGGCGCGGAGCCAGCGGTAGCCTTCGGCCAGCATCGCGCCCCATTCGGGCACTTCGGAGAGGGTGACGACGTTGATGCCGGTGATTTCGTCGCCGAGGGCGATGCGGCTGCCGCCGCCGATGAAGATGCCGACGAAGGCTAGTTCGCCCATGAGCATGAGGGTGGCCCCGAGTTCGAGGAAGCTGATGATGAGGAGTTGGGGCAGGAGGTTGGGCAGGATGTGGCGCACGGCGATGGCGAAGTTGGTGGCGCCGGCGGCTTGGGCACCTTCGATGTAGGGCATTTTGCGCAGGATGAGGAATTCGCCGCGTATGTATTGGGCGATTTCGGTCCAGCCGATGGCGGCGAGGGCGATGATGAAGACGGGCAGGCCGCGCCGGATGTCGAGGGCGAAGACGAGGATCATGCTGCTGATGAGCATGGGAACGGCCGTTGTGATGCTGATGAGGGCCATGACGAGTTGGTCGGGGAAACGGCCGTCGTTCCAACCGGCATACGCGCCCAGGATGAGGCCCACTATGACGCGCACCATTGTAATGAAGGCGGCGGCGATGAGGGTGTTGCGTGCGCCGTAAAGAAGCATACTGAGGATGTCGTTGCCGTATTCATCTGTGCCGAGGGGGTATTCGGCTGAGGGGGCCAATGGGGGGCTGATCCACTCGTCTTGAACGGGGTCGAAGTGGGGGACGATGTGCTGTCCGGCGATGTAGGGGTTGCGTGGCGCCCACAGGGGGCCAAAGAGGACGAGCAGGAAGAGGATGATGACGATGAAGCCGCCAAAGAGCAGTGGCCCATTGCTGGTGAAGTGGCGCAGTTGCAGCCGCGACCGGGCGCTGGCGGGATCGGCGTTTAGGGGGCCGAGTTGGGAGAGGTCGGCGCGGGGGTTGAGGAGGGTGCGAAGACTACGCATGGCGGGGAGGGGTGTAATGGTGTAATAGTGTATTGGTGTAGTAAATATACCAATACACTATTACACCATTACACCAATATACCAGCAATCTCATCTTAGTTCTCCTCCCGAATACGCGGATCGATAACCCAGTAAGCAATATCCAGCAAGAAGTTAATGGTGAGGAAGGTGAGGCCGAGGGCGGTGGCGAGGGTGACGACAACGGCCGTTTGCCGTGCATCTATCGCTTCCAAAAGACGCAGCCCAAGACCGGGCCAGAGGAAGAAGAACTCGACGATGGGCAGCGCACCGAGGGCGAAGCGGAGCGAAACACCCATCGCTGTAAGCAGCGGCACGGCTACATTGGGCAAGGCGTGGCGAATGACGGTTCCCATCTGGCCCAGCCCTTTGGAGTAGGCGGTGCGGATGTAATCTTCTTCCATCGTGCGTTTGAAGCCGAGGAAGGCGGCGCGGGTGAGGTAAGCCAGAGGGCGGGCGGACAGGACGAGCAGCGGCAGCGTCATATGCTGGTAATCCCAACCGAAGCCCACCACACTGACGAGGGGATGGCCGAAGAAGTAGACGTAGTAGATTTCGGCCTGCCGCCATAGAATGGCAGCAAAAAAGGAGGGTACGGAGATGCCCAAAACAGTAATACCCATGAGGGCCGGTATGCTTTTGCTTTGTTTGAGGAGGGCGGCAGCGGCACCTAAGGGGATGCCGATGAGGGTGGCGGCAGCCAGGGCGATGAGGAGCAGCCCCATGCTGTTGAGGTAGGCTTCGGCCAGGATGGAACGGATGGGGATGGCGGCCCCGCTGCTGCTGCGAACTGTGCCGAATTCGCCTTGTAGGGCGCGGCCTAAGTAGTCGCGGGTGTCTGTCCAGGCGAGGGTGCTGTATAGGGCAATGTCAAATTCGGGTTGGGCGATTTCGGAGTTGCGGGACAGTCTCATGCCCAGGTGGATGAGGAAGATGATGGCGAGGGTGACGGTGGTGATGAAGAGGAGGCGACGGCCGATTAAGCGCAGCATAGATGGTTCTCGAATTATGGTTTAGTTTAAGTTAGTAAACCGTCAAGCTGTTATACGAAGGCAGTCGGGGGTTTGTGCATTATTTGGGGGGTGAACGGCGATTCCACCACCAGATGATGTAGTAAACGATAACAGCGAGGATGATGAACCAGCGGCCAGCGTTGCCAAAGTTTTGGCCGAGATAGTTGCCAATAGCAAAAGCGAGAAAGGCGAAGATGATGCTGAGAATTAATTTACGGACATTGAGCATGGGAAACTCCTGTTGGGGGTGGTGGTTGATTTTATTGTTTTAGCGTTGGTAATTGAAGATTACTTTTGTGCCGTCGCGTTCTAGTTGGAAGGGGAATTCTTGTAAATGGTGTAGGGCTTGGCGCACGGCTTCCTGATGTTCGTAGGGACAGTAGAGAAGCAGGAAGCCACCACCGCCTGCTCCGGTAATTTTGCCGCCTATGGCTCCGGCCTGGCGGGCGGCGGTATAGATGTCGTCGAGAATGTCGTTGCTGATTTTGCTAGCCATTTGCTTTTTGAGCTGCCAGCTTTCGTGCAGGAGATGGCCGATGGTGTGGAGATCGCCGTGTTCGAGTTCGTTGAGGGCGGTGTAGGCCATTTGTTTGATTTGGCGCAGGATGGGTAGACGGCCGTTTATGTTGGCTTTTTGCTCGGTTAACACAGAGTCGGCCTGGCGGGTGATGCCAGTGAAAAACAACAGTAAACTTTCGTTGAGTTTGCGCAGACGGGCAGTAGTCAGCGTGACCTTTTTGCTTTTGATACGACCTTCTGGCGTGAATTCGAGGAAGCGCAGGCCGCCTAAGGCGGCGATGTATTGATCTTGGATGCCGATTGGCTTGTGCAGGGTATTTATCTCGATTTCGCAGGCTTCGGCAGCCAGCCGCTCGCTGGTGATCATTTCGCCGAGAAAGGCATACATGGCGTGGAGAGAACCGACGGTAACGGTGCTGGATGATCCCAGACCAGAAGCCGAGGGAATGTCGCCCATGGTGTTGACTTCTACGCCGTGTTCGATGCCTGTTTTGCGCAGGGCTTCGCGGATGAGTTCGTGCTGAACCTGGTCAACGTGGTCTACCATTTCGGTGCGGGTATAGCCGATGCGTAGTTTGGGATCGAAGCGTCTTTTGATGGTGACGAAGATGTATTTGTCTATGGCTGAGGTGAGGACGCAGCCGCCTTCGGCTTGATAGAAGGTGGGAAAATCTGTGCCACCGCCGAAGAAGCTGACACGGAGCGGGGTTTGTACGATGATCATGTCCCTATGATAGTGGGAAATGACGGGGGAACAAGTTATTTAGCCTTTGTAGCGTTCTTTGATGTCAACGGCCGTTACATACCGCATCGCCGTCTGGGCACTCGTCCAGCCAAACCAGGCCATCAGCTCATCCACACCATAGTCCAGCCGCGCCATCTTGGTGGCACAATAATGGCGGCAGTCATGAGCCGACAGTTTTTTAGGCATACCTAACTGTTTGCCCAACCAGGCCGCCCGTTCGCTAATACGTACCCGGTTTAGCCCTTCACCCAAAAGCTGCCCACCTTCGCCATTTTTGAGGAGGCGAGTTGTCGCCAAAATCAAGGGGCCATCCTCATCTATGAGGGCTGGAGGGTACAGGCTTTGCAGATAATAAGTGGCAATTTCGTGGGTTTGCTTGGTTAATTTATGCGTTGTCCATTCGTGGGCTGTGCCTTTGACCTTGGGGCGATAGAAATGGATCTGGCCCGCAGTGAGGTCAACGTTGTCTACTTTGAGAAGGGCTACTTCGCTGGCGCGAAGGCCGTGATCGAGCAGCACACACATAAGCAGCGCATCGCGCCAGGCTTGGGGCGACTCGTTTTGCACTTGTTTGAGGGACTGGGCCTGCCCATCACTTAGCAGGGTTGGTTTGCGCTTTTTGGTGGAGCGGCGGTTGATGACGACTGTGCGCTTTTGGCCTTCGGGTTTGTAGGCGTAGGTGACTTCTTTTACTCGCGTCTGGTCACGTCGCTGATCCATGTTGAGGCCACCTTGCCGCGAAAAGCCTTTTACCGATTGGATGAGTGCGCCTTCGTGGCGGTCAATTACGCCTGATTTGACGGCCATTTGGGCATAGGTGCGCACGGTGGACAGTCGGGCGTTGACGGAGTTAATGGCATAGCCTTCTTGCAGCAGCCATTGCACAAAACCTTCGACGATGCCCCAGGTGACACCTTGCCAGGCGTTGGGGTCGTACTGGAAGTCAGCTCCATTTTCGAGAGGAATACGAGCATCGAGCAGGTATTCGGCGAATAGTTCGAGGTCGCGGGCGTGGCGCTTGACGGTGTTGATGGATTTTTCGTTGAGGTAGCGTTGGAAGATGTTTTGCCCGGCGGCGCGGTTGGCGATTTGACCGGCGATTTCCAGGGGTGTTGGTGTGAATGGTTGGAGGGAACGGCCGTCTTCCGTCACAATAATCTCGCCGTGCAAGGGTGTGTTATTATCAGACATAACCGAATCATATCATATTTCGTACATATGTCCACAATATGTACGGCAATAAAGATTGGAGCAATTTTAAAAATTGCTCCAATCTGATCTTACTCGGTTTCGTTGACAAACTATTTTGGCCGCGCTATGCTCAAAACCATCACCACCACGTATGAATCATGGCAACATTCAAATCACAAATCTTAACGACAAGCCAAACTTACCAGCAAAACCGACAGGAAATGCTGGCCCTGATTGACCATATGCGTCAGCTAGAAACCCGCGCCGAACTGGCATCGGCCCGCTCAAGTGAGCGCTTTGCCCGACGTGGGCAGATATTGCCCCGTGAACGTGTCGCCCGCCTTCTCGACCCCGCCTCGCCTTTCCTGGAAATTGGCAACATGGCCGGGTATTTGCGCGATACCGATGACCGCGCCCAATCCATACCAGGCGCCAGTATGATTGCCGGTATTGGCTTCATTAATGGCGTGCGGGCCATGATTTTAGCCACAGATAGTGGCATTAATGCCGGGGCTATCACCGAAATTGGTGGCAGCAAAATGGTGCGCTGCCAAGATATTGCCTTAGCGCAAAAGCTGCCGTTTGTGCATCTGGTGGAAAGTGCGGGTGCAAATTTGCTTGAATATCGTGTCCAACTGTTTATTCAGGGTGGCTCTCTCTTCCAAAAATTTGCCAAACTGAGTGCGGCTGGCTGCCCAGTCATCACGGTGCTGCATGGCTCTTCCACGGCTGGCGGGGCTTATATGCCCGGTATGAGTGATGTTGTGATTGGTGTGCGGGGGCGTGGGCAGGCCTTCCTGGCTGGCCCTCCCCTGGTGAAGGCGGCTACGGGGGAGATCGCTGATGCGGATGAACTGGGCGGCGCGGAAATGCACGCCACGATTACGGGTTTGGTTGAATATCTGGCGGAAAATGATACGGATGCGATTCGGTTGGCGCGAGAGATAATCGGCCGTTTGCAATGGCAAAAAAATCTCCCCCCACCCCACCACGCGGCCACCTTCCGCGAACCCCGCTATGACCCTGAGGAGATTGCGGGTATTGTGCCTGTGGATTATCGGCAGCCCTATGATGTGAAGGAAGTAATCGGCCGTTTAGCCGACGACTCCGATCTGCTTGAATTCAAAAGCCGTTATGGCCGCCAAACAGTCTGTGTCCAGGCCAACATACACGGCCATCCCTGCGCCTTCATCGGCAATAATGGCCCCATTGACCCCGACGGTGCTACCAAGGCCACCCACTTCATCCAACTGTGCTGCCAGGCCAACACCCCCCTCATCTTCTTGCAAAACACCACTGGTTACATGGTTGGCACCAGCTACGAACAGGGCGGCATGATCAAACATGGCTCCAAGATGATTCAGGCTGTTACCAATGCCACCGTGCCTCGTTTTACGCTGATGATTGGGGCCAGCTTTGGTGCGGGCAACTACGGCATGTGTGGCCGTGCCTATGAGCCAGATTTTCTCTTTAGCTGGCCCAATGCCGTTACGGGGGTCATGGGTGGCGAGCAGGCGGCCATGACGATGCGTATGGTGATGGAGGCTAGTGCGGCACGGCGGGGGCAAACGGCCGATCCCACCCAACTAGATGCCCAAGAACAAGCCATCATTGCCCACTTCAACAGCCAATCTGATGCCTTTTTTACCTCTGGCTGGCTGCTGGATGATGGCCTGATTGACCCACGAGACAGCCGCAAGGTGTTGGCCTTTTTGCTGCAAACGGCCGATGAAGCCCAGCGCCGCACCCTCTACCCCAACACCTTTGGCGTTGCCCGAATGTAACCATGCCCTTCCACAAAATCCTCATCGCCAATCGCGGCGAAATCGCCGTCCGCATCATCCGCACCGCCCAAAACATGGGCTACGGAACAGTCGCCGTCTTCTCCGATGCCGATGCGGACGCGCCCCATGTGGCTTTGGCCGATCAAGCTGTGCGTTTAGGCGCGGCTGAACCGGCCCAGTCTTACTTGAATATGGAGCGTATTTTAGCTGCCGCCCGTCTGGCGGGCGCAGATGCCATTCACCCTGGTTATGGTTTTTTGGCCGAAAACGCTGATTTTGCCGATGCTGTCATTGCTGCCGGATTGGTGTGGATTGGCCCGCCGCCAGCAGCAATGAGGGTAATGGGCAACAAAACGGCCGCTAAACAAGCCATCGCCGCTGCCAATGTTCCCATTCTGCCTGGCTACGCGGGTGAACAAGGCGATTCAGCATTTATTGCCGCCGCCACTTCATTGGGTTATCCCGTGATGGTCAAGGCGGCGGCAGGGGGCGGCGGGCGCGGAATGCGCCTGGTGCACAAGGCCGAGGCGATGCCCTTGGCTTTAGCCGCAGCCCGTTCGGAAGCGCGGCAAGCCTTTGCTTCCGATGAACTGCTGCTGGAAAAAGCCATCATCAATCCGCGCCATGTGGAGGTGCAGGTTTTTGGTGATCAACAGGGCCACGTGGTTCATTTGGGTGAACGGGATTGCTCGATTCAGCGGCGGCATCAAAAGGTAGTGGAGGAGTCGCCCAGTCCGGCCGTTTCGCCTGAGTTGAGGGAAGCGTTGGGAAAAGCGGCCGTTTCTGTGGCCCAGGCGGTGGGGTATTATGGTGCGGGTACGGTTGAGTTTTTGCTGGATGAAGCTGGGCAATTTTACTTCATTGAGATGAATACTCGGCTGCAAGTGGAGCATCCTGTGACGGAAATGGTGACCGGACTAGATTTGGTGGCCTGGCAGTTGTTGGTGGCGGCGGGTGAGCCGCTGCCCTTAACCCAGGCTGAGATTCAGCTAAACGGCCATGCTATTGAAGTGCGCCTGTATGCCGAAGACCCAACCAACCACTTTTTACCCAGTACGGGGCCTGTTTTTCTGTGGCAGCCGCCGCAAGGTGAAGGGGTGCGTGTGGATCATGGCCTTCGGACAGGCATGGCGATTACGCCATTTTATGATTCGATGGTGGCGAAGATTATTACTTGGGGCGAAACGCGGGCGATGGCGCGGCGGCGGCTGGGGCGGGCTTTGGCGGCAACGGCCGTTTTCGGCCCCACCACCAATCGCAGCTTTCTCATGCAAACGGCCGTTCATCCCACTTTCATCAAGGGCGCAGCCACGACTAACTTTATCGCTGATACCTGGCCGCCAGCAGAAGAACAAACGCCTCCGCCCATTTTGGAGGCTTTAGCCGGATTGCTTTTCTATCGCCGTAATGACCGCCTTGTTGGGCATGGTGTTGACTCGCTCAACCTCGGTGGTCGGTCCTTCACCTGTTGTTTTCAGGAGAGGCAGGCGGTGCGGGTAACGGCCGTTGCGCCCCAGCAATATCACATTCAAACCAGCAGCGGCGTATTCGACATTCAGGCCATCGCCCAAAGCCAAAACAGTGTGCGCTTTGAGCATGATAGTTTGCAGGCAAGTGTGGTGTATGACTTTGAGGAAAACGGCCGTCTCTGGCTGCAATACGGCGTACACACAGTCACCTTCACCGATATTCTGCTATCTCCACCAGAAAACAGGGACACAGTTAGCAATGGACAGGTGCTTGCCCCCATGCCCGGTGTCATTCGGCACATTGCCGTGCAAGTTGGCAGCATCGTAGCCACAGGCCAAACCCTGCTCACCCTGGAAGCCATGAAAATGGAACACAACATCACAGCCCCTCTCCCCGGCATCATCACCGAAATCCTGGTGCAAACTGGGCAGCAGATGAAGCCGCGAGAATTATTAGTAGTCATCACCCCAAGAAACGAAGGTTAGAGATTGGAGATTCATAAAATCCCCAATCTCTAATCCCCAATAAACATCCATGAACCGTAAAACCATCTACATTGCCGGTGCCGCTGGAGCCTGGGGCGATTCCTCCCTCGCCACCGCCCAGCTCCTCACCGCCCCCCACCTCGATTACATCATCTACGAAGCCCTGGCCGAGGTGACAATGGCGATATTGACTCGCGCCAAGATGAAAAATCCCCAGACCGGGTACGCCATTGACTTTATTGATCCCATCCTCAAAACCCATTTACAGGCGATTCGGCAGCGTGGCATCCGTGTCATCACCAATGCTGGGGGCATCAACCCGCAGGCAGCGGCCACAGCCCTGCGTCAGATCGCCCAGGAGCAAAACATTCCCCTTCAAGTAGTTGTCGTCGAAGGCGACAATTTGATGCCACAGTTAGACAAACTGCGCCAGGCCGACATCCGCGAAATGGCGCAGAACACCCCCCTGCCCGCCCGTGTGTTGGCGCTAAATGCCTATCTGGGGGCATTCCCTATTGCGGCCGCCCTCGATGCGGGCGCGGATGTGGTTATCACGGGGCGTGTCGTAGACAGTGCCCTGGTACTTGCCCCACTCATCCACGAATTTGGCTGGCAGCCCGACGACTATGACAAGTTGGCACAAGGCAGTTTGGCCGGGCATCTCCTGGAATGTGGCCCACAATCCACTGGCGGCCTGCTGACCGACTGGGAAAGTGTGGCCAGTTGGGTCAATATTGGTTATCCCCTTGCCGAATGTACGGCCGATGGCTCATTCATCATCACCAAACCTGCCGCTACAGATGGCCTGGTTAACCGGGCCACAGTTACCGAACAGATTTTGTACGAAATTGGCGATCCGCGTGCCTATATTTTGCCCGACGTGGTTTGCGATTTTGCCGATGTGCATTTGGCAGAGGTGGGCGAGGATCGGGTGCAGGTAACAGGGGCCAAGGGCAGTCCACCGCCGCCCACATATAAGGCGTGTGCGTTGGAGATGGATGGTTATCGTCTCACCTTTTTGCTGCTGGTAACAGGGCGGGATGCTGTGCGCAAGGCGCAGCGCGTGGGCGAAACGCTGCTGGCTCGTATGAGGCGTGTTTTTCCGCAAATGGGCTGGCCTGATTTTCGGCAAATCTCTATCGAGATGTTGGGTGGTGAGAGCCAATTTGGCCCGCACAGCCAGGCTATGCAGGCACGAGAAGTCGTCTTAAAAATTGCCGCGCACCACGACAGTCAGGAGGCACTGGCCTTTTTTGCCCGCGAAATTCCCTCAAGTGCTCTTTCAATGGCGCAAAGTTTAATCGGTGGTGGTTCTGGTTTGCCGCGGCCGATGCCGCTCATCCGTGTTCATTCGCTGCTGGTGCCAAAGGAGATGGTGGCGGTGCAGGTGGATGGGGAGGCGGTTGATTTGCGATTTGCGATTGACGATTTACGATTGGAGCGGCCTGAAATCGTCAATCGTCAATCGCCAGTCGTAAATTCTCCTGTGGTGACTGTGCCTTTGCTGCGAATTGCTTATGGGCGCAGTGGCGACAAGGGGGATATTTGCAATGTGGGAATTGTGGCGCGGCGGCCAGAGTTTGTAGAGGTGATTCGGCGGGAATTAACGGCCGATTACGTTAAAACCTACCTTGCTCACCTGGTACATGGCAATGTGGAACGTTTTGAACTGCCAGGGCTGGCTGCTTTTAACTTTGTGCTGTATGAAGCTTTAGACGGTGGCGGCACAGCATCTTTGCGCTTTGATCCTTTGGGCAAAGGTATGGCTCAGATTTTGCTGGAATGCCCAATTTCGGTGCCATCTGATTTGTTGGAGAGTTGAGAAGTGAGGCCAGCGTGTTAAAATCAAACTTTATATCTGGGAGACTAGAGACTGGAGACGAGAAACTGTTTGGACTCAAGTCGCCAGTCTTCTCTACAATCACTTATGAATAATCAAGAAACAACTCCACTCATTGTTGGCTTTGTGGCCGACTTCATGTTTACCACACGCATCGAGAATGCTGCTCGCCATGCTGGTTTTCACATTCACTGGATTGAACGGGCCAGCGATGTGGGCCAAGCTGACCCGACGGCCCCCCGCGAAACACCTGGCGAATCGTTATACGGCCGTCTCGGCCACCTCTTCACCCAACTTGCCGATTGGCAGCCCGCCCTCCTCCTCTTCGACCTCGATAACCACAACATCCCCTGGCAGAAATGGATACCCGCCCTCAAATCTTCACCTGCCACCCGCCGTATGCCCATCATGTGCTTCGGCTCCCATAAAGATGTTGCCAGCATGACGGCCGCTAAAAAAGCGGGGGCTGATGTTGTCTTGGCCCGCTCGCGCTTTACGGCCGATATGCCCGATCTGCTCCAAAAATATGCCAACGTCCCCGATAGGGCAGAACTGCAAGAAACCTGCCAGGAGCCTCTTTCCGCCAAAGCCATCAAAGGGCTTCAGTTGTTCAACGAAGGGCAATACTTTGAGTGCCACGAAGAGCTTGAAGATGCCTGGAACGAAGATGAGTCACCGGGGCGCGAACTGTATCGTGGTGTTTTGCAGGTAGGCGTGGCTTATATGCAGATTCAGCGTGGCAACTATCGCGGCGCGATTAAAATGCTGCTGCGCGTGCGCCAATGGCTCGATCCTTTGCCCGACATCTGTCGTGGCATCAACATCGCCCAACTCCGCACCGACGCTCAGGCAGTTCACGACACTCTCCTTGAACTTGGCCCTGAACGCATAGATGAATTTGATTTAACCACCTTCAAAAAGGTGGAATATCAGTAGGCACTTAGTTTCCGACCCACAAAATAAAAGGAGCGAGCTTTATTGCTCGCTCCTCGGCTCCCCAGCCTTTCCTCTGCTTGAGAAAAGGTTTTAGTCTTCACCTCTTTGCCGTCTTATCCACTTGCTCACTTCAACCACAATAAAAATGGAGGAGCTGGCTACTAAAGCAACCAGTAGATTTTGCAAGGAAAGGTCTTCTGTAGAAAAGAAGCCTTGTAAGAAGGGTACATAAATTAAAGCCAGTTGCAGCATGAAGGTGGTTAAAACGGCTATGACCATTAATTTATTAGAAAACAGCCCAATTGTAAAGATAGAATCAATATTGGAGCGGATGGCGAGGGCATTGCCCATTTGGGCCAGAGTCAGGGTGGTGAAAGCCATTGTCTGCCAGGGGCCATCAGGGTCATTTATCCAATAAACATACCCCACACCCAATGACACGATCCCCATCAGAAACCCGATCCACAAAATGCGCTTTCCCATGCCCCGACTGAAGATGCTTTCTTGGGGGTGAAAGGGCGCACGCTGCATGATACCCCGTTCCCCCTGCTCCACCGCCAGGGCCAGTCCTGGTAAACCATCCGTTACCAGATTAATCCAGAGAATTTGCAAAGGCAGCAAGGGTAAGGGCATTCCCAGAAACGGGCCGATGAGCATGACGATGAGTTCGCCAGTGTTGCTGGACAGCGTGTATTTGATGAATTTGCGGATGTTGTCGAAAATAATCCGCCCTTCTTCAACGGCCGCTACAATCGTAGCAAAATTGTCATCCAACAAAATCATGTCGGCTGCTTCTTTGGAGACATCCGTGCCGGTAATGCCCATCGCCACCCCAATATCAGCTTTTTTCAGCGCGGGGGCATCATTCACGCCATCGCCAGTCATAGCCACGATTTGCCCCTTGTCTTGCAAGGCATCCACAATATTCAGTTTGTGTTCAGGCGAAACTCGTGCATACACATTGATTTCTTCGACGGCCTCTTTGAGCTGTTGGAGGTTCATTTTGGTGAGGTCGTAACCTGTTAAGTTCTCGTCGCTGCGGGCGATATCTAGCTCTTTGGCAATATGCTGGGCCGTCAGGCGGTGGTCGCCGGTGATCATGATGGGGCGAATGCCAGCGGTGCGAGCGACGGCCACAGCTTGTTTGACTTCGGGGCGCGGCGGGTCAATCATGCCAATCATGCCGATGAATATTTCGTGAGCTTCGGTTTCTTCGTTGGCATCGGCCGTTTCCATAGCGCGGAAAGCCACACCTAACACCCGTTGGCCTTGCTGGGCCAGACGGCCGTTTGCCGCCAAAATCCGCTCCTTCATGGCCTCATCTAGCGGCACAATCGCCTCACCCGTCCACACCGCATCTATCACCTCCAACAAACTATCCACCGCCCCCTTAGAAAAAGCCACAAACGGCGAACCACGCCAGGGCGCATCACTATCATCCTGCTCCAGGCTTACCTCATGCACCGTCGTCATCCGCTTCCGCTCCGACGTAAACGGCACTTCCGCCACACGCGGCCAACGGGCATCCAAAGCCTCTTTGCCGTAGCCCACCTTGGCGGCAGCCACAATCAATGCCCCTTCTGTCGGATCGCCAATGGCTCGCTCCACACCTTCCTCATCCGTTTGCAAAACCGCGTCGTTAACCAAAGCGGCCGCTTTCAGCAACATGCCTAATGTGCGCTGCTGGGGTGGCAAATCTGGATCGAGTTCTGCCTGGTACAACACACCTTTCATATCCTCCAAAGCTTCAATTGTTTCGGTATGGCCGACTACATCCAGAACCGTCACCGTCATGCGGTTTTCGGTGAGCGTACCCGTCTTATCGGAGCAAATGACCGTGACGGAGCCGAGGGTTTCTACCGCTGGCAGTTTGCGAATGAGGGCGTTGCGCTTTAACATGCGCTGCGAGCCAAGAGCCAGGGTAATGGCAACGACAGCGGGCAAGCCCTCAGGCACAGCGGCTACCGCCATAGCGATGCCTGTCAAAATCAGCTCCTCAATATCCTCGCCCCGAATCAGGCCCAACACCACGACGACAGCGATGATGCCCATGGCGATCCAGGCCAATGTTTTGCCCAACTGCCCCATGCGCCGCTGCAAGGGCGTTTCTTCGCCTTCAACCTCTTGAATGAGTTCGGCGATATTGCCCAGTTCGGTGTTCATGCCGGTGGTGGTGATAACGGCCGTTCCCCGCCCATATGTCACCGTCGTCCCCATAAACACCATATTGCGCCGATCCCCCAGCGTCAAATTGTCCTTATGCAGGGCCTCACTTACCTTGTCTACGGCTTCAGATTCACCCGTCAGAGCAGCTTCTTGCACGCGCAGGTTGACACTTTCCACAATACGGCCGTCTGCCGGAATCAAGTCACCCGTCTCCAGCAAAACCACATCACCTGGCACCAAATCACGCGCCGAAATTTCCTCAATACGGCCGTTGCGCCGCACCTTCACCGTAGGCACAGCCATCTTCTTCAAAGCCGCAATCGCCTGCTCCGCCCGATACTCTTGAGTAAAGCCCAAAATCGCATTCAAAATCACAATCGCCATAATGACAATCACATCATTATATTCGCCCAAAAAAGCCGACACGGCCGCCGCCACAATCAAAATGACGACCATCACCTCTTTAATCTGATCCCACAAAATAAGTAAGGGGTGTTTACTACCTCGCTCAATCAGCTCATTGGGGCCATATTGCGCCAAACGTTCTTGAACGGCCGTTCCCGACAATCCCTCCTTAGGATTTGTCTCCAGCCTCTGCAAAGCATCATCAACAGCCAATTTATACCAGTCAGTCATGGGGTGTGCTCTCCTGTTCCTTATGGGATTTCAAGTATAGCATTTTTCCCCAATCGGTAAACTCACCCCGCACAAAATCGGCCAAACGATCAGTTGCCAAACCGCCCCACTTCCTGCATACTGATGAGCCGGAAACTAGGGACTAGAGATTGGAGACTAGAGCTTATTAGCCGCCAATCTCCAGTCCCCCATCTTCCAAACCAATCATTAGTATCTTCACCCTACGGAGGCAATCCCCATGACACAATACATCCCCGAACGCGCCATGTTCATCTACGCCCATCCCGACGACATCGAATTCGGTGTGGCCGGCACGGCCGCCAAATGGGCCAAACATGGCTGCGAAGTCACCTACGTCGTCCTCACCGATGGCAACGTGGGCAGCCACGACCCTGAACATACCCGCGAACAACTGGCCGAAATACGCCGCGCCGAGCAAACGGCCGCTGCCACAGTCGCCGGAGCCAAATGCATCTTCCTCGGCTACGACGACGGCATGTTAGAACCAACCCTGGAACTGCGTAAACAGCTTGTGCGCCTCATCCGCATCCACCGCCCCAACATCGTCGTCTGCGGCGATCCCACCCTCTATTTCCGTGGCGAACGCATCAACCATCCCGACCATCGCGCCGCCGCCAAAGCCGCCATTGATGCCGTCTTCCCCTCCAGCGAAATGCGCCTTCTCCACCAAGAGTTTGAGGCCGAAGGCATCATGCCTCACAAAGTTAACTACGTGTATGTCAGCGGCAATCTCGATGATGCCAATCAATACATAGACATCTCGGAAACCATCGAAACCAAACTGGAAGCCCTGCGCCAACACGCCAGCCAACTTGGTGATAACGACCCTAGCGATCGCATGAGAAATTGGGCCAAGGAAATCGGACGTCGCGTAGGCTTCCCCTACGCCGAAGCCTACCGCCGCATCACCCTCGAGGCCATTGAAGAAAAGAAAGAGGAGTAAGTCGGTAAACCATGACCAATCAATACATCCCCGAACGTGCTATGTTCATCTACGCCCACCCCGACGATATTGAGTTTGGGGTGGCCGGCACGGCCGCTAAATGGGCGGCCAACGGCTGCGAAGTCACCTATGTCCTCGTCACCGATGGCAATATTGGTTCTCATGATGCCAGCCTGACGGCGCAACAACTGACAGACATCCGCCACGCCGAGCAGCGGGCTGCTGCCGAAGTCGTGGGTGTTAAAAACGTCGTCTTCATGGGCGAACATGATGGCCTCACCGAGCCAAGCCTGGAACTGCGCAAAAAAATCGTCAAACTCATCCGCCAATATCGCCCCAACGTGGTTGTCAGCGGCGATCCCCGCTCCACTTTCGTCAGCGAATATTACATCAACCACCCCGACCATCGCGCTGTAGCCATTGCCGTGCTGGATGCCGTCTTTCCGGCCAGCGAGATGCGTCTGCTGTATACCGAATTTGAAGCCGAAGGGATTTTTGCGCACAAGATCAACTATCTCTACATCTCTTTCAGCGACGATCCTAATCTCTATATTGACATCACCGACCACTTTGACACCAAAGTCGAAGCACTGCTCAAGCATCAGCCAAGCCAATTTGACAAATGGGACCCCCGCCCCACCCTAGAACAGTGGAGCAGAGAGTCAGGCAAAATGATTGGCGTGAAATATGCCGAAACCTTCCGCAAATTCGTGCTGCACGAGGTGGAAGCTTCGTAAACGGGGCCCCTTTGCCCACTGCTTCTCGTTTATCGGTCTATGGCCCAACTCCAGCGGTACCAGTCTGACCAACTATACACTCTGCGCGGTGCGCTGCAGATAGCCCAGCAAGCATTAATGACCGCCGAAGCTGAATTATCGCAGCGGCAGGCGGCCATTAATGCTTTTCGGATGCACTGCCGTCTCAAGTTGGATCAGCTTGTCGATCTGTATCAGGAATTGGGGGCGCAGAAGCAGTCGGTGTGGACGCAGTTACAGCTTAGGCAGCAGGCGGAGGAAATGGGTATTCCTTTTGATGAAAATGATCCGTTTTGGCAGGGGCAAAGCACAGAACCACCCCCACCTGAGACATATGAGGAGCCTTTGCTGCCCACCGCCACTGCCCGCGACAAAACGGCCGAAAAACGACTCTATCGTGAATTGGCCCGCAAATTTCACCCTGATTTGGCCGAAACGGCCGTTGAAAAAGCCTATCGCACCAGCATGATGGCCGCCATCAACAACGCCTATGCCGGCGACAACATCGAAGCCCTCTACGATCTGGCGGGCGAACTTGACCCTGATGAAATGGCCGAACTGGCTCAAATTGAACATCTGGAAATCCGCAAGCTGCGCCGCCAAATCCTGCAAATTCAGCAGCGGCAGCGCCGTGCCCAGCGCCGCCTCGACAGTCTGATGCAAGAAAATACCGCTCGCCTCTGGCAAAAAGCCCAAGAGCTAGACAATGGCAGCGAAGATTGGTGGCATCTGGTGCGGCGCGAAATCGAGCAAGCCATCGAGCAGCGGCAGGAGGAGATAGCCTCCCTCCACAGCCAACTCCAGAACCTCCATCCCGATCCCGCCTCCAGTCACACGGTGGGAACTTATCAAAAAGGCAATTTTGGGGGTTGACGTGCTGTCGGCCCTATGCTATAGTGCCAAGCGGTTTGAATATCCCCAAAAAGGAGAGTAGGCGCACAAAATGATGACATTTTTACACACCATCACACACCCTAACGATGCCTTTGCCGTTGCTTTTAACGGTAACGGCCGTTACGCCGTGTCTGTGCGTCGCCGACCCCGCCATTAGCTAAACCCCTGTTTTGCTTTCGAGGTCACGGCGCATTTTAGCCCGTGGCCTTTTTTATTTCCCCTTCGTTTTGCCACTAGCCACGGGCCTTCCCAGTGGCTATTTTTTTGTTCGTTACCCATCCACAGCAATATGACACTCGGTGTCATGTTTACAAGTTAGCATAAAGAGGCTAGAGATTATCAGTCTTTAGTCTCCAATCCCCCACTGTCTAAGCCCACACCGGGTAAGGTATCTGGAAGGAAACTATGAAAGCATCAAATTTTGACCTGAAAGAGATTGTTACTGATAACCGTTTGCGCGGTCTGTGGCGCATGATGACTGGCTTCCGCCTCATCTATGTGATCGCGGCCGCTTGTTTAGGCATTGCTGCCCTGGCTCAGACCGGCAGCTACTATCTGCTGCAATATTTTGTAGACACAGTATTGCAAGATGAGACGTTATTGCGCACAACCTGGCTAATTGCCGCAGGTTTTGTGGTATTAGCTTCTATACAGGGAACGCTCACCTTCTTGGGTGGCCGTTTAGCCGCCCGCACCGCTGAAGGCATCACTGTCCGTTTGCGCGACTATCTGTATGACCATTTGCAGCGACTTACCTTTACCTATCATGACAACATGCAGACGGGTGAATTACTGCAACGGGCCACATCTGATGTAGATACTTTGCGGCGGCTTTTTGCTGAGCAGGCGATTGGGATCGGCCGCATTACCCTGCTCTTTATTGTGAACTTCATTGCCCTGCTGCTGTTGGACGTGAGGTTAGCTTTCTACTCCGTAGCCATCATACCGATTGTCCTGGTTATCTCCCTTTTCTTCTTTGTTAAAGTAGGCAAAGCCTATGAAACATATCAGGATCAGGACGCGGCTGTCTCTAGCCATTTGCAAGAAAACCTGACAGGTGTGCGTGTGGTAAAGGCATTTGCCCGACAAGCGTATGAGAAGGACCGGTTTGATGAGAAGAGTTGGGAGAAGTTTCTGCGCGGACGGCGGTTGGCTTTCATGCACGCCACCTACTGGCCGATCACAGATATTCTTTGTGGTTTACAGATGGTTACTGGCTTCTTCCTGGCTGCCCGGATGGCGATTTTGGGCACGATTACGCCCGGCACCTACCTGGCTTATGTTGGCTTCCTCATTCAAATCATCTGGCCGATTCGCAATCTCGGCCGTTTGGTGGCGCAGATGTCTACTGGCTTTGTTTCGCTGGATCGGGTGAAGGAGATTATCCGGCAGTTCCGTGAGCCACTGGATAAAGGCACATACTTGCCCGAAGGCAAGCTGCAAGGGGCTATTCGGATTGAGAATGTGACGTTTGCTTATGAAGGTGAAGAGCCGGTGCTGCATAACATCAGCTTTGAGGCGAAACCCGGTCAGGTGGTGGCTCTTTTGGGGGCTACAGGTTCGGGGAAGACGACGTTGGTGAATTTGCTGCCGCGTTTTTATGAGTATACAAACGGCCGTATCACCCTCGACGACGTTGAACTTAAAGAGTACCCGCGCAGCTTTCTGCGTCAACAAATCGGCGTGGTGCAACAAGAGCCATTCCTCTTCTCCCGCTCCATCCGCGACAACATTACCTATGGTGTGGGGCGCGTGGTGACGGATGAAGAACTGTTTACGGCGGCCCGCGCAGCGGCCGTTCATGATGTCATCGAGTCCTTCCCGGAAGGCTATAAAACAATGGTCGGCGAACGGGGTGTCACCCTCTCTGGCGGACAAAAGCAGCGGGTAACATTGGCCCGAACCCTGCTCAAGAACCCCCGCATTCTGATTCTGGACGATGCTACCTCATCGGTAGACACAGAAACAGAAGCCGAAATTCGTGAAGCCCTGAACAGTCTCATGGCCGAGCGCACCACATTCGTCATTGCCCATCGCATTCAAAGTGTGATGAACGCTGATTTGATTCTGGTGCTGGATCATGGGCATATTGTTCAGCGCGGCACCCATGAGGAACTTGTCAACCAGCCCGGCATCTACCGCCGCACCTATGATGTGCAGGCGCGGATTGAGGAAGAGCTGGAAGATGAAATAGCGGCCGTTATGACTACAAACAATGGACAAGCCAATGACCATAAAAATGGTAAAACGAATGGCTACAGCAACGGCCGTCACGTAAAAGAGTTAGCTGGAGAATTAGAGACTGGAGACTAGAGACTGAGTAATCTCTAGTTTCCAATCTCCAGTCTCCCCGTTGAGGTTCAAAATGAGTGAAGAATATTTTGAAGAAGAAGAATTCGAGTCCCAATTCAATGGTCAAACCGTTAAGCGTATTCTGAAGCAAGGTCTGCCCCATTGGCCTTATATGGTCGCCTTTCTGGCCAGCGTCGCCCTGGTTTCAGCCGTAGACTCTTACTTCACCTACCTAAACAAACGCATCATTGACGAAGGCATTGTGCCTGGCGACATGGATGCGCTGGTGCGTTTGATGGTGCAGTACGGCGTGTTCATCTTTGTCCAGGCTGTCCTGGTGTTTGGGTTCATCGTAGCTGCCGGGACGCTGGGCGAACGGGTGCAATATGATTTACGCAAGGCCATGTTCAATAAGCTGCAAGAGCTGTCGTTGGGCTACTTTGACCGCACCCCCGTTGGCTGGTTGATGTCTCGCCTCACTTCTGATGCGGGGCGTGTGGGCGAATTAGTATCTTGGGGCTTTTTGGATGTGACCTGGGGTATTACCAATACCATTGCCGCCGTAACGTTCATGTTGATCATCAACTGGCGCATGGCTTTGATTGTGTTCATCATGATTCCTGTATTGGCCGTTGTCGCGGCCCAGTTCAAAAAGAAAATCCTGGTGGAATACCGCAAAGTCCGCAAGTTCAATTCACAAATCACCGGCTCGTACAACGAGAACATTCAAGGTGTGCGCGTGGTGAAATCACTGCGGCGTGAGGAAGGCAATCTGGAAGAGTTTCAGGAGCTTTCGGGGCAGATGTATCAGGCGGCGTTTAAGGCGGCCTGGTTGTCGGCACTGTTTCTGCCCACAGTGCAGTTGATAAGTGCGCTGGGTGTGGGTAGTGTGATTGCTTACAGTGGGGCGCAGGTGCAGATCGGCGGCCTAACGATTGGTGGTATTCATGCTTTCATCGGCTATATCACATTCATGCTGTGGCCTATTCAGGAAATGGCGCGGGTGTATGCGGAGATGCAGCAGGCAATTGCCTCTGGTGAGCGTATCTTCTCGCTGATTGATTCTGTACCAGAGGTGGCAAATCAACCAGACGCACTTGATCCGGGTACGATTCGCGGTGATATTGTGTTTGAGGATGTGGATTTTCAATATGAGGCGGGCAAACCAGTGCTGTCGAACTTTAACTTGACGATTAAGCAGGGTGAGACAGTGGCATTGGTGGGGCCAACGGGTGCAGGCAAGTCTACGATTGTGAATCTGATCTGCCGGTTTTATGAACCAACGAAAGGGCAGATTTTGATAAACGGCCGTAATTACCGCGACCTCACCCTCCACAGCATCCACTCCCGCATTGGCATGGTGCTGCAAACACCCCATCTGTTCTCGGGGACGGTGATGGAGAATTTGCGATACGGCCGTTTGGCTGCCACCGACGATGAAATTGTAGAGGCCGCCCGCATGGCGGGGGCACACGACTTCATCGTTAAGTTAGAAGAAGGTTACGACACCCAAGTCGGCGAAGGTGGGGTGCTGCTCTCCGTAGGGCAAAAGCAGCTCATCAGTCTGGCGCGGGCCATCCTGGCCAAGCCCGACATCTTCATTATGGACGAGGCCACCAGTTCTGTGGATACGCTGACAGAGGCTCTCATCCAGAAAGGTATGGAGCAGTTGATGGAAGGGCGCACCAGCTTTGTCATCGCTCACCGGCTTTCAACCATTAAGAATGCCGACCGCATCCTGGTAATTGAGAAAGGTGGTGTCTCAGAAATGGGAACACATACTGAATTAATTCGCCAACGGGGTCACTATTATGATCTCTACACCAAGCAGTTCCGGGACGAGAAAACACGAGCGTATGGGGCGGACTTGGATACGGCCGTTCCCCTCGCCGCCTAAAGCCACGCCAAGTTAGGAGATGGGGCCATTGTGCCCCGTCTCCTAACTTATGCCGGATTATTGCCCCGCCCACACTGGCTGCCCCGCCGCTGTGCGTAATTCGATGTAGGCCCCGGTTGTTACATTGCGCAGCCAATTTACTTCCATATGGTCGGTTGACTCAAACCCCTCCAGTTCAATCTGATCGCCCACATTCAGGACGATGCCATTCTCGCTCCAGAACCAGGGTGGGCCAAGCATGGCTTCACGCTGCTGCCCATCGGCCGTTTGGAAGGTGAGGAGATTGTCAACGGCCGTTACCACCACCCCCTGAAACGATAAGACCTCAGCCGTATTCGGCGCAGCCGCAGCATTGCCAGACGGTGTAACCGTCGTGCCACTCTGCCCTGGTGGTGTACCTGTGTCACTCCAGGGCGGGCCACCTTGCCCCTGGCCTCGATTGCCCTGTCCTTGCCCCTGATTGCCTTGTCCTTGGCCCGAAGTTGTTGTGCCATCCGTGCGCAGCCAGGGCGGGCCACCACCTTGCGCCGTGCCACGTGGATTTTCCACCACAGGCGCAGTCGGCTCCCAGGCGCGGATATAATCAACCAACGCTTCAATCTCCACTGTCGTCAGGCGGTCGCCAAAAGCAGGCATCGTCGAGTTAGGACGGCGGCCACCATTGATAACGGCCGTCATGATTTGCTCATCCGTCTGACTGGTGAGGAACTGCTGGCTGTTAAGTGTCGGGCCAGTGCCGCCGCTGCCATTTTCCCCGTGACAGGTGGCGCAAATTGTGTCAAACAACTGTCCACCATAGGCCATTACTTCATCAGGGTTTTCCAGGTTAATATGCACGGGTTCGGGCGGCGTTAGGGCTAAGCCACCCGCCGAAACTACGTCCCAATTCTGCAAAAAATTAACCACGCTGCTAATCTCTGCTGGCGACAGGGCATTGTTCCAGCCCACCATCAGAGTTCCCGGAACGCCTTCGGTGACGATGCGCACGAGTTCGGCCGTATCAATGGCCCGCACCTCATCCGTATTCAAAGCCGCACCCAAATCGCTGCCCTCACCGTTCACACCATGACAAACTGTGCAGTTATTGGCATAAATCTGTATGCCCTCTGCCCATTGGCTGCCTTCTGCCCCCAAGGCTGCTACTTCGGCCAGAAAGGCTTCGTCCACCTCAGGCACAGGCAGGGCTGGGGGAATTAACCCCTGGGTGGCAGCTAATTCGTTGATTTGCGTCCAATCACCATAACGAATAAGGGCTATCAGTTCATCAATCTGATAATCGGTGAAGATGCCGCCTTCATCAATGTGCCAGGGGGCCATCGCTGTATCATAACGGCCGCGGGCAATCACTTTATACAGAACGTCATAATCGGCCGTGCGCAAGCCCTCGTTGTCCAGCGCCGGGGTCGCGCCAATACCCTCGCCCGTTGCGCCGTGGCAAATCGCGCAATTTTCTACATACATCAACGCCGCATCGGACACAAACTCGGTTCGCAAATCAGTTTGGGCTTGCTCCATGCGCTGCGGCTCCAGCCAGCCATAGACTGGCAATACCACCACAATGGTCATGATGGCGAAGAAGCTAATGAAATTGTTTTTGTTCATGGTTAAGAAGTCCTTTTGTAGATTGGGCCATTCTTTTTGGTCTTTAAATAATTGCTCGGGTAACAAAGTAGAGCGATTTTGCAAATCGCTCGGACGATTTACAAAATCGTCCTACACTCGTTACCCGATTTATTTTTTAATCTGCAATGAGATTGGCCCAATCTTAACTGTTACACCAACTGCTCTGGCTCGTAATGGTCGCGCTGTTGGGCGCGGGTGGTGTCTACCCATATCTGCCCATCGGTTATGACAACAGGGAAGGTGTCTAGGGCGCGAGGGGCGGGTGGGTTTTCCACATCGCCGTGAATGTCGAAACTGGAAGCGTGGCAGGGGCAAAAGAAGTGCTGTTGATCGGTCTGCCAATTGACGGTGCAGCCCAGGTGGGTGCAGCGGTTGTAGACGGCCAGAAAGCCGCCGCTGTTGTCACGAATGAGATAGAAACGGCCGTCTGGGAACTGTGTCACCGAATTCAGCGGGAAACTATCTACCATCCCCGCTGCCACCACACCGCCAAATTCCCCTTCCAGGCTGCGCGGCTGCATATACATCAGGCTCGCGCCGCCAACTTCCAATAACGCCAGACTGCTCAATGCGCCCAGCCCCAACTTCAAAAAATCACGTCGAGAGAGTTGTTCTTGTATTGTCATGAGATAATCCTTTTGGAGCGACTGGTGGCAGGTAGCAAGGATCTGTGTAACTTGCCACTTGCCGCCTGCCACCTTACACCGTCAAGGCCATATTTGCGCCGCGAAAGAAAACACCGATGAGTGTTAGCACAATAAGGCTGACGAAGACAAAGGTGAAGATGCCTACCAGAGCTTCGCTGTGTGTCAGCTTGCCGCCGCGCCGCATGAATGTGTAGACCAGCCACAATCCCAGCAGCGTTAGCAGGAAGGGCAGCAGGCCATTGGAGATGAGTGTCGGCCAGGTGGGGAACAGGCTGGGTAGGTCTATGTACCATTCGTCCAACAGCACCAGCAGTGGGGTCAGACCCAGGCTAAGCACGGCGGCCATGGCGGCCACCCATTTGCCCATGCTTGAGCGGAAGTAAATGCCGATGCCTTCGCTGCCTTTATCTAAACGAGGCACGAAGAGGATGGCAAGTAGACCAACGCCAGCTAAGGCCATCGCGGCCAGGGGGTGCATATGCAGCAGCAGTTCTTGCAAACCCATGAAGTACCAGGCGGCTTTGGCTGGATTGGGTGGATGGCTGGGATTAGCCAGTGCTTCTAAGGGGGCGGGCACAAAGACGGAGAAAAGGAGGAGACCGGCAATGAGGACGGCCGCAGCGGCAAATTCGATTTGTACCAGATGGGGGATGGTGGTGAGGCGTTCGATGCGGCTGCGACGGCCGTTTTCTTCGTCCTCTTTTGGCTGAGAAATACCGCCATCCTTACGCACCTTCCAAAAGTGGTAAGACATTAGCAAAATGAGCAGCGCGGGCAGCACAGCCACGTGAATGGCGTAGAAGTTGCGCAAGGCCCCCTGCCCCACCTCTGGCCCCGCCAGCAAAAAGTCGCTGATGGCCTGCCCGATGAGGGGGATGTAGCTGAGTAAACTAGTGCCGACGGTGATGGCCCAATAGGCCAGTTGATCCCAGGGCAGCAGGTAGCCGGTGAAGTTGAAGGCCAGGACGACGAGCAGTAGAATCACGCCGATAGTCCAGTTGGTAGAACGGCCGTCCATGAACCCACCCGTAAAAAAGACCCGCAGCAAATGTAGGAAAACTGTCACCACCAGCAGATTGGCTGACCAGTGATGCAGGGCGCGAATCAGCGAGCCAAACAGCACCTGCGTTTCCATCATCTGAATGCTGGCGTAGGCGGTGTCTGTGCTGGCATCGTAACGAAACATCATCAACACGCCGGTGATGATGAGGACAACGATTAAGGTAGCCGAAATCCCGCCCAAGCCCCAGGTGTAGGTCCATTTGAGGGCCGGCGCGGGCACTTTGGTGGGATGAAGGTGCAAAATCAGGTTGTTGGCAACCGCTCTCATGCGGCTGCGATCATCGGCGGGGCTGTTGGTGTACAGCAGCCGGGTGGTCCATGATTTTGGGGTTTGTGTTGTTTCAGACATAGGTTTTGCCTCGTTTTTTAGATTGGCTGTAGTATGCTGGAGGGGGGTGAAGTTGTTATGTAGCGAATATGAAGATAGTATGAAGTGAGAAGAGGCAAAACAGTGCGTCTGCATCCAACTGAGATTGAGAGTTGGGAATTGGCCCAATCTCCAATCTCTAATTTTCTAAAGGTAAAATTGTTATGACACAACCTTATATCCATTCCATTTTTGTTGGGCAGCCTAAAACTTTAGCAGATGAACGGGGCGAGTGGCGTTCTTCAATCTGGCGGGATTTGGCGCGAGGGCCGGTAGAGATAGAGGTGCGTGGGCTGGCAGGCGATCAGGCAACTCAGCCGTATCATGGGGGTTTGGATTCGGCCGTTTGCTGCCATTTCCTTGACCATTACCGCTTCTGGAACAGCCAATATGACCTGAATTTGCAGGCGGGTAATGTGGGGGAGAATTTTGTGCTGGAACATATCACCGAAGAGGAGGTGTGTATTGGGGATGTGTATCGGGTGGGTACGGGGCTGGTGCAGGTGAGTTGTCCTCGTGTTCCTTGTGAGACGCAAGCGCGGCGGATCGGCCGTTCTGATTGGGTCAAACTCACCTTGAAAGAGCTGCGACCTGGCTTCTACTTGCGGGTTTTGGAACCAGGTGTGGTGCAGGCTGGTGATGAATTCAGACTGGAAGAACGGCCGAATCCTGGCAGCAGCCTCACCCTATTTAACCGCTGTTGGTACCACGAATTCGACCCCCATCTGGCTGAAAAATTCACTACAATGACGGGCCTAATGCCCAGATGGCAGGAGCGTTTTGCCGAGAAATTGGAACAGCATATAACAAATTCAAAGAACAATTGAACGAGGTAAAGATGAATCATCATAACACTGATCAAGCAAGATTTTCTGTCTCCAGTTGGAGCCTGCACCGCCATTTAGGCCAGCCCCAGTTGTATGGGGTCGAATCAGGCCACAATATCCCTGTTGCCTCTCACAACCAGGGCGAATTCGCCTTGCTGGAACTGCCGCAACGCATTGCCGACTTTGGCATTCACACGCTGGAAATCTGCCATTTTCATCTGCCCAGTCTGGATGCAGGGTATTTAACCGAACTACGTCAAGCCCTCACAGCCGCTAATGTGGAGTTGTTCTCTCTGTTGGTGGATGATGGGGATATTACTCACCCTGAACATGGCGAACGAGATTTGGCCTGGATTGATAGTTGGGTGGAGGTGGCAGCGGCTTTGGGCAGCAAATGTATGCGGGTGATTGCGGGCAAACAGCCCACTACGCCGGAGAATCTACAGCTGAGTCAACAGAGGTTAGAGCGTTTGTGGCAAACGGCCGATTCCCACAACATCCGCCTCATGACTGAAAACTGGTTCCCCCTGCTGGCCACGCCAGCGGCGGTTAAGCAGTTGTTTGAGGCGATGAACGGCCGTATCGGCCTCTGTCTCGACTTTGGCAACTGGCGCGGCGAAGAAAAATATGCAGGCTTCGAGCAAATCGCCACCTACGCTGAATCGTGCCATGCAAAAGGCCAGTTCAACGAAAAAGGCCAGCTCCACCGCGACGACTATGGGCGATGTTTAGACATCACCCGCGCCGCCAGCTTTGCTGGCCCCTACACCCTCATTTACGATAGCCCCCACCCCACCAGCCAGTGGGATGGCCTGGCTATCGAAAAAGAGATGGTCTCACTCTATATCTAGGGTCAAACCCGTGCGCGTTTCCGACCAAAACGAAAACAGATCGCCAATAGATTCACGCAGGTAATTTTGGCGGATAGCGCCACCAAACACGGAGGCCGTAGAAATAACCGTCATATTTTTCGGCCGTCGCTCTGGCGGCCGAACGACGGTATCCGTCGTCACCACCTCACGAATTTGAGGAATGGAGGCCAATCGCTCCACCGCTTTCCCCAAAAACAGACCATGCGTACACATCACTGTAATTTCCTCAATGCCACACTCCACCAGGTTATGGCACAATTCCACCACCGTGCCGCCAGTAGCAATTTCATCATCATAAAAAATGGCATGGCGGAAACCCGTAATCTGCCGCTGCAACATTTCATCAATTTGCACCTTCTGGTCTGAGATGCGCGTTTTGATGGCCGTAGCCATAGACAAGCCCAGCATTTCGGCCAACCGCGAACTAGATTTGGCATTGCCAATATCGGGAGCTACGACCACCGTGTCTGGCGTATTCAAGCCTTGCTGTTTGGCATAATCGGCAAAAAGGTGGCGGCACGTTACCGGATCGGCGGGGATGCTAAAAAAGCCATGCACCTGAGGTGAATGCAGCCGCATGGTCATCACATGCGTGGCTCCGGCCGTCTTCAACAGATCGGCCACCAATCGTGCCGTAATTGAAATGCGCGGCGCATCTTTCTTATCTGAACGGGCATATGAAAAGTAGGGAATGATGGCGTGAATTTCGCGGGCGGAGGCACTTTTGGCAATGTCCAACATCATCAGCAATTCCAGCAAATGATCACTCACTGGCGGCGTGAGTGACTGGATAATATACACATTGCGTCCGCGCACACTGGCCCCTAATTGCACAAACAAGTTGTCGTTACTAAAGCGGGAGAGGTTTGTTTTCTCCAGGGGTACATCTAAAAAATCGGTTATTTTTTGAGCCAATTCTGGGTTAGAACGGCCGCTAAAAAAGCGAACATCATCAGGGTCTAAATACAAAATTTTTTCCTCTTCTTCCATCTTAAGTCACCAAGTCTCAAGTTTCTTTAATAGTAACGGGGACAGGCACATTTTGCACGTGAAAATCGAATGATTGGATCAATGCTGCACACTAGGGCACGGCTGGTGCCGAAACCACTTCAAAACTCCAGCTATAAGTTTCTTCACCAATCGAGACATAAACCGTGTACTCCTGGCCTACAACAAGCTGCTCTCGGGGGATAATCACTACCGCGTCACGAGCGTCTAAAATGGAGCGGCCCACCTCTTGCTCATAGGCATTGGGATTGGTGTAGGTGGTTTCGCTGTAGGTACACGCATCTAAAAGGTCGTTGCCTTTGGTAAAGGCGACATAGGTTACATTGGGCACTAATTCACCTGTGCCTAATTGCATAATAATAGCGGGGCCGGTTGGTTGTTCATAGCCAGGGCAATTGGCAAAGGGATTGGGCCATTCGTGCATACTCAAACGAGTAATCCAGGTTTGCGCCCCATCGCCAGGGAAAAAGATAGGAAAGGTAACGTTGTCTGGCACATCGCCCAGGCCAGAGCGCACATCGGTCACGGCTGCCATTTTGAATGTGCCCGTGTCTTCCACAAAATCACCATAACCGACAGTCTCTAGCTGGGGATCAAGCAGGGGCAAAGCATGGAATGGGGCCGAAAACCAAAAATTGATGGCCCAATTGAATTGTCCTTCGGTTTGGGTGGTGGCAAAGATATTGCCGCTGCGGGCCGCCTGATCGCCAGATTCATCGAAGAGGGCGTTGCTGGGGTCCTCGCTGTGGGCAATGGGGGCATCATTTATGACCATATAAGAGCTGTGCCAGGCACTGCCATTGGTGAGTTCAAAATCTTCGCCGATGGGGGGCAAGTTGGCAATTTGCCGAAAACGATTGATATAGGCCAGCCAGTCAGGTTGGGGCACGGGGATTGGAGTGTTGGTAGGTGTGGGTAAGGGGGTTTCTGTGGGCAGGGGGGTGTTGGTGGGCAGGGGCGTTGCTGTGTTGGTGGGGGGCAGCAGTGTGGGGGTGGGTGAAGGAACGGCCGTATCCGTAGGGACATTTGTGGCTGTTGGCGGTGCATCTGTTGTCGCTGTGGGTTCAGCCGTAGGCGTTTGAGTGGCAGTAGGGGCAGGCCCATCATCTGCACCCGAAGCAGCCAGCACACTCGCTTCTGCCTCTGCCGTATTTGCCGGCAAGGGCTGCCAAAGGTTCATCACAACGAGAGCGATAAGGATGATATTTACAAGAAGAGAAACGACAGCAATAAGAGCGATACGCGATTTAGTATACAAATGTGTTTTTCCTCCAATACAAGTACAAAGTTTTCCAATACAAGTTTTTCCAACACTACGAAGCCCCACTTAAGAAACAGATTACAGGAATGTCCCCCCTTAACTCAAGCAGCCTCCCTGATCTGCTTCACGACCTGCACCAAAACGTCATAAGGCTGTGCGCCATTCACCAGATATTTGTTGTTGAAGACAAGGGCGGGAACGCTGTGCAGCCCATATTGGTAGGCTTGATGGACATCGGCGGCAACGGCCGTTTCCCACACCTCATCGGCCAAAGCCGCCACAAACGCATCTTTATCCAATCCCACCTGCTCGGCAACGGCCGTTAACACCGCCACATCCTCAATAGACTTGGCCTGCTGCCAATAAGCGCGGAACACCGCCTCGTGATAGGCATCGCCCACCCCTTGCGCCTCGGCAAACTTCGCCCCCACCAAAGCCGGGCGACTGTCTACACCAAACGGCCCCTCATGAATCTCCACCCCATAATGCTCCCGCGCCATCTGATGAAAATAATGCCGCTTGGCTGCAATCGAAGCTTTGTACTCCTCCGAAAGCGGCGGTGTTCCTTTCGGTCTCAGTTCAAACGAACGCCAGCGCACCGTTACCTGGTGACTTTCCCGTAAAGCCTCCAAACTGAAGGCTGCTAAAAAACAAAACGGTCAGACAAAATCTGACCAGACATCTATGACAATTGGTTTCTCATCCATACACATTCATCCACCTTGACCCAAATCAGAATCTCCAATCTCTAACCTCTGTGCCGACCGGCCTGCCAGCAGCAGGTAACTATACAAAATCAGGCCCGTCGCCACCCCCACCCCCCACTTCACCGGCCAGATAATATTCTCATTGGGCGATATAAATCCCTCGATAATCCCGGCAATAACCAACAAGGGAACACAGCCCACAATCAGCTTCAAAGCTTTTCGCGCCGCCAGCACCAGGGCATCACGGCGGCGCAGCAGGCCGGGATGCACAATCGCCCAACCCAACATGAGGCCAGAACCGCCAGCAATAAAGATGGTGGTTAGCTCAATCACGCCATGCCCTACCATGAATGTGCCTAACTCAAATCCAACATCATAATGGGAAGTCAAGCCTAACAGGCCACCAATCAACAAGCCATTAAAGATCATGGCGTAGAGGGTGAGCAAACCGGCTGTTACCCCGCCGCTAAAGGCCAGGAAGGAGACGCGGATGTTGTTGGTCATGATGAAGGAGGAGGCATACGGCCGTTCCTCAATGGGAATATCCGTCCACAAATCCTTGTCTTCAATCTGGGGGATGAGCGTCTGTACCTGGGGCGGCAGCAGCCAGATAGACGCTTCTGGCCGCCAATTGGTTAACAATCCGGCGGCTAATGCGGGGATGATGAGTAAGAGAGCGGCCGTTATCGTATACCAGGCCGTCTCCCGAAAAGTACGGGGAAAACCCTGAGTAACAAAACGAACCATACGCTTCACCGCCAGTGGTTCGCTGCGATAAACCACCGCATGACCCCGTGCCACCAACTGGTTCAAATAAGCCGTCACTCGATGCGTAGGAAATTCTCGCTGGGCCACCGCCAGATCAGACGCAGCCGCCCGGTATAATTTGCCCAACTGCTTCACCTCATCTGGCGAAAGTTGTTCGATGGCTCGTTGGCTGCGATCCAACAATTCTGTTAGCTGCTTCCATTCATTTTGGCGGGATTGGTAGAATTTTTCCACGTTCATGTTGGCAATGATTATACGCGGGATGGGTGAAAGGGGTAAAATAGGGTGCTGAAAACTTTGATCGGGAGAAAACAGTGGCCTTTGAAGATGAGTTCCTCAACATTGATACCCCAGAAAATGTGATTTTTGGTTATGAAGTGGTGGGCATTGGCTCACGGTTTATGGCCGCGCTGGTAGATACACTGGCGATTGTCGTCATTCAAGTGGTAGTGAATCTGACGATGTTTTTATTAGCCAACAACGTTTTGAATGTGGACATGGGGGCGGGATGGGTAACGGCCGTCTTCGGTCTCATCGCCTTTGCCCTGCTGTGGGGCTACTACATCTTCTTCGAGATGTTGTGGAACGGGCAGTCACCAGGCAAACGGCTGGTGGGTCTGCGAGTTCTCAAAGCCGATGGTACACCCATCACCCTCACCGAATCCATTGTGCGCAACCTCATTCGTCTCGTAGACTTTCTGCCCCTCTTTTACGGCGTAGGTGTTGTCGTCATGTTCATCAACGCCCAGTCACGCCGCCTGGGCGACCTGGCCGCAGGCACATTGGTCGTGCGCGATCAGGCAGATTTGACTCTGGAAAATCTCACCACCACCTCACGCCGCACCCTTCCCTTCCAAATTCCCCTGCACATTGCCGAGCAAGTCAGCAGTTGGCCGTTAGAACGTCTGACAAAGGCGGATATTCAGCTAGCCGAGGAGTATCTTATGCGACACAGCGATCTGGAAAACGCCCCACGGCTTGCTCTACAAATTTTACGGCGCTTCTATGACCGCATGGAATTGCCAGAGCCACAAGTCGCCATCCATGATCGCAAATATTTCCTGGCGCAAATCATTAAAGAGCAGCAGCATGATGGGTGATGCCTTCACACCACACCAACTCGCCGCCGATATTCACACAATCCATGACATCTTCGCTGCTTTCTTCGCCCAACTCATAGAAGCTGATTGGCAGAGGTTGACCGAGCCTAACGGCTGGACACTGCACCAAACGGTAGCCCATCTGGATGCGGTAGCCGGGGCTTACCAACAGACCATTGAGGCTATTCTGTCCTACCGTCAGGTGGACTTCGACCGTGAGGGTGTGTACCAACGAGAAGATTTGCCTCGATGGAATGAGGAACAAATTGCAGTGCGGCTAAAACGGCCGATCCCCGACCTCTGCACCTCTTTTCTCGCCACCCTGCAAACGGCCGCTGTCTCCGCCGCCCACCGCCAAGCCGCAGAACTCCCCCAAACGCACATCTTTCCCGTCTACAACAGCTCTATGACACTGGCACAACTGTATGGCGGCCAGGCGGCTCACCCTGGCTTTGTCCATGCGGCCCAGGTTGCCAAGGGGGCCAACAGGCCACCCTTGTGGCAGCAATATCCGCCCGACCTGCTCCAACGACAAATCACGCGCTTTTTGCACCTCATGTCCCTTTCTTATTGGCCGCAGCGGGGCCAGATGCACACAACCATCAACCTGGTAGTGCCGCGCCGGGCAAGTTGGCATTTGCGGCTGTCGCTTGAGGGCTGTGAGGCTTATGAGGGGAAGGGAGAACGGCCGTCTCTTACTCTCTGGTTTCGCTCCCTAGAAGCCCTCAGCCGCTCCTTCACTCTGCAAGCAAGCCCTCTACGCGCCATACTGACAGGTCAGGTATTGGCCTGGGGCAATCTCTCACTTGCTTTTCGTCTGAACACCCTGTTTGACCCAACGGGCATTGTGTAGGGTATCCATTCCCTTACTCCCCCAGGGCACATGCCTGCCACAAATAGTCCCAGGTGTAAATGCCCGTGCTGTGCCCATCATTCCAGAAAAACTGCACAGCGTAACTACCAACGGCCTGCACATTTTCCAGGTTAAGGGCTTCGTTTTGGGTTTGCCATAGTTTGGCCACATCGGGTGGGCCGCCCATGTGGGCATGGCCCCCTTTGCATTCGACACACGGGCATATGGCCCGCAGCCCAGCAAAGGGGTATTCGCATCTTTGGCCGTTATCCCACTCAATAATGAGTAGACGTTGTTGGCGATCGGCCGTTACATTTGTCGGCTTTATGTTATTCATTTATCTGTGTCACCATCCTTAATCAAAATCACACATAACACCTGCCCCTCCGGGAGATTTCAGATGAGGCCATTACACCCGAGATAAACCTCCCGGAGAAAAAGGTCAAAATCACACACCTATTTTACGTGCCAATTGCCATAGGCCAAAGGAGTAAAAAAAGCGTAAAAATTGGCTTCACAACTGCATAGAATCAAAAACTCTATAGTACAATGCACGCAGGTCGCAAAAAGCTAGTTTGACACTCTAGTATTTGCACCAAATGTACTAGCCCATAATTTAAGTAAAGGAGGTTTTCCATGCACAAGAAAAAAGTGTCTATTCATGGTTTCAACAGTATGTTGAAGCCCAATGGGAACGGCAGCCCCATGTTCGCCGTATTACGCGGTCTGACAAAGGTGAAGCGGTCACAGATCAGTGCCGAACCGTTCCTCATTGAACTGGGTTCTTGGAGCGGATGGTCCTGGTAAGGACAATTTGTTCCAACTGTTCCAACAGCGCATACCAGCAAACATAGAAGCAGATATGAAAATGCGTGTGGCCTTAGGCCACACGCATTTTTTTGATATTTGGGGACTCGTGATGATAGGACAACAAATTAGAAAATTGATTCAATCGCTGCCAGAGGTTTCTGCCTGGCCGGAAATGGCAGCTATTTTTAACCGGCTGGACAATAGTCAGAACCCTGATTGGGAGATACCTTGCCTGGTGTGCCAGGCAGTTGGCGGGAGTGTGCAGGCTGGCTTGCCTGGGGCAGCCGCCCTGGCTTGTTTGCAAGGCAGCATTTTGTTTGTAGATGACATTTTGGACAATGATCCTCGTGGGGAGTACCATCGCTTAGGGTATGGGCCAACCGCCAATTTGGCGCAAGCTATTCAGGCGGCCGCTTTTCGGGTTATAGCAACGGCCGTTATTGACGAACCCAGACAATTGGCCGCCATTCACACCCTGGCCAAAGCCGCCATTGATACAGCCTATGGGCAAAATCTAGACGTGCAGAACCTGCGCGGTGAAGAAAATTATTGGAAGGTTGTGCAGGCTAAAAGCACCCCATTTTATGGAGCATGTTACAAGATTGGGGCTTTGATGGGAGAGGCAGATTTGAAAACGGCCGATTCCCTCTACGACTTCGGCGTAATCATAGGCGAAATCATCCAGCTAGAAGACGACCTGACAGATGCCTTTGAAACACCCAGCAACGCGGACTGGCGCGAAGGCCGCAACAACCTGCTCATCCTCTACGCCAGCACCGCCCAACATCCCCAACAAGAACGATTCCTTCAACTTCTACCCCAGACCGACAACCTGGCTGCCCTGCAAGAAGCCCAACAAATCCTCATCACCAGCGGTGCCGTCAGCTACTGCATGTACCATCTCATCAGCAACTATCAGGCAGCACGGCAACTGCTCGACACCCTCAACCTGGCAAATCCGCAAATTATATTAAGCATGTTAGACAGCTATGCCAATTCACTCATCCACTTTTTAGAGCTAAGTGGATTTGCAGTGCCAAAGGAACTGCTGCTGGCTCAAGAAATGTGACAATAAACCAAATATAAAGTGACTTACTTCACTCAACCAGTAGGGTTAAACGATTGAAAATGTAAGGAGTTTGAATTGTCACCTTGCACCCCGCTGTAAAAACTCATATTTTTCGGCAAAGGGAAAACAAGGATTTCGTTTAGGGTATCTGGCAGCAGAGGTCTGCCAACAAGTTGTTGCTGTCTTGGAAAATAGCTACCAAGATTATGTGCCCTTCCCAATGAACCCCTACATTTGTCATTGCGACACAATCTTCACGCATCTATATCCCACGACGGCAGCAGGAGATGGGCTTGATGCAAACACTAAATTTATCTACATTTGAAACCATAGCCATTTGGTCCGTGCTAGGTATTGCTGTATTGGGGCTTCTTTACGCCATCTTTTTGCGTCAGCAGATTTTGCGCGAAGATAAAGGCACAAAAGAGATGCAAACGGTGTGGCTGGCAATTAAGGAGGGAGCTGACGCTTATCTAAGCAAGCAGCTCAAAACGATTTTACCCTTCATCGCCATTTTAACCGTTGCTCTCTTTTTTAGTGTCTATATTGTGCCGCCCACGGAAGAAGCTATTCAACGATTTGGCAGCAGCATGGGTGAAAACCAACTGCGGCTCATTGTGGGGCTGGGGCGGGCCATTGCTTTTGTAATGGGGGCCACTTTTTCGTTGGCAGTAGGGCAGATTGGGATGCGTATGGCGGTGCAGGGCAATGTGCGTGTTGCCGCCGCTGCTCGCACCAGCTTTAGTAAATCGCTGCAAATTGCCTACCGCTCTGGCACGATTACGGGGATGCTGACCGATGGCCTGGGGTTGTTGGGCGGCACGCTGATCTTCATGGTCTTTGCTCAGGCAGCGCCAGATGTGCTGCTGGGTTTTGGCTTTGGCGGCACGCTGATTGCGCTGTTTATGCGCGTGGGGGGGGGCATTTACACCAAAGCGGCCGATGTTGGTGCTGATTTGGTGGGTAAGGTGGAGCAAGATATGCCAGAGGATGATCCGCGCAATGCGGCCGTTATTGCTGATTTGGTCGGTGATAATGTGGGTGATTGTGCAGGCATGGCGGCCGATATTTTTGAATCCTATGAAGTCACGATTGTGTCGGGGCTGATTTTAGGGTTGGCCTTGATGGGTATTACGGGCCATGTGGAATGGATTTTGTTCCCGCTGTTGGTGCGCGGTATTGGTGTTTTGGCCTCTATTCTGGGTACATATCTGGTGAAGGGGCAGTCGGAAGGCCAGGGGGATGCCATGAAATCCATTTTTCGTGGTTTTATGACTTCGGCCGTTATTTCGGTAGTGCTGTTTGGGTTGGTGGCTATTTTTTACATGAAGGATGTGCCGGGTGGCTGGTGGCGGCCGTTTTTGTCTACGACAGCGGGCGTGGTTTTGGCGGTTTTAATTGACCGACTGACGGATTACTTTACGGGCACACACCACAAGCCGGTTGAAGAGATTACGGACAGCACTAAAAGTGGGCCAGCGACCACGATTTTGTCGGGTTTGTATGTGGGTTATGAGTCGAGTGTGTGGTCGGTGTTGGTGATTGCGCTAACGATTGGGGCGGCTGTTTTCATTTACAATGGTCTGCCGGTGGCGGGGTTTGTGGCGGCGGGAACGGCCGTTTCCGAAGCCGCTATTCACATCATTTTTGTCCTGTATGGGGTTGCTATGACGGGCATTGGCATGTTGACCCTGACGGGCAACAATGTAGCTATGGACTCCTTCGGCCCCATCGCCGATAACGCCAATGGCATTGGCGAGATGGCCGGGTTGGATGACAAGGCACGGCAAATCATGGCTGATTTGGATGCGGTGGGCAACACCACCAAAGCCATTACCAAGGGGATTGCCATTGGATCGGCCGTTATCGCTGCGGTGGCTCTGTTTGGGGCTTACATCACCGATGTCAGCAAGATTGATCCGGAGGCATTAGCCAACGGCATTCGCGTCTCGGTGCCAGTGGTGTTCATCGGTCTGCTGTTGGGGGGGGCGCTGCCCTGGCTGTTCTCCTCCTTCTCCATTCGGGCCGTCAGTCGGGCCGCCACGCAAATGGTGGCCGAAGTGCGCCGCCAATTCAAAATTCCGGGCATTATTGAAGGCACCGTGAAGCCCGATTATGCGCGAGCGGTTATGATCTCCACCGAAGCAGCGCAGCGCGACCTGATCAATCTGGCGGTGATTGCCATTGGCACACCCATTGCGGTGGGGCTGCTGTTGCAAGTGGAGGCGTTGGGCGGCTTCTTGGCTGGCGTGATTGTGTCGGGGCAGCTTTTGGCCGTCTTCATGTCGAATGCGGGCGGGGCCTGGGACAATGCCAAGAAGATGATTGAGGATGAGCCACGTAATCTGGCGAACAACACGGGTAAAGGTTCGGAGCGGCACAAGGCCGGGGTGGTGGGCGACACCGTTGGCGATCCCTTGAAGGATACGGCTGGCCCGGCCCTGAACCCCATGATCAAGGTGGTGAATCTGGTGAGTTTGCTGATTGCGCCCATTATTGTGCAGTATAAGGATGTGGGCTGGCAGTTGGTTTTGGCTGTGGTGATTATGCTGGCGCTTCTGTGGTGGGCGATTAATCGCTCGAAAGTGGAGCCAGCGAGGGTGCAGCCGCCGGAAACGGCCGTTTCCACGGGTGACTAAATTAAAAGAAGATTGGGTCAATCTCCAAGATTGACCCAATCTGAAAACTGCGTAGATAGTTATAAAGCTTGATGAAGTGCCGCCAAAACGATACTCTCTCACCCATCTGAACTTGTGATGGTGCATGATGATTTTGGCATTTGATTTTGGCGGCACAAAACTAACGGCAGGCTGTGTGCCAACGGCCGTTTCCCCCCAAACCTGGCATACACATCAACGCATCTTCTCCCCCGCAGGAGCCGATGCCCAATATGACATTGATACCATGATTCGCCTGGGTCATGAGATGCTGGCCGGGGCCAAACCTGCGGCTGTTGGCGTGAGTTTTGGCGGGCCAGTAGATTTTGCGCGGGGGATGGTGCGGCTTTCGCACCATGTGCCAGGCTGGGAGGAGACACCGCTCCAGACTATTTTTGAGGATGAGTTTGATGCCCCAGTGCGGGTAGATAATGATGCCAATGTGGCTGCGTTGGGCGAATTTGCCTTTGGTGCGGGGTGCGGGCTGTGTGATTTGATGTATTTGACGGTGAGTACCGGCGTGGGCGGTGGCTGGATTTTGAACGGCCGTCCCTGGCGCGGGCACGAGGGGATGGCGGGGGAGATTGGGCATACGGCCGTTGACCCCAACGGCCCGCTTTGTTTATGCGGCAAGCGGGGCTGCGTGGAACGGCTGGCTTCGGGGCCGTATATGGCCGCGGATTATGTGGAAGAAGGGGGAGAGGCGCGAGGAGAGAGGGGAGAGATAACCGGGAAGAGGGTGGCAGAGTTGGCGGCGGCGGGAGATGAGGTGGCGCGGCGGATTTTGCGGCGGGGGGCCTGGGGGCTGGGCGTGGGCATTGGCAATGCGGCTAATTTGTTAAATCCGCAGCGGTTTGTGTTGGGCGGTGGGGTGACAAAAGCGGGGGAGATGTGGTGGACGGCCGTTCGTGCGGCCGCGCAGCAAACAGCCTTGCCCGAGATTCATTTCGACATCGTGCCGGCTCAGTTGGGTGATGATGCGCCGTTGTGGGGCGCAGTGGCTTTAGCGGGTACAATTGGCATTGAGTAATTTAGTAATTGGGTAATTCTGAATGTTGATTGACACACACTGCCACCTGGATTTTGAGTGGTTTGACGAAGATAGAGCGGCGATGATTGCGCGGGCGGTGGCGGCGGGGGTAACGCGCATGATTGTACCGGCCATTGATCTGGCGGGCTGTACGGCCGTTTTGCGCCTGGGAGAATTGTATGATGAGGTGTATACGGCCGTTGGTATTCACCCCAATGCCACCGCCGACTGGCAAGATAGCTGGCTGGACAGCCTGCGCCAATGGGCACAGCCAGAAAAGGTCGTCGCCATTGGCGAAATTGGCCTAGATTATTATCGGGATCGGTCGCCCAAAGATGTGCAGCACCATGCCTTACGTTTGCAATTGGAACTGGCCGCTGAATTGAACCTACCCGTCATTTTGCACAATCGGGAGTCGAATGAGGACATCATTCGGCTGCTGCGTGAATCGCCATTGGCGGGACGGGAGAGGCCAGGCGTGCTGCATTCTTTTGCCGCTGACTGGGCCACAGCCCAGGCTGCCCTGGATATGGGCTTCTATTTGGGTTTTACGGGGCCAGTCACCTATAAAAAGGCGGATGATTTGCGGCGCATTGTGGCCCAAGTGCCACTGGATCGGCTGTTGGTGGAGACGGACGCGCCCTTTTTAGCCCCGCAGCAGTATCGTGGCAAGCGCAATGAGCCAGCTTATGTGCGCTTTGTGGCCGAACGTATCGCGGCTATTCACGGCTTAGAAACGGCCGAATTAGCCCGCATTACCACCCAAAACGCCCTGCAACTCTTCTCCAAAATACCCCATGCCCACTAACCCCTCCCCCCTCCTCTCCATCATCATCGTTAGTTGGAACGTCCGCGATTTGCTGCGGAACTGCCTGCGCTCCATTGACGAAAATCGCGGCGACTTGCCGTTGGAGGTGATTGTGGTGGATGGCGGTTCGCATGATGGCAGCCCGGAGATGGTGCGGCAGGAGTTTGGCTGGGTGCAGTTGGTGGCGCGGCCAGACAATGTGGGCTTTCCGATGGGGAATAATTTGGGGTTGGAACGGGCCAACGGCCGTTATCTCCTCCTCCTCAACCCCGATACAGTGGTAGTGGGCGATGCCCTGCCCACAATGGTGTCCTATTTGGAAAGCCAGCCCGCAGTGGGGGTGTTAGGGCCGCAACTGCTCAATGCCGATGGCACGGTGCAATCTTCGCGGCGACGTTTTCCCACTCTGCTGACGGCTTTTTTTGAAAGCACCTGGCTGCAAGCGTATGCGCCAGCCAGGCTACTGCGTGATTATTATGTGCTGGATGTGACTGATGGGGAAACGGCCGTTGTGGATTGGGTAAAGGGCGCGTGTGTGCTTACACGGCGCGAAGTGTATGAACAGGTGGGCGGCATGGATGCGGCTTATTTCATGTATTCGGAGGAGTTGGATTGGTGCAAACGCATCAAAGCGGCAGGCTGGGAAGTGGTCTATTTGCCGACGGCGCAGATTGTGCACCATGAGGGCAAGAGCAGTGAGCAGGCGATCACGCATCGGCATATTAACTTCCAACGGGCCAAGCTGCGTTATTTTCGTAAGTATCACGGCCGTTTGGCGGCCACCACCCTACGCATATTCTTGTTGATGAATTACGTGTGGCAGTTAAAATTAGAAGCTATCAAGGGGATTGTCGGCCATAAACGGCCGTTGCGCTGGCAGCGCGTCAAATCCTACTGGCAAATCATTCGCTCCGGGCTGCGTCCGGCCGGATATTAGAAAGGTGAAACATGGGACAAAAGATTGAGATCGATCTACCAAACAGCATTTACAGCCAACTCAAAGCCATCGCCGACTCATCCTCATGGTCATTTGATGAAGTGATTCTGCAAACCATTCGCAACGGTTTGCCGCCACTTTTGGGCAAAGTACCCCACGCATTTCATCAAGAACTGTTAGCCCTAAATGGCCTGACGGACCGAGATTTGTGGGGTGTTGTGGAAGGCAAAATAACCAGTTCCACAGATATGACTGATGAAGAGTACCGGCGGGCCGATTTTGATTTACTGCGCCGGACTTACGCTCTTTCAGTGCTCAAATGGCGCGGCCATCCCATCCCTGAGCCGTATGATGCGCTCATACTTTAATTAAAAATTATGAATTATGAATTATGAACAACTTTCATAATTCATAATTCATAATCATAATTCTCTGTCGTGCCTCTCAAAATTGGTCTTGTCACTGGCGAATATCCACCGATGGAAGGTGGTGTGGGGGCGTTTACCCAGGAGTTAGCCAAAGAATTGGCTGTTTTGGGCCATCAGGTTCATATCATTACCAGCCGACAAGCGCGACCCGCAGCTGAGGAGCGGCGTATTGCTAACCTGTTGGAGCCGGTGGACATTGGTTTTGCTCAACTGCATCCCCAAATTCAGAAGTGGCGCTGGCCTTCGCTGGCAGCGGTGGCGGATGTTGTGCTGCGCTATGGCTTGGATGTGGTCAATATTCAGTATCAGGCGGCGGCATATCATATGGGCAGCCCGGCGGCCAATTTTTTGCCCTGGCGTTTGCGGGGGTTGGTAAAGACGGCCGTTACCTTCCACGACCTCCGTGTGCCATACCTTTTTCCGAAGGCGGGGCGGTTAAGGGAAACGGCCGTTACCTTTATGGCTCGTCAGGCGGATGGCTGCATCACCACCAATTTGGCCGACTATGAAGAGCTGCGGACTCGTGTGCAAACGGCCGTCGTGCAAATTCCCATCGGCAGCAACATTACCACCTATCAGCCGCATCACGTGGAAATTGCCGAAGCTCGTGAGCGGTTGGGGCTGCAAGATGGCGACCGCTTGCTGGGCTATTTTGGCTTCCTCAACGAAAGCAAGGGGGCTGACACCCTGCTGGAAAGTCTGGCGCAGCTAGAGGACAACATTCATCTCGTTTTTATCGGTGGGCAAACGGGCAGCAGTGATAGTGACAATAATCAGTCGTTTTTGGCGCAATTAAAGCAGCGCATCGAGGCAATGGGGCTGGCGGAACGTGTGCATTGGACAGGCTTTTTGCCCGATCAGCGCGTGTCTACTTTCCTTCATGCGGCCGATGTGATGGTGATGCCGTATCGGGATGGTGTTTCACTGCGACGGGGGACGCTGATGGCGGTGTTGGCACACGGCCGTCCCCTCATCACCACCCACCCCGCAATGCCCGCGCCTGAACTGGTTCACGGCGAGAACTGCTGGCTTGTGTCCACCAATGACAGTGAGGCCGTATCTTGTTCGGTGCATCAGTTGTTGGATGATTATTGGCTATGCGAAAAAATTGGTGGAGGTGCGGCGCAAGTGGCAAGGCTGTTTACGTGGGATAAGATTGCGGTGCAAACGGCCGATTTTCTGCAAACGCTCAAGGTTAAAGGATAACAACTGGGACACGAACAAACGCGGATGAACGCAGATGAGGCTTTTATTGACGCAAAGGCGCAAAGGGGTGCAAGAAGAAATATGATTGATGAATTTATGTGTGTGAAAACGGCCGTTATCCAGGCTGCTCCCGTGTTGTTTGACCGCGAAGCAACGGTTGCCAAAAGCTGTGATTTGATTGCCAAAGCAGGCAAGATGGGCGCGGAGTTGATTGTTTTTCCTGAAGCCTTCATTCCCGCCTACCCGCGTGGCCTTAGTTTTGGCATGGTGGTGGGCAGCCGCACGGAGGCTGGGCGGCAAACGTGGCAGCGGTATTATGCTAACGCGGTGGATGTGCCTGGCGCGGCGACAGAGCAGATTGGCGCGGCGGCACGAGCGACCAATGCCTATGTGGTGATGGGGATCATTGAGCGGGATGGTGGGACATTGTATTGTACGATGTTGTATTTTGGGCGGGACGGCCGTTTGCTGGGCAAACATCGCAAACTGAAACCAACCGGCAGCGAGCGGCTCATCTGGGGTGAAGGGGATGGCAGTACGTTGACCGTGATTGACACGGAGTTCGGCAAGGTGGGCGGACTGATTTGCTGGGAGAATTACATGCCATTGGCTCGGATGGCGATGTACAGTCAGGGCGTGGACATCTATCTGGCCCCAACGGCCGATTCCCGCGACAGTTGGCAGGCCACCATGCAGCACATTGCCCTAGAAGGCCGCTGCTTTGTGCTGGGTTGTAATCAGTTTGTGACCAAAGCCATGTATCCCACGGATTTGCCCGGGGTTGAGGAGTTAGCCAGCCAGCCAGAGGTGATGTGCCGGGGTGGCAGTGTGATTGTGTCGCCGTTGGGGCAGGTTTTGGCGGGGCCGTTGTATGGTGAGGAGGGGATTTTGTGCGCTGATTTGGACATGGGCGAGGTGGTGCGCGGTAAGTTGGATTTTGATGTGGTGGGGCATTATGCACGGCCTGATGTGTTTGACTATAGGGTAATTGAGTAATTGAGTAATAGGGCCTAGGAGATGATCTCCACCTATTTTTTGAGGTGAATGTGACTAACGTTGTGGTGAGTTTACGTGAATTAACGGCCGAATCGGCCATGAAAATAGTTAAATTGCAAGTTGCGCCAGAGCAGGAGAAGTTTGTCGCCAGTAATGTAATCTCGATTGCCCAGGCTTATTTTGAGCCAAAACATTGGATGCGCGGCATTTTTGCTGATGAGGAGCCGGTTGGGTTTTTGCTGCTTTATGATGATCCCGAAGAGCCGAACTATTTCTTGTGGCGGTTGATGGTGGATCAGCAGTATCAGAGGAGGGGATACGGCCGTTTTGCTGTTAATCTACTCATTGACTATGTGAAAACACGGCCCAATGCCACCGAGTTATTCGTGAGCTGTGTGCCTGGTGAGGGCAGCCCGCAGCCTTTTTATGAGAGTCTGGGTTTTGTGGATACGGGGGAGTTGATTGGAACAGAAAACGTGCTGCGGCTGTCTTTGGTGTAAGGGCTATTTGTGGGCGGCGTTGCGGTAGAGGGTGAGGGTTTGAGCGGCCGTTTTTTGGGGCGAAAAGTGGCGGGCTTGGGCTAGACCACGTTGGGCGAGTTCCTGGCGCAGGGGTTCATCGGTGAGTAAACGGCCGATTTGCGCCGCCATCTCCTCGATATTGTTGGGATCAAAATACAACACGGCCTCGCCCCCCACTTCCGGTAAGCTGGAGGTGTGGGCGCAAGTAACGGCCGTGCCACAGGCCATCGCCTCCACCACCGGCAGGCCGAATCCCTCATAACGGCTGGGAAAGACGAAGACATCAGCCCCACTGTAAAGGGGTGGCAGATCGGCACTGTCTATAGGGCCAAGAAAGCGGACACACTCTTGTAAGCCCAGCATTTCCGCTTCGGCTTTGGCCTGGGGGTAGCGATTGTCCCAAGCTCCGGCGATGACGAGGGTGGTATTGGCCGTAGATGGGGCTAACTTTTGCCAGGCTCGCAGCAGGTTGACGAGGTTCTTGTGGGGTTTGTTGATGCCAAAATAGAGGACATATTTCCCCGATAAGCCAAACTGCTGGCGTATACGGGCAATCTCTGCGGGGTTTTGTGGCCGGAAGTGATGGTCTGGGGCAAGATGGACGGTGGCGATGCGGGGGGCGGCGAAGGGGTAATGGTGCTGCAAGTCGTGGCTGGTGGCCTGGGAGATGCTAATGATGTGTCGGGCGCGGCGCATGGCAAGTTGGCTGGTGAGGCGGAAAAGGAGGCGGGCGCGGCTGGAGACGTAGTGGGGAAACAGTTGCGGCGTTATGTCATAGATGGTGACGATGGTGGGCAGGGGCAGGCGGTAGGGCATGAGGTAGTAGGGGCTGTGGTAGACGTTGGCCTGGATTTGGCGCAGCAGCCGGGGGATTTGCCACTGCTGGGCGAGGGAGAAGGGGGAAACGGCCGTTGCTATCGTTTGTACGTTATCGGCTGTGAGGGGCAGTTGCCAGCGCGAGGGCTGGGTGGGATCGTGCAACAAAACAAGCTGCTCATTATCCGCCAACTGTGGTACGATTGCCTGGGCTAATTGGCTGACATAACGGCCGATGCCGGGAAAATGGTCGGTGGCGGTGCGGGCATCGAGGACATAATGCATCATGCTGTAACCTGGCGGAGGATGGCTTCAATGGCGGTGGTGGTGCGTTGAATGGTGAAATGATGGACCACTCGTTCGCGCCCAGCTTGTCCCATGCGGGCACACTGGGCTGGATTTTTGAGCAGGCTCATTACAGCCTGGGCCAAACCATGTTGATCGCCGGGCAGCACCAGCAGCCCTGTTTCTCCGGGCAGCACGATTTCGGGCAGGGCGCCATGTCCCAGCGCAACCACTGGTTTGCCCATGGCCATGGCTTCTACATTCACCAGGCCAAATGGTTCTGGCTCGCCGGGATGCACGAAGATGGTCATGGCGGCCAGGGCGGGGCGCACATCATCCAAGTGCCCGGTGAATAGAACGCGCTCGCTGAGGTTGAGATCGGCCGTTAGCTGCTGCAACTGTTGGGGGTAATCGTCTTCTACGCCAAAAGGGGAACCGCCAACGATGATGAAGGTGGCAGCGGGGTGTTGTTGGCTGATTTCGGCGGCCATTTCTAAGAAACGCACTTGCCCTTTCCAGGGACGCAAACGGCCGACCATGCCGATAATGGGTACGTCGTCGGGGATTTCGTAGCGTTTTTTGAAGGTGATGCCGCGCCGGGTGGGATCGTAGCGGCTGACATCAATGCCGTTGAGGACGACGCTGGTTTTGCCGGGACAAGGCATGTGGTCGGCCACTGCCTGGGAGTTGGTGATGACGCGGCTGGCGGTGCGGCAGAGGAGTTTTTTGAGGGTGGTGTCTATTTGGGGGTTGGCTGGTTTGTTTTCGGAAAGCCAAAAGTCGCGCATGTGCCAGATGAACGGCCGTTTTGCCAGTCGGGCGGCGGGGGCGGCATAGAGGGCGGCGCGAACGGTGTTGGCGTAGAGGGCAGTGGCTTCTAGCTGCCGCGCTAATTTGGCCAGTTGGCGCACCTGCCCGACCCCGTCGGTCAGCAGGCGGGGGGAGCGGCGCAGCCGAGGCAGGTCGAAGGTGTGATGGGGGATGTGGAGATCGGCCGTTTTTTGGGCTAAAGCACCAGGGCAGCAAACGACGTGGGGGGACCACTGCTCTCGATTCAGGTGCTGCAATATGAGCAGGAGGCTGTGTTCGGCCCCGCCCAGGGCGGTGGCGTGATCAATGAAGAGGATGGCTTTACTCATGGCATCTCCCTCTTTTGGTATATGTAAATTGCCTCATCATAAATAGATTCTAACATACGGGCTACCTGCCGAATATCATATTCTGCTTCCACATGGTGGCGGCTGATTTGTCCCCACTCAGGCCATTTTTGGGGGTTTTGCAGCATCTCGTGCAATCGTGCAGCCAGTGCTTCACTATCACGCTCAGGCACTAAGTAACCAGGTTCTTTGATGCCGACGACTTCGGGGATGTCCGCATGGGTGGAGGCAACTACCGGCACACCAGCAGCTTGCGCTTCCAAGATGACAGTAGGCGCACCGCCTTCACTGTCGCCATCGGCGGCCAGAACGCTCGGAGCCAAGAAGAGATGGGCGTTTGCCATTTCTTGGGCATAGGCAGCATGAGAGAGGTAGCCAAGAATTTGCACCTGGGCTTGAATTTGCCGAGAGTGGATGAGATTTTCCAGGTCGGTTCTTAAAGGGCCATCCCCAATTATTCGCAACCGGATGTGTGGGTATTGGGGAGTGAGGCGGCTAACGGCTTCGATGGCATAGGCGACACCTTTTTTTTCCGTAAGACGGCCACACATGAGGATGTTGACTTGATCATCAGCGGGGTAGACTCTGGGCTTGAAGTTAAATTTTTGAGTATCTACGCCTATGTGGGAGATACGTATTTTTTCAGGCGGGCAACCAAGTGCTATCAGGCTTTTTTTCATGTGATTGCCTTCAACGAGAAAGAGTGTACCTTGTGCAAAAAGACGTTTATAACCAGCTTGCCAGCGTGGTTCTTGAGCTTGTTGTGACATGTCTTTGCCGTAGAAGGTGGTAAGCAGGGGGAGATCAAACAGGTGATGGGTAGGCAGAGCGTAAACGCCTTCTGTGCCAAAATGGGCGTGGAGGAGTGACGGCCGTTCCCGCCGAATAATCTGATTGAAATAAGGCGACTGTCTCCGTAACCGAAACCAAGCATAGTTCCAATAACGGGCAAGCAGCGGCAATTGAGATAGGGTGTAAACATCGGCAAAAGGGAAGTTGGAAAGGTTTTGGGCAAAACGTGCCAGCATAATGGGGCGATAGGCATGCAAATTGGTTAAGTATTGATAGATAAATGTTTCGGAAAGGGCCAGATAGGCACGATGGAAGTGAATGGCGGTTGGGGACATTAGGGTTGTTCTCGTTCTGTTAACAATTCTACTAGATGCAGTTCCTCATCGGTTTGGGGCTGGTGATGAGAAAGGGGAAAATGCGTAGCTGGTGGATTGCGATGATGGGGATAGGCCAGGGCTGAATAGAGTTGTGTAATGAGGTGTTCAGGGTTCTGACAAAAAGTTTGGTAATGGATACGAAAAATACGCGAGGCATGAATGTGGACCAGGTCTGCTTCTATTTGCTGCTGTAGGGTGAAAAGTTGTTGGGCGATTTGTTCGGGAATGGGGAGGTTTCTGAGTTGTTGGTAGTTGGGCGGACGGACAGACCACCATTCGGTGGGATCAGTTAGATTTTGGTAACGGCCGTGTAACACCGACAGCCCTACATCACATAAGTCTCGCTCAACAATGAGGAAGAGACTGTTGGGAAAAATCTTCTGCAAAGCATCTAGGCGCAGCATATGTTTAACATTTTTATTGACGAAGGCCACATCCCCATAGAGCTTTTGGATGGCTGCAATGGTACGCTGGAGGCTGTTTTTTTGGGCAGGGGTGACATCCTCAAAATGGCTGTATGCTTCCATATCGAAATATCTGCCCCAAAAACCGCCAGCTTCACGAGGTGATAGAGGGCCAGTTACTTTGCCATAATTGCTTTGGAAATCTGACTGATACTCACCGTAGCGATGGTTTTGCCAATAGGTGATGCAGATTGGCGCATGGGGATATTGACCAACGCCATTGGTGAAGTAGGCAACTTTGAGGCGGTGCACAATGTATTGGTAGACAAGGGTTGTGCCGGAACGTGGTAACCCAAAGATGAAGAGTTGGGGCTTGAGGGTGGTGATCGGCCGTTTTAGGTAGAGGGTTTCTAGAAAACGGCCGTACTTAAATGGGTCAAGATAACGCCACAAAGAGGATTTACTCATTGCTTCAATACAGCCTTTATCCGCTGTTTCATTCGGTGAACCGGACTTTCTAAAGCATAACGGTAAACAGGCCACTCCTCAGCACCATAATGCTTTTTAGAACGAGCAACCCCTTCATGCCCGCCACTAGGGTTAAAGTCATAGTAACGATAACCACGTTCGATAGCATCTTTTATAATTGTCGCCTGCAAGACATTATTGGCATTATATTGAAAATAATCAGCAAAAGCTGCACCATGCCACCAATCCACATGCTGATTCCAATAAAAGACCCAGGCACCTGCAATTACTTTTCCCTCCAACTCAGCCAACCAGAGCTTAATTTGGTTTGGATACTCTTGACTTAAGGCAAAGCCATTCGCAAATAGCTCCCATGGATACCGACTTGAAACATCATCGCCCCATCGAGCCAATGAATCAAGGTAAGCTTCAAAGTATTGTTGGTAGTCCTGCAAATCACGTGCCAAGCGCACCGTCACGCCTAATCGCTGCCCCTTGCGGGCACCACTTCGATGCCCTTTTGTAAAGCGAGAAAAAATGGTTTCAAAGTCTGTATCGAGTGTGATAATGTGAGTGAAATCTTCTCGTTGGCTTGAGAATATTTGACTTGGAAGTTCATTTTTTGTAGTAGGGTTGCTTATTATGCGAAGGAGAGAGGTGCGTTGGGTAGTAGCAGTTTCCAGCATTTTTGTTTGCTCGGCTGCCCCCACTTCTCCATTCGCCACAAATCCACCGTAACAGGCAGCAAAGGTGCTAATACGTGTATGAAAAAGGCTGTTGCCAGGCATTTGTATTAAAGGCAAGACAACATTCACACCATTATCGAGAACAGCCCCTAAGGTAGCATCTTGATATTCGGGGAAGGTGGTTAAGGCTAATTTGTGCCAGAGAGGGGTATGGAAAAAGGTAGCATAGTCACATTGACGGGCTATGTCCCACCAAAATGCCTCGTCAACTTGATGGTGAATTTCCATAGAAATGTTTGGGTTTTTGGGCAACGACAATGTACATCCATGTAAATCGTTCGTCACGTAGTTTACCTTGATCAAGAAAGGGATAGATCAGGTTTGTTAGAGCAGTAAAGCTATTCACAAGTGGTCGCAGCGGCCCTTTGGCGAACCGCCGTAAGTAATAATTAAATTCTGTTCCAAAAGTGATCCAGAATCCGGAAAGAGGAGTGATTTCCAATACTGAAAATCCTGCTTTTTCAAACATATAGTGCAAGCCGTACCGCGTATAACGAAAGAAGTCGCGTGGCTCTTCGTGCAAATGCCAAAAAAGTGGCATGGTATATAAAGCATATCCGCCTGGACGCAAGACACGATGAGCCTCTATTAAGGCCAGTAGAGGCTCTTCAAGGTGCTCCATAACGGCCGTACTCAACACACAATCGAACGAGTCATCATCTACGGGAATATCGTAAGCTGTACCGAACAAATCTATATTGGACTGATCGTGAGGGCAATCTTCATGATCCAGCCCTATATGTTCAGTTACAAACTCGCCTACTAACAGTCCTTTCGCTTTAGTCCCACAGCCAATCTCTATCATCCTGCCCGAAAAATAACGTGATGCCCGATCCCGAATCTGCTTGCCAGCGATTCTAGTAACATTATAAGTAGGTGTGGTAATAGGAAAACGTTGGAAATATTTATCAACTGACGACATTAGCAAATCATCCTGTTTGCATCTGGTACTGCCAACTTATAGGGGTGTCACGTTGAAGAAAATCAAAGAGCTGTTGATTTGGCAGTTGATAGTAGTTTTGTAAAGCCAGTACTGTTGCCTTGGTTGGTCTGTTATGATGAGCGGGGAAAATCTTATCAAGGGGGCGGGTAAACGACCGTAAAACAGGCAAATAATAATTAAGGTACAATCTTACTCGGGAATGGGTATTCGCATTTTTCTTCTCTGCTTGAGAGACAAAGGGAAAATCAGGGTCTATTCCTAAAAAACGGCATACTTTTTGTAAACCCTTACTCGGATTCGCAGTCACATCCTCTTCAAAAATTAACACCAACAACTGTTCACGACCAAATAACTTGAGATAAGCTTGGAGCTGTTCATGATAACGGCCGTATTCCAAAACCCCATGGCCAGCAACCAAATGCTTATACTGCCCCATCAACAAATCATCAATACCACAGCGTGGTGACACCCGACCACTACGAATAATATGATTCACGGCCGAGATAGCCCGATTTACCGGATTACGCAAAACAACGATCAACTTTACATCAGGCAGCAAATCATGAATATGGCAATGCACATCAGCCAGATGGCCCTCCACCCCCTGTCCGTTCGCCCACAGATAATCTGGTGTCTTTTCCCCCACAGCTTTTTGCTTATTCGCCGCCACGAAATGTTGTTCATACCACTGAACTCCTTTGTGGTAATGATAATCCTTGTCAAAAAAATGAACTTCACCCGTTGCCATAAAAACATCCGGGTGCTGGCCTAACTGCTCAGCCAACCAGGTTGTTCCCGACTTCTGTGCGCCAATAATCAAAAAATTAGGCAGCATCACTTCCTCTAAGAAGCAATTATAGCTCGTACCGCCTCAATGACACTTTCCACATCAGCGTTCGTCAACTTCGGCGATAAAGGCAAAGACACTGTACGCTCACTCAACCAAGTTGCATTCGGATAATCTTCTGGAAGTAAGCCATATTGTTCCCGATAGTAGGGGTGTAGATGAACCCCAATATAGTGAACACCCGTACCGATGTTTTGCTTATGCAACGCCATCATAAAATCATCACGATTTATCCCAGTGCGCCCCTCATCAACCATCAAAGTATAAAGGTGTCTGGCATGACGAATATGAGCCACATCTGGTGCAGGCAAATCTACAGCGAGATCACTAAAAGCTTGGTTATAAATGTTCCATATCTCATTGCGCCGAACCAGGTTTTGCTCCACCCGCTTTAGCTGATGCAACCCTATAGCTGCCTGCAAATCTGTCATATTGTACTTGTAACCCGGCAACACAACCTGATAATGCTTGAAACCTTCATCCGAATAGCGTTTCCAGGCATCTCGGCTCAAGCCATGCAGCCCATAAATCTTTATTTTGTCAGCATATTCAGGCACATTCGTAGTAACTATCCCCCCTTCCGCAGTAGTTACATTTTTTGTCGCATAGAAGCTAAAGACTGTCATATGTGCTATCGTGCCAATCTTTTTGCCCTTGTAAGTCGTTTCAATGGCATGAGCGGCATCTTCAATCACTATTAAGTTATGCCGCTCAGCAATATCCATAATCGCATCCATATCACAAGCCAGGCCACACAAATGAACAGGTACAATGGCTCGGGTACGTGGCGTTATGGCATCTTCAATTTTTTGGGGATCAATGAGCTGGGTTTCGCGCTCACAATCTACCAAAACGGGCGTGGCTCCTGTATGAATGATGCTGTTAACAGTCGCACAAAAGGTCATCGGGGTAGTAATGACCTCATCACCAGGGCCAACCCCTGCGGCTAACAGGGACAGATGCAGCCCTGCGGTGCAGGAATTGAGAGCTAAAGCATAATCAGCCCCTACATATTGCCGAAACATTTCCTCAAATTGATTCACTTTGGGGCCAGTACCAATCCATGCTTTGCGCAAGGAGTCTACGACTTCGTCAATCTCTTCTTCTAATATTTGTGGCTGCCCAAAAACAAGGTAGTCATCGCGAATAGGTTTATCAGGATCGTGGGACATAGTTTGTTTCCTCATGATTTAGTTTTGTAATCAAGAAGTGGCTTGTAGGAAGGGGCTTTATCAACTTTGCGGCGCCGAATTTGTTTAAGCAGTTTCTGGCGTGCTTGCCAGCCAGGATCGGTGGCTAGTTGGCGGCGGCGATTATAAACTTGGATTTTGTTTTGTAAGTTGTAGCGGAGGTGTTGTATGCGTTTGATGGGCTGAACGGCCGTATCCGTCACCAACGGATAGCCCAAAACCCTAAGCACATTCCCCGCAACCTGTTCAAACAAACCAATCTCCTTCATAGGCAGTTGCTGTAAAAACTTAGCCTTATTATTTTGCATAAGAGGTCGGGACAAATTTTTCCAGTAATCTGTTTTTTGAGCCTCAGATCGAGCTTCATCAGCCGTGTAAAATTGCAGCATTTCTGACTGATAAGCAACACCTAGAAAAGCACAAACACGCTTTAGCTCAGCCTCTGGATGCTCCAGTAAATCTTCATATCTCAGCAAGCAGACCGCATCCAGAGCCTTTAGCTCTTGATAAACTCGCAAACATTCTTCTTGTTCACGCCGCCATTCTTGCGCAATATTATAGATGTGCTGATCATGACTGGGAACTTTTTTGATAGAACAGGCACAATCACGCCCATCCCGGCACAGATAGATAAAACGTGCATCAGGCAAAACTTCACGAATCTGAAAAGCGTGATCGAAAATATTATTTTCTTTGCATACCCAATTGGAAACCCCTTCCTGAGAAGCATACCAACTATATAAAACAGACAAAAGGCCACTAAGATTTCTGAAGCGGATATTTGGCAACAACTTTTCTGGAACAGGTACATATTTCCACTGTAGATGCGATCCCCTAACTTGAGTCAACGCAATGGCATCCGCAACCATTTCGCGGAAATTATCCTCTTTCGCTAACGATCCGTAATAAGGTAGCACACGGGAAAGATGCCTCCAGAGGTGTGGGGGGGGTGGGGCAGCAATATCACTGTGCATCGCCAACATTTTCCGCACCAAATTGCTGCCAGACCGTTCCGAGGACATAATGAAAAAACCACTCATAATAGTTATTCGATGTACCCTAACTGGCGCAGTTGTTCTTGAATTTCTTCCTCTTCTTCATCACTATACCCATCTGTCAAAATGTCAGGCATTTCATCAACAGTCGCGGGTACATCTCCAAATTGAACGGGCCGTTGAGTCAGATAGTCGGCTGCCAAAATATCTGTAATGACACGGCCGTCCATATCGGGTGGAATGGGTTGATCAAGCAAATATAAGATCGTTGGGGCTAAATCAATAAGGCTGCAATTTTTGACCTCGTTTTTCTGTATATATGGCCCCTGGGCCAAGAATATACCATCCAGTGTATGTCCCCCTTCCACATGGGGATTTCGCACAGACGATGACTGGTTGGGTTGATAGAAGTTAGCATATTCGATTACCAGGTCGGGGCCTTGATCGGCAAAAGGCCCATGATAGAGGTCGGAACCAAGGAAGGTATTAGCGATAATAGGCTTGCCATTTGTCGGGTCACGGTCCGATTTGAGGAAATCACTCAATTCACTAAGTGCATCTCCTTTCTTTTTTGCCGGAACAGTACCCTGTGGGAAGCGCTCATCGTCATTAATCCACATACGAAGGCCAAAGTTAGAGGGGATGACCTTCGATCTGGTGTAATCCACACTGCCGTCAGTAGGCATAATGCCCGAACTTTTCAAGGAGCGTATAAGACGACCACGTCGTTTGGGCTGCAAACCTTTCACCCATTCACGCAGAAAAGGGAAACGGGTGTAGGTGTTAACGGCCGTTTTCACCACCCGAGTCCGCCAAGAAACCTTCCCATTTCCACCCTTAGGTTGTAAAAATCCACCTTGCAACAAACGTTTGTAAACATATTGGCGTGGTCGAACACTACCGAAGCCATGATCAGACAAAACCAATGTCGTCGTATCTGTGCCACCTTTCTCAACCAATTCACCCAAAAGCCGATCACACATCTCATAACCATGCAAGAAGGCTTCACGATATTTAGCCCCTTCGGGTTTGTAATAATTAGGATGGGCTGGATCCACATATGTCCAGAAAACATGAGCCATATTATCGGTGATAGAAAAGACGACCATGAAGAAATCCCATTCTTCATTTTCGATCAAATGGTTCAGCAAATTATTCCGTCCAGCCATTACCTCTTGCCACTCATCAATAAAATTTTGACTGCGGTCAAATTTGTGAGTAGGCAAGGCCATACGAATTTCCTGATGCAAATTTTGGGGGAGAGATGCAGCAATATTCTTTGGATATGTGAAAACAGTACCTGGGGCACGGGGCGTACCATATCCAGTTATCATTAGGCCATGCAAAGGGCGTGGCGGATATGTAAAAGGCACATCCATGACAATAGAACGCAGACCCACTTCTCCCAAAAGCTGCCAAACCGTTTTTTCTCGATGCTGATCGGTGCGGACTGTGTGAAATTGATAAGTGGTTGGATCGATCTCTTGGAAGTCATAGATGCCGTGCTTACCAGGATTTTTGCCTGTAAAGACTGATGTCCAGGCTGAAGGTGTAACGGGAGGGATGTTGGAACGCAAACTCCCCCAGCTCCCCTGCTTAAGCATTCGAGCCAAATTGGGCAGGCGGCCTTCAGCCACCATGGGGTGGATGATGTCAAAAGTAGCACCATCAAGCCCCACCACAAGTACTTTATGAGACATTGTTTTTCCTCTGTTGACGTTCTTTTAACATGGGGCCGATTATACCCCAAATCATTTTTCGTCCGATATTTAACTGTTCCCGCTCCGTTAACCAAAGGATAAAGGTGTAAATAACTGTCATAATGGCTACTTTGGCAAACAAGGCACCCCATATAGGCAGCGCGTTCCATATGGCAGTGAGGCTGAGGGTGATAACGGCCGTTAACACCACCCCCACCATCGGCCAAAGCCACAAAACACGAGCCGAATAATCCACCACCTGATGCGTCTGCCAAAAAAGAACCAGAGCCCCCACCAACACCATCAAATCTGCCGCCAACGCCACCCCCTCAATATTCAGCCAATTCCCCAACAAAATCACCGCCGGTATAAAAATAACCGTTTGCGTAATACGCATTTTAAGCACAAATTGCGGATACCCTGTCGCCATCAGCAGATTCCTGGCCGCCATACTCAAAGGCTCCAACAGCACATACACAATCATCAACTGAAACGTAACAATCATCGGAGTCCATTTATCACCCAGCAGCCAGGGAATAAACTCTGGTGCTGTCAAAACAAAAATGACACCAAACAAGCCGCTGCTGCGCACCATCAAACTGGTAGCCCGAAAGAAAGCCCGTGACAATTTTTGCCTGTCCTCCTGCAACTGAGCAAAAGTAGGGAAAAACACATCCAAAAGAGGATTGGATATCACCCGACGCGGGTAATTGGCATATTCATAGGCGCGGGAGTAAAAACCCAAAGCCACACCCCCCAAAAAAGTACCCGTAAACCAATCATCAAATCGATCCAAAAAGAAGGCCAGAGTAGAGCTAGACCAGGCTTTTTTACCGTAATCCCAGAACCACTTCGCCTCTTCACGGTCCCACCCCCAACGCGGTCGCCAGGGACGATAGATGAGCTGAATAATCAACAAGCGCACAAAAATGCCCGTGAACTGCTCCGCCACAATGGCCCAAATGCCCCAGCCAAACCAGGCCAGTGTAGGGGCCACAAGCGTCATAGCCACTGAACTTACAACATCGGCGATGGATATTTGGCGGAAGGCCAAGTTTTTGCTGAGGATTGTAACCTGGGACAGGTTAAATTCCCGCAAGGCATAAATCACAATATAAGCCAGAATAACAATTGTTAACGAGGGTTGATCAGGATAAAAACGGCCGATCACCGGCACCAATAACGCCAACGAAACCAAACCAATCAAAGTTGCCCCCATACGCATCACAAAAAAGGTGCGGCGCACACTCTCCGTCACCGCCTTATGGTGAATAAGCGCCTGATCGAAACCAAAACGGAACAAGACCGAAGCCAAATTCACATAGAACAAAGCCAATGTGGTAACACCGTAATGGGTGGGCAAAAGCAGCCGCAGCATCACCGTCGTGCGCACAAAACCCAAGACGATGGTGATGGCCGAAGATGAGATGCTGTAAAGGGAACCTTTGGTAGCCTGGCGGGCAATATTTTTATTTTTGTCGGTAGACATACAACTCAGGATAGATGATCAAGATGGGGAAGATCATACCTGAATGGCTCCAGGCGAGGTAGTAAAGTGAGAATTATCTGAAAAGTTGCCGGGATGTGGCGACGCATCATACAGTCGCCACATCCCGGCAAGGGCCGATTTTCTAATTATCGCAGCGGATAATGTTGGCAATCTGTTGATAGATGGTGTCTAAATCGGCCGTTGTCGGGGCCAGGTAAAATTGGGCGGGCGAAGAGGCCACCTGCTGCAACAAATCACCGTCCACATCAGCCCCGAGGCCAATGGTATAAATGGTAATGCCCGCCGCTTTGGCCGCATTCGCCTCTGCCAGAATGGTACTAACTTCCGTACCATTGGGGACACCATCCGTCAGCAGCAGAATGATGGCCTCATGGCTGGCAATGTGGCGCGGGCCAGACAGTTCCCCGCGAGAAAGGGCCAACGCCAGGTCTATGCGCGTCGTGCCCTCGGCGGCTAAGACCGCCAGGGCATCCAGCAGTTCCTGTTGGTCGCCAGTCAGGGTCGCATCCAGAACAGCCAGAGTGTTGAAGCTGACAATGCCCGCCTGGTTGGCCGGGAAAGGCAGGATGTTGAGGAAAGCGGCGGCCGCTGTCTGTGCCGCTTCAAGTTTCGTTTGCCCCCCAGCCTGGGTGGGCAAGCTCATGCTGGCGGAGGTGTCAATAACGAGCAAGACATCGGCCAGAGTGCTGCTGCTGTGGCAAGCATCGTAGGCCACAAGGGGCAGAAAAATAGCATTGGGTTCTATCTGAAGCGTCAGGTTAGCCTGACCCACCCCGCCATCGTCGTCGGTGATGGTGAGGGTGGCGGTGTAGGTGCCGGGTTGAAGATAGCGGTGCGTAGGGGTCAAGGTATCGGCGACCATGACACCATCACCAAAATCCCACAGGATGGCAAAGGTATCTTCAATACCAGGATCGCTAAATTGACCGTTGAAGGTGATGGGGCTGTTAACCTGGCTTTGGCTGTGACTGGCACCCGCCTGTACATCGGGGGGAACATTGTGAACGGTGACAAGAGCGGTGGTCTCCGTACTGGCCCCGTCGCTGTCGGTCAGGTGGAGGGTGACGGTGTAGCCATCGGTGGCTGTGCCGCTGGGGTTGTCATCGGCGTAGGTGTGGGTGAGGGTGAAGGGGAAGCTGCCAGGTGGGTAAACGGCCGTTGCCGTTGTTCCATCGCCCCACATCACCTGCAAATCGGTCACATCACCGGCATCGGCTAAATCGCCAGTCAAGGCAAAATTCTCTCCCTCAAATACGATATAGGGTGTAGCAACTGCTAATGTTGGCGCGAGATTGATGTCTACGGCGACGGTGGCACTGTTGTTGGTGGGGGTGATGTCACGATTGGTACTGGTAATAACGGCCGTATTCCACAACAAATATTCCTGGCCAACACCGGCCGCCAACTGCCCGGTAATCGTAATAAAACCACCCTGTCCCACCGCCAGCTCCTCAATGTGCCAACTGTAAGGGGTGCTGCCCACTTCGGTCAGAACAGCACCGCTGCTGCTGTAACTGAGATTGGTGAAGGTGAGGGGCAGCGTGTCGGTGATATAGACATCCACAGCGGCATCCGGCCCCTGATTATGGAAAGCAATGGTGTATGTCAGGGCATCACCAGGCATAACTTGAGAGGGAATAGCATCTTTGTTAATGGACACGTCACTCTGGGGTAAGCGCACAGTAACAAGCATCTGATCCTGACCAGTGCCGTTGTCGTCATCGGTCACGGCCAGCGTGACAGTATAAGTACCGCTCTGTGCATAAAGATGAACAGGGGTGAGGGTGTCGCTAATGATGGTGCCATCGCCCAAGTGCCACACCAGGGTGAAAGTGTCAGGCAAGCCTGGGTCGGTGAAGGTGCCAGTGAAGGTAATGGGCTGACCGAGGAGAACGCTCATATCAGGCCCAATAGCAACGGTAGGGGTGACATTATGGACGGTGGCGTAGGCTGTTTGCTGGCTGAAGCTGCCATCACTGTCGAAGAGGATCAGGTTGATAGGATATTCATCAACAGGAGTAACGCTGGGGTCATCGTCGGCGTAAGGATGGGGCTGTTGGAAGTTACTGGTGCCAGGTGGGTAGTTGATGGTTTCGGTGAGGCCATCACCCCAATCCACTTGCAAGACAAAGCTGTCTAGCAGGCCAGGGTCGGTGATGATGCCGGTGAGAGTGATAGATTGGCCTTCGTTGATTTCGTAGAAGCGGATGATGTCCAGCGTGGGTGGAATGTTGACTTCCAAGACAGCTTCAGCAGTAAGAGGCCCGAAGGTGGGGTTGCTGGCAGTGAGAACGGCCGTGTTCGTAATCACCCCCTCACTGTTCAGACTGCTGTCCACCCTGCCCGTAATGGTAATGATGCCACCCCCACCAGGCGGAATATCCGCCACCTGCCAGGTGAAAGACACATTACCCGTGGGTGTTATCATCACCCCACTGTTCACATAGCTCACGTTGGTAATGCCGGTAGGTATTAAGTCGGTAAGAATTACCCCGCTAGCTGTCAAATAGCCATGATTATTAAGTTGAACAGAATAAGTGATCACATCACCCGGCTCGGCTACCTCAGGCACGACTGCTTTAGCCAGTTCCATGCTCATAACTGAGTCATATATGTACACTGCACCCGCATCATTGCCACCAGCGTCATGTAAGGGTGCACCAACAACGGCCGTTCCCCCACCAACAGCTACTTCAAAACCAAATTCATCACCCGTGGACGCATCACTGGCCACCAGTTTGCCAACCTCTTGCCAATCTTGAGGGTCATTCGTATTTCCTATATAAAAATATGCCGCACCCGAATCTGAAACGGTTGAATCTGTAAAACGAGCACCAATCACTAAAATATTGTCTGCAAGATTTACGGCACGCCCAAACACACCATTGCTCATGGCATCACTGGCTAAAAATTTAGTTACCTGCCCCCAATTATTTGCCCCACCCTCATCACGTGCAAACACATATACCGAGCCAGAATTTGTCGCCACATCATTATTACGATGGGCACCAGTAATCAAAACATTATCTTGAAATACTATCGAATGACCAAAATTATCTGTATTGCCAGGATCACTCGCCGTAATTTTCTTGATCTGCCCCCAATTATTCATCCCACCTTCATTGCGTTCATAAAGATATATTGAACCTGCATAAGACACAGAACTATGCGTATCCCACACAGATCCAACTGCAACAATATCACCTTCAACCCGAACATCTATACCAAAACGGTCAATACCGCCAGCATCAGCGGCAACTAGTTTTGCCACTTGTCCCCAATTATCGGCCCCGCCCCAATCTCGCTCAAAAACATACGCAGCTCCAGCATTCGTTAACCCCGAATGATTATCAAGTTGTGCCCCGACAATCACCGTATCACCGTTAATAGCCACTGTGACACCAAAATTGTCCCCATTAGCACCATCATCGGCCGTTAATTTTCGAACTTCACCCCAATTACCAGTCCCCCCTTGATTGCGGTAAAAAATATATACAGAGCCTGGCCCAGCCGTTGGTATTGGCGATCCCTCAAGACCATTTTCATTGGCTCCTACAACCAGGGTATCTGCCTCCACATCTACATAACTCCCAAAGCGCTGACCAGATGAACTATCACCAGCCATCAACTTAGCGACCAAGCCCCAATGATTGACTCCACCAAGATGTCGCTCATAAATATAAACAGCCCCCGCATCTACCCCTCCATCATCATCCTGAGGAGCACCTACAATCAAGGTATCGCCATCAAGGTCAACTGCATAACCAAACAGATCACCACCAGTAGGATTATCAGCGACAAGTTTCACTGTTTCTGTTATCAAAAGTGGCATATTCGCTGTCATTGAAGAACGCTCAAGTCCATTGTAAGCTGCATTTGGATGAGACCCTTGCCCCATTGCTGCAAACAAATAACTCAGAAAGAACAGCGACAAAAAGACAGTTAAACCATTGACAAAAAGCAATTTCACTCGAGAAAACGGGAACATGGCAAAACCCTCTACATTGTGGTGACAAAACGGCCGTTACCACCACACAGATCTCAACCATCACAATTAAATTTACCAATCCAGGACAACACATTGACCCAACCAACACCAAACACAATCAACCATCATATAGCCAACCTCCCAGACTACAACAAACCATGTATAAGCACCCAGAGTGTACTGTAGATAAATATGCTTGGTCAACCTTGCCGAGACTGCTAGACTTAGCCCACCTTATGGCAACAAGTAGGTTACAGATGAAGATTTTACATGTTTACAAAGATTACTACCCCATCTTAGGCGGCATCGAAAACCATATAAAAACCCTGGCCGAAGCCCAAACGGCCGTCAACCACCACGTCACCATCCTCGTCACCAACCCCGGCGGGCAGCTCGACTACCAACAGATCAACGGCGTACACGTCTGGCGCGTCAGCCGCCTCGCCACCATCGCTTCCACACCACTCAGCCTATCCCTGCCCCTCAAACTGCGCCAATTACAGCCCGACATCACCCATCTCCATTTTCCCTACCCCATCGGCGAAGTCAGCCAATGGCTTTTAGGACGCAAACGGCCGTATGTCATCACCTACCACAGCGACATCGTCAAACAACAAACCATCCTGCGCTTCTATCGGCCACTCATGCAAAAGGTATTACACAACGCCGCCCGCATCCTGCCCACCAGCCAAAATTACATACAATCCTCAGACGCATTACGGCCGTTAGCCGCCAAATGCACCGTCGTCCCCCTCTCCGTCCAAACCAGCCTCTTCGCCAACGTCACCCCCCTCATCCCCCCCACCACCCTCCCCACCCTCCTCTTCATAGGCCGGCATCGCTACTACAAAGGCATCGGCGACCTCATCCAGGCCATGACCCACCTACAAGCCCGGCTGCTCATTGGCGGCGATGGCCCCATGCGGGCCGAATGGCAGCAGCTTGCCCAAACCTTAGGTGTCAGCAACCGCGTACAATTCGTCGGGCAAGTAAGCGACGAAGAGTTACCCCGCCTCTACGCCAGTGCCGACATCTTCATTTTGCCCGCCAATGCCCGCTCCGAAGCCTTTGGCAAAGTCTTGCTAGAAGCAATGGCCGCTGGCTTACCCTGCATCACCACCGAAGTCGGCACAGGCACCTCCTTTGTCGTGCAAAATGGCATCTCCGGCCTCGTCGTCCCCCCACGCCAGCCAGAACAATTAGCCCAGGCCATCCAAACCCTGCTGGCCGATCCCGATTTACGGCAGCGCATGGGGCAAGCCGGCCGCAAGCGCGTTCAGCACGAATTCACAGTAGAAAAGATGGTAGCGAGGGTAACGGCCGTCTACGAATCCATAATCAACAACCAATGACCCCAAAATCCCTTAACCCGTTTGCCCTATTTTCTCATTGCGATAAGATCACCCCCTAGGCAGAGCAGACACCACGGTGTTCTGCTGTCAGAAAACCACCTGGAAGAGAGTTCTATATGACTTCAAAATTGGCTCGTTGGTGTGATGGCTTAATGGAAGCTGGTTGGCTAGCCGCCGTCATTGCCATCCCCCTATTTTTCAACATCCATTCCGATCGCGTATTTGAACCCGACAAACTGACCCTGCTGCGCTCCATCGCCGTCCTGATGAGCGCCGCCTGGCTCGTTAAATTCATAGACCTGCAAGGCTGGCAGCAATGGTCATCGCTCCATCCCCGCAACGAGGAAAGCATCTGGCGCAAACCCTTCGTCTTGCCCGTCTTTCTCCTGGTCATCACCTACCTCATCTCCAACATCTTCTCAGTAACCCCCACCGTCAGTTGGGCCGGCTCCTACCAACGTCTGCAAGGCACATACACCACCCTGTCCTACATCGTCATCTTTGGCATCATGATCCACACCATGCGCACACGCGCACAAGTGAGCCGAGTAGTAACGGCCGTCATCATCACCAGCATCCCCGTCGCCTTCTACGGCCTCCTACAGCACTTCGAGCTAGACCCCCTGCCCTGGGGCGGCAACACCGCCAAACGCATCGCCGGGCACATGGGCAACGCCATCTTCATCGCCGCCTACCTCATCATGGCCGTCCCCCTCACCATCTCCCGCATCATAGATGCCTTCACCAGCATCCTGGGCGACGAAGAACTTTCCTACGCCGACGTCATTCGCTCCTCCATCTACATCTTCGTCGTCGCCATTCAGCTCATCGCCATCTACTGGTCTGGCAGTCGTGGCCCCTGGCTCGGTCTAGCCGCCGCCGCCTTCGCCTTCATCCTCATCGTCCTCGTCACCCTCCGTAACGCCTCAGAGGAAACGGGGCGCTTCCGCCTATTAGAGGTCGGCAAAGCCCTCCTTATGGTCGTCGTTGGCGGTGTGGCCGCCTATTATCTCGTCTCGGTGATTATTACGGCCGTTATCAACAGCGGCCGTTTACAATCACTGGCTGGCCCCATGACCTCCTTCGTCTCCTTCGGTGCAGCCGTTGGCCTGCTCGTCGTCGCCGTCTTCGTCATGATCGCCGCCCGGCGCGGCTGGCGTTGGCTCTGGTTCTCCTGGCTGCTGTTAGCCGTCGTCGTCGGCGGCTGGCTGGTGGCCTTCAACTTTGCCCAACCCCTCAATGAACAAATGGGGGATGTCCCCGTAGTCGGCGATATCGCCAGTGCCTTAGTCGAGTGGCAAGAACTGCCCACCATCGGCCGTTTAGGCCGAATCCTGGAATCCGATGGCGGCACAGGCCGGGTACGTGTGCTCATCTGGGCCGGCACACTGGAACTCATCGGCATCCACGAACCCATCCAATTTCCTGATGGCGAAGTAGACCGCTTTAACTTTTTACGGCCGTTATTCGGTTACGGCCCCGAATCCATGTACGTCGCCTACAACAGCTTCTACCAACCCCAACTCGCCACCATCGAAGCCCGCAACGCCTCCCCCGACCGCTCCCATAACGAAACCTTTGATGCCCTCGTCATCACCGGGGCCGTCGGCTTCATCGTCTGGCAAGCCCTCTACCTGAGCGTGTTCTATTACGGCTTCCGCTGGCTGGGCGTTGTCCGCTCTAAACGAGATCGCAACATCCTGGTAGCCCTCTGGATTTTGGGCGCAGTAGCCGCCACCATCGGTCTCACCTCTGTGTTAGGCATGGAATTTCTCGGCGTTGCCATACCCTTCGGCAGCATCTTGGGCCTCATCCTTTACCTCATCTACTACGCCCTCTTCGCCCAGACCAACACCGACGAAAACCGCGATCCATTCGAGATAGATCGCCTACTGATGATTGGCCTGGTAACGGCCGTTCTCGCCCACTACGTCGAAATCCACTTCGGCATCGCCATTGCCGCCACCCGCACCCACTTCTTCGTCTACATCGGCCTCATGTTCCTCGTCGGCTACCTCCTGCCTCACCTCAAAACCCAAGAAGAAGAAGCCACCTCACTGCGCCAAAAACGCGAAATAGCCGTCATCGGCGAACTCGGTGCCTGGCAAGTGATATTGGCCCACGCCTTCATGCTGGCCCTCATCATCGGCATCTTAGGCTTTGAATACGTCACCTACAGCTTACCACCCGGCAAACAAATCACCACCGCCGCCGACCTGACCGCCGGCGAAATCTTCTACCAATCCTTCTTCATCAACCCCCGCCAGGATTTTGCCGAACGGCCGTTTCTCTTTGTCATGATCATCCTCACCTGGGGACTAGGCATCTTCATCTCCCTCAGCGAAATGGTCAAAAACAACGAGATACAGTTCTCCCTCATCTCCGCCAAACTGGCCGCAGATCGCCGCCAACTTGTCAGCGGCATCTTGGCCACCTTCGCCGTCGTCGCCGTCGGCTTGCGCTTTCTCCTGCCCCTTCCCGCCGAACCCGGCTCAAACTGGTTATTGGGCCGCAGTCTGCTGCTGGCCTGGGCCGCTCTGTGCCTCATCGCCGCCGTACTCCTATTCCAACAGCGGGAATCGGGGCGGACTTTTGCGGGGATAACGGCCGTTATCGGCCTCACGTTCGCCCTACCCGTCCTCGTCGCTGGCAATATCTGGTTCAGTCTCATCCTCGCCGCCGTCTGCGGCACCCTCCTCTACTTACTCTGGGAAAAATCATGGGGAGACTCCTTAGGAGCCATTCTGGCCTTCGCCGTCGCCTCCCTCTCCATTGGTCTATTCATGGGCTACATGCAAGCCACCGCCCTGCGCAGTTCCATTCTATTCAGCCCCCCCAACCTCGAAGCCGGCCCCGCCCTCGAAGTAGCACGAGCCAACGAATCGGCGGGCTTCCTCACCCTCTTTTACCTCTTCGTCATCAGCATCATCTTCATCACCGCCTTCACCCTCGTGCGCACCGCCGGGCGCAGCACCCGCCGTGAAGCATTCGGCACAACCCCCGCCTTAATCGGGCTTGTCGTCCTGTTAGGCCTCAGCTTCTTCGCCATCAGCCGCACCAACATGCGCATCATCCAGGCCGACATCATCTACAAACGCGCCAAACCCTTCGACCAGGCTGGTTCCCGCGCCAATCAACCCCCAGAAACCCGCCTGAGCAATTGGAACACCGCCATCGCCATCTACGAAGACGCACTGGAAAAAGCCCCATTAGAAGACTTCTACTACCTCTTCATCGGCCGGGCTTACCTCGAATTGGCCTCCATCACCCCCGACCCCACCGTACAGGTACAAACCTTACAAAAGGCTGACACCGCTCTCAAACGCGCCCAAGACATCAACCCCCTCAACACCGATCACACCGCCAACTTAGCCCGTCTCAACACACGCTGGATTCAGCTTGTACCCAGCGAAAGAGACCTGCGCTATGACAATGCCCTCACCTACTACGACGAGGCCCTGGGACTCAGCCCCCAAAACTCCGTTATTCGCAATGAAAAAGCCGGTCTCGTTCTGCAAGTTGGGCAAGCTTGCCCTCAGGCCATAGATATTTTGCAGGAATCCCTGGACGTTGACCCCTACTACGAAGCCACCTATGTCCAGCTTGCCAGCACCCTAACCAACTGTGCCAGCGAAGTAACCGAATCCGAGCAGCAAAACTATCTCAACCTATCCGCAGATTCGCTGCAAGAAGCGGTGACCATTGACGACCGCAATCCCCGCGTCTGGTTCCGGTTGGGGCAAACCCGCTTCTCATTACAACAGTATGAATTAGCCATTGAAGCCTATGAAGAAGCCAAAGCCCGCAACTCTGGCCGTAACCGCATAGACCCCTGGCAGATTGATTACTCCATTGCCCTGTCCTATCAAGGCTTGGATGACCGAGACATGGCAATTGAATTTGCCCAACAAGCCCTTACCAATGCCCCCGCAGGCCAGGCCGGACAGATTCAATTCCTCATTGATCAGCTTTCGGGCAACTTGCAGGAAGGGGATGAGTCGCAGTTGTTTACAGATGAACGGCCGTTAGCCGCCATCCCTCCCCTCGAACGCAACAACTTCTACACCGAATACCCCCCCTTCGTCATCGAAACAGGCCAGCGGTATGATGCCATCATCACCACCAACAAAGGCGAAATGCGCTTCCGCCTCTTCACCGGGCAAACCCCCCTCACCGTCAACAACTTCGCCTACCTCGCCAGCCAGGGCTTCTACGATGGCACCATCTTCCATCGCGTCATCGCCGACTTCATGGCCCAGGCAGGCGATCCCAGCGGCACAGGCACAGGCGGTCCCGGCTACCAATTCCAAGACGAAATCTCCGAGCGCACCTTCGATTCACGCGGCTTCCTGGCCATGGCCAACGCTGGCCCCAACACCAACGGCAGCCAATTCTTCATTACCTTTGTGCCCACACCCCATCTCAACGGCCAACACACCATTTTTGGCCGTCTCATCGAGGGCGATGATGTTCTCAGCTCCCTCCAACTGCGCGATCCCAGCGATCCCAGTGCCCCCGCCGACGTAATCGAGCGCATAGACATCATCAAAGTCGAAGAGTAAAGCACACAGCACGTGGGGTGAACAAGTCTCACCCCACATGCTGCGCTCAACGCCAATGCGCACATTCCCCATCATCTTCCTCCTGGCCCTCACCATCACCGGTTTCAGCACCCCCTGGGTACGCCGCGCGGCCATCGCCCTGGGTTTTGTAGATGAACCCGCCCGCCGCAAACTCCACAGCACCCCCATGCCCCTCATGGGCGGGGTGGCTATTGTGGCTGGGTTTGCCATTGCCCTGCTTTTCTTTTATGGCTCACTGCCCCGCACCGTAACGGCCGTTCTCCTCGCCAGCATCACCATCGCCCTCATCGGCCTTTTAGACGACCGCTACGACCTCCCCGCCTGGCTCAAATTCACCGCCGAATTCGGCGTCGTCGGCCTCCTCCTCGCCTTCGACATCGGTGTCAAACTACCCCTGCCCGCCATCGTCAACTACCTCATCACCTTCATCTGGATCGTCGGCATCACCAACGCCATCAACTTCCTGGACAACATGGACGGCCTCAGTGCCGGCCTCAGCGCCGTTTCCGCCGCCTTCATCCTCCTGCTCGGCTCCACAGGTGGACAATTTCTCGTTTCTACGCTCGCCGCCGCCATCTTAGGCTCCTGCCTGGGCTTCCTGCGCTACAACTTCAAACCCGCCAAAATCTTCATGGGCGATGTCGGTGCGCTTTTTCTAGGTTTTCTACTGGCCGTCATCGGCCTGCAACTCCGTTTCCCCGAAAACCGCAGCATCATCACCTGGATGGTTCCCGTCTTCATCATGGGCGTGCCCATCTTCGACATGAGCCTCGTCGTCTTCTCCCGCCTCCGACGCGGCCTCAACCCCATGACCACACCCGGCAAAGACCACATCAGCCATCGCCTGGTAGATTTAGGCTTTAGCCAGCGCGAAGCCGTTCTCATCCTCTATCTGCTGGCAGGCATGTTGGGCATGATGGGTCTCTTCATCTCCGAAGCCAATGCCATCGAAGCCTATACCCTGGGCACACTTGTTTTTCTCTTCGCCATCTATGCCATCTGGTGGCTCGAAAAACAACGTGAAGGCCGCGCTAAAACGTAAAACAAACTTTACGTTTTCCGTTTTACGTCTATAATCATGACGCAACGCATCAGAGGAAAGGCACATGGTCATTATCAAACGCTACCCCAACCGCAAACTCTACGATTCCGAAGCCAAAAAATATATTACCCTGGAAGGCATTGCCGAATTGATTCGTACCGGTCAAGAAGTTCAAATTGTTGACCACAGTACAGGAGAGGATTTAACGGCCGTTACCCTTACCCAAATCATCTTCGAACAAGAAAAAAAGACCGGCGGCTTCCTGCCCCGCTCCGTCCTCACCGGCCTCGTCCAGGCTGGTGGCGACACCCTCGGCAACCTGCGCCGCACCCTGGCCTCCCCTCTTGACCTGCTGCGTCATGTAGACGACGAAATCGAAAAACGCATCCAGGCCCTCATCAAACGAGGCGACCTGCCCGAACAAGAAGGTCACACCCTGCTCAGCAAACTAATCAACAGCCGCACTACCACACCCAGCACCGCCGAAATCGAAGATGTCCTCAACAAACGAGGCGTTCCCACCCAAAAAGATATTCAAAAACTTTCCGCCCAGCTAGATTCCCTCACAGCTGCGCTAGAAAATCTCAAAATTCCCACAGAATCGGAGTCCGAATAGTCTTTATGCTCACAATCGCCGGGTCTGCATCCCTATCCTTCCTCTTCCCCGCCGACCGAGTTACAACCTACAACTATTACCGAGATATGAATCGGTTGGTCAGTCATCTTAAACACATAGAAATTGCCGACACATTTCCAGATTACCAATACCGTCTCTACTTTCACTCCGTCGAATTAGCCACATACCACTTCCACGTCTACTGCGACGTGCGCCTCGACTGCCCGCCAGGGTATCACGTCATCCGCATCGTCTCCCTGGAAAACCTGCCCCCCATCGAGTCAACCTCCACCCTCAACAGCACCACCGCTCGCGGCTTCTACAGCAGCGAAGCCTTCTTCCACGACCTCGGCAACCAGACCCGCATCGAATACAAACTACGCCTGCAAACCGATCTGCCGCGCCCCCTGGGCATGAGACTCATGCCCCGCCGCGCCGTCAACGGCATCGCCAAAACCATTACCAACCACCGCATTCAGGAAATCGCCGAACACTTCATCAACAGCTCCATCGCCGGGTTCAACAATTATCGCGTGACAGTCTAAGACACCCCCCTCACTCCCCTCTCTCCACAGCCTCCAGCCGCAGCAAATCATGCAGCCGCGAGACCACCATCGCCATCGCCACCTGATTATGCCCCCCATCCGGGATAATCACATCCGCATACCGCTTACTCGGCTCCACAAACTTCAAGTGCATCGGCCGCACCGTCTCCATATACTGCTGCACCACCGACTCCAAAGAACGGCCGCGTTCCTCCATATCCCGCCATAACCGTCGAATAAAACGCACATCCGCATCCGTATCCACATAAATCTTAATATCCATCAACTCACGCAGCTTCCGTCGCGTAAAAATCAAAATCCCATCCACCAAAATAATCGGACTCGGCTCCACCAGCACCGTGTCCTTCGTGCGGCGATGGCGTGTAAAATCATACACAGGCACAGCCACCGGCCGCCCCTCCTGCAACTGTTTAATGTGCTTTACCAGCAGCTTCGTCTCCAGCGAATTGGGATGATCATAATTCAACCGCGTCCGCTCCTCATAAGACAGATGCTTCATATCTTTGTAATAAGCATCATGCGGCAAATAGGCAATCTGCGCCGCCCCCACCGCCTCCAAAACCGCCCGCGCCACCGTCGTCTTACCCGAAGCCGTACCACCAGCCACACCAAACACAATACTCATAAAATACCTCTCCTTCTTCCGTATGATGATTATCTGAACTATAACCCAAACAACAGGTATAATAAATTCGTGTTTGCAAATTTACTCCATACAAAACTCACCATCCCACCCCTCACCGAACCCCTCATCAACCGCCCCACTCTGCTGGCCCAACTGGCGGCCAGCCGCCACCACAAACTCACCCTCATCACCGCCCCCGCTGGCTACGGCAAAACCACCCTCCTCGCCCACTGGCTCGCCCATGCGCCCGAGCAGCCTAACGATTTACGCTGTGCCTGGCTCTCCCTCGACGCGGCTGACGACAATTCCAGCCGTTTTTGTGCTTATTTGCTAGCCGCCTTACAAACAATCTCCCCCACCCTCGGCCACAGTGCCGAACCACTGCTCCAATCCAGCCAAGACCCGCCACCCACCGCCATCATCACCACCCTCCTCAACGATCTGCACCAGCAACAAAACAGTCTCACCCTGATTTTGGATGATTATCACCTCATCAGCGACACGGCCGTTCACGAAGCCCTCACCCTCTTCATAGACCAACTCCCCGCCAACACACATCTCATCGTTGCCAGCCGTGCCCAACCACCCTGGCCGTTGGCACGGTGGCGGGCACGCGGCCAACTGCTCGAAATCACTACAGCCGATCTCCAATTCACCCGCGACGACACGGCCGTTTTCCTCCACACCACCCTCTCCCCCCACCTCACCCCCCACCACATCACCACCCTCACCCAACGCACCGAAGGCTGGGTGACCGGGCTGAAGTTAGCCACATTGGCTATGCGAAGCACAGGCGACTACGACCAATGGCTCGCCAACTTCAGCGGCCAACACCGCTACATCTTCGACTACCTCGCCGCCGAAGTCTTCAGCCAACAGCCAGCCCACATCCAACAATTCCTGCTCGACACCGCCATCCTGCAACGCCTCTGCGCAGGGCTGTGCGCTGCTGTCACCAGCCGAGAAAAACTCCCCCAGGCAGCCACCATCCTCCACACCCTCGAACAGGCCAACCTCTTCCTCGTTCCCCTCGACGAAGAACGCCACTGGTATCGTTTCCACCACCTTTTCAGCGACTTTCTGCTGCGCCAGCGCCAACAGCTTGACCCCGATGGCATCCCCGACCTGCACCGCCGCGCCGCCACCTGGTATCAGGCCCAGGGCCATCTGGATGATGCCTTGCAGCACCTGCAAGCCATTCAAGCCTACCCCGACATGGCCGCCCTGCTCGAAGCATATGCCCCCCGCCGCTGGACGGCCGCTCGCATGGGCACCGTGCGCCACTGGTTACGCCAACTGCCCGACGACCTCATCCAGGCCAATACCCACCTGGCATTGGCCTACATTTCAACGCTAATAGACACCTTCAAGCTGGATACGGCCGTTCACCACCTGCGCCAACTCGAACAACACCTCAACCTCCACATAGACGACCACATCGCCACCGACCTCCACCGCACTGGACGCGAACAAGTCCCCCCAGATGTCTTCAACGAAATCATCGCCCTGCGCGGTGCCCTCGCCTACTTCCTGCATGATACCGCCGCCGCCCAAAAACTGGCCCCCTACATGAGCCAACACCTGCCCGCCAACCTCTCCCATCGCAGCTTTTTCTCCCTCAATCTCGGCAGCTACCACGCCTGGGATGGGGCCATCGCCAAGTCCACCGAATATCTGCAAGAAGCCATCCAGGCTGCCCTGGCCGCCGATAACCGCTATCTGGCTTATCTAGCTTACGGCCAACTGGGCAACTATCAGCTTGATTGGGGACAATTGCACCAGGCCGCCCACACCTTCCAACAAGCACTCAGCCTCGCCACCCACGCCCCCATCTCTGGCTGGATTTACGCCAGCCTGGCCCAAATCCACACCGAATGGGATGATCTGGATGCCGCCCTCACCTACCTGCTGGCGGGCCGCGAACACAGCCGCCTGCGCGAAAACCAGGGGATGCTGCTGGCTAACTTTTTGCAACACGCTCAGATTTTATTGGCACAAGGGGATGCTGCGGCAGCAACGGCCGTTCTCCACCAACTGCCTCCCTCCAACCAACCCCACATCAACCCCGCCCTCATCGCCATGTCCCAAGCCTTACAGGCCCAAGCCGCCCTCGCCGCCAATGAGCCAGACAAAGCCCACGCCTGGGCCGCCCAATTCACCGATCCCACCGCCGTACCAGAGCAGGAAACCGTCTGCCAAACCCTGGCCCAAATCTGGCTGTCACAAAATCGCACAGATGAAGTTTTGCAATTGATGGAGCGATTGTTGGCAACGGCCGTTCCCCAACACAACAGCCGCCTCACCATCCACTGGCGCATCGGCCAGGCCCTGGCCCACACCGCCCAACAGCAGCCAACCCCAGCCTTCACCCATCTCCGCGAGGCCCTTTTGCTCGGCCAACCGGGCGGCTTTGTGCGCAGCTATTTGGCTTGGGGACAGCCGTTTTACAACCTGCTGCTCCAACTGGCACAGACATACATAGAGGGGGATTTAGAGACGGCCGTTAAACGCCTCCTCCCCCACTTCCACCAGGCCGGTTTTGCCAACCAGGCCCTCCCCCACCTCACCCCCCGCGAAATGGACATCATGCGCCTCGTTGCCGCTGGCCTCACCAACGACGACATCGCCACCACCCTCACCGTCGCCAAAGGCACTGTCAAAAAACACCTCGACAACATCTATAGCAAACTCCAAGTCAACAGCCGCACCCAGGCCCTCGCCCGCGCCCAAGAATTAGCCCTGTTGTAGAGGCGATCCTTGTCGTCGCCCAATGCCCAACAGGGCAGGCAACAGACCCTGCCCCTACCCACGCAGCGCCGCCAAAAACGCCTCAACATCCGCCGCATTGTTATACACCGATACCCCCAACCGAATGCCTTCCACCATGCGCCGCTGCCCCGCCTCATCCGCCTCATACCACTGCCGAAACGAAATCACCGGCTCGCCAAAGGCCCGATCCAACTTCGCTCGTGTTTCAGCCACATCCGGCGGCAAAAAACTCACAATCGGCGTATCCGTTCCCAATGGCGTAATGGGTTGATAACCTAGTTTGGGCATCTCCACTTGCAGACGGTCGGTTAACGGCCGTACATACCCCCGAATCGCCGCCACCCCCAAACCCGTCACATACCTCAGCCCCTCATAAGCACAAACACCCGGCAAAAACGGCATCGAACTCGTCCCCTCATAACGCGAAGCATCAGCAAACACATCAAAAGCATAATCCTGCATCCCCCGCACCTGGCGCAGCCCATAGCGCGTCTGCCGCACCACCTCACCCTGCAAATCCGCCCGCACATACAAAAAACCCAGGCCAAAATCCCCCATCAGCCACTTATACGTCCCCGTCGCCCCAAAATCAATGCCCATCGCCCGCACATCAATCGGCGTACTACCGGCCCCCTGAATCATATCGCAGTACAAATACGCCCCATGCCCATGCGCCAGTTCACTAATGGCCCGCACATCCGCCTTAAAACCATTCACCTGCGACACCAGCGCAATCGAAACCAGCCGCGTGTTCTCATCCACCGCCTGCTCAAAATCGGCCAAATTCACCTGCCAGTTACGATGGGGCACCACACGCAGTTCAATCACCCCCGCTTCGGCCAGCCGCGTGTACATATACTTCGAGGCTTCAAAATGCAAATCATCAATAACCACATTGCCCCCCAACCGCGCCAAATTCAGGCCCGCCAGCACCACATTCTCGCCATCGGTGGTGCTTTGCACAAAGGCAATCTCCTCTGGCGCGGCATTGATCAGCGCGGCAAACCGTGTTTTGGTCTCCGCCTGCATCTCCGGCGTAAAGCTGTGGCGGTCTGCGCCCGGCCCCAACGCCCGAAATTGACTGTAGCGCTCAATCGCCTGAAGGGTATGCACGCTGTATGGATGAGTCTCAGCCGCAGCCAGCCACAATTTGTGGTCGGCACGAGGAAAATCGGCACGAACGGCCGTAAAATCAGGAGTTATCATTTGTTGCATCATACCAACGGATTATCGGGAACTTATCCCCATCGGGCAACCACTACACCTCCCCATTATTTGGTAACACACATGTTCTAAAATACGCCTTTCGGCGTATGGTCATCCCCCCACCTCCATGTTAAGATTGCCCCATAGAAACAGATACCCCAAACCCCTGGAGGTCAAACAAATGAATGTGAACAGAGAAAAATTAAGTCAGGCATACCAGACCAACACCTGGCTCATCAACAAACATGCCGAAGGTGTCACCCATACGGCCAGCCTGGCCCAACTGCCCATTCGCAGCAACACTTTTAACTGGGTCCTCGGCCACATTGTGCAGGCCCGCAGCGGCTTGTTGCAGATGTTGGGTGAAGATGGGCTGGTGAGCGAAGCAGTACAGACCGTTTATGGCACAAACGCACCGGAGTTGGATGGGGCAACGGCCGTTCCCCTCCCCGAACTCCTCGCCCTCCTGCACCAATCCACCGAGCGCATCACCGCCGCCATCACCAACGCCAGCGACCACACCCTCAACAGCCTCTTCGATGCCGAACGCGGCACCACCATCGCCGACCGCATCGCCGGCCTCAACTGGCACGAAACCTACCACATCGGCCAACTAGAAATCCTGCGCCAAGCCGCTGGTGAGTTACCCGCATTTCCCTAATTTATAGAAACTATTGAGTAAGTGAGTAATCATTCATTCATAATTACCCACTTACTCAATTCCCCCATTATCACATGATCGAAACCAACCAATACCTCTACAAAATCCAACCCACTCGCCTGGCAATGGTCACCGACCCCACCCCCGAAGAAGCCCAAATCGTCGGCGAACATTTCCAATACCTCCAAGACCTCACCCAAAAAGGGGTCATGATCCTCGTAGGGCGCACCCTCAACACCGACAGCAGCACCTTCGGCATCGCCATCTTCCAGGCTGGTTCCGATGAAGAAGCACAAGCCATCATGCACAACGATCCGGCCGTGCAAAAAGGGGTAATGCAAGCACAGCTTTTCCCCTACCGCATCGCTTTAATGCAAAAAGGGGCGTAAGCCATCCGCTTACACCCCTTAAAACCAAAATCAGTGGGAATCGAGGCTTTAGCCAAGCCTCAACACCTGCTGCCAGAACGTTACCCTTTCTTCAGCTTTGGCCCCGCATTCAGAATAGCTTTGCTGCTGCCAGCCTGATATTTCTCAAAGTTTTTGATAAACAGTTCCGCCAGCCGTTTCGCCTGTCGGTCAAAAGCCTTGCCATCAGCCCATGTCTTTTTAGGGACGAGAATCTCATCAGGCACATTGGGGCAAGTAAGGGGAACAGCCAGGCCAAAGATGGGGTCGGCCGCAGTCTGCACCTCATCCAAAGCTCCGCTGTGAATAGCATCAATAATAGCTCGCGTGTATTTCAGGCTAATGCGGGAGCCAATCCCGTAGGGGCCGCCACTCCAACCTGTGTTTACCAACCAGGCTTTGCTGCCATACTTCGCCATCTTCTCGGCCAAAAGCTCGGCATATTTGCTGGGATGCCACACCATGAAGGCCGCCCCAAAACAGGCCGAAAAAGTAGCTTGCGGCTCGGTTACACCCATTTCCGTACCTGCCACTTTGGCCGTATAACCGCTGATGAAATGGTACATGGCCTGTTCGGGGGTCAGTCTACTCACCGGGGGCAACACGCCAAAGGCATCGGCCGTTAACAGAATAATATTCTTGGGATGCCCCCCAACACAGGGAATCTTCGCATTAGGAATGTAGTTAATGGGATACGAAGCGCGTGTGTTTTGGGTAATAGAGACATCGCCATAATCAACCGCATGATTGTGCAGATCATAAACAACATTTTCCAACACCGTGCCAAACTTAATGGCCCCATAAATCTCTGGCTCCTTCTCTGGCGACAAATCCACCGCCTTGGCATAACAGCCGCCTTCAATATTGAAGATGCCATCATCCGTCCAGCAATGTTCATCATCCCCAATCAACTTGCGATGTTCATCGGCCGATAAGGTTGTTTTGCCGGTTCCAGAGAGGCCAAAAAAGAGGCTGACATCTTCATCTGGGCCTTCGTTGGCAGAGCAGTGCATGGAGAGAATGCCTTTTTTGGGCATAATGTAGTTCATGACGGTAAAGATACCCTTTTTCATCTCACCGGCATATTCAGTGCCTAAAATAACAATTTCCCTCTGCTCAAAAGAGAGGTCTATACTGGTTTTGGAGGTCATGCCAGTGGTGTAGCGATTGGCCGGGAACTGGCCCGCATTATAGATAACATAGTCCGGCTCGAATGATTCGAGGTGTTCCTCAGCGGGGCGTATGAGCATATTCCACATGAAGAGGGCATGATACGGCCGTGTGCAGATAATGCGGACTTTAATGCGCTCATTGCGATCCCAGCCAGCAAAACCATCTACAACCCACAGCCTTTCGCGTGTGTTCAAATAGTCTATAGCCCGTTCACGGTTGATCTCAAAAGTATGTTCATCAACGGCCACATTAACAGAACCCCACCAGATGTCATCTTTAGAATCTGGGTGTTCGACAATACGTTTATCGAGCGGGCTGCGGCCTGTCTTCTCACCCGAACGCACCATCAGTGCGCCAGAATCGGCAATGGCGGCCTCCTTTTCGTAAAGCAGTGCCTCCTGATATAAAATCGGAGGTAAGGTATTACGTGATATGTTATCTACATCAATATTATGCTGTTGAAGGGAAAAATTATGTGCTGTCATGGGAAACTCCTTGAAATTGGGAAATAATGTGTATTGTTCTTTTTTCTGTTCAAGCAACCAGTTACAGATCAATGGGCTTCGATAGAATCTCCACCAATAGTTGAATCGAGGCTTCGACATCGGTTGTGTCTACTGTTTCACTTTGAGAATGGGCATAACGGCAGGGAATGGAAATGCAGCCGGCCGCACAGCCTGCGTTGGCGATCTGCATAGCCCGGGCATCGGTGGAACCGCGTGTCAGCACTTCCATCTGGTAGGGGATGTTGGCTTCTTTGGCCCGTTGTTTCATTAGGCGCACCAGCCCTGAGTGGGCGATCATGCCTAAATCTTTGACTTTAACGGCCGTTCCCTGCCCCAACCCCAGCGGCGCAAACTGCGCATTGGGCAAATCACCCGCCGGAGTAATATCCACCGCCAAACCCACATCAGGGTTCAAGCGGTTCGCCACCACCTCCGCCCCGCGTGTGCCAATCTCCTCCTGCACTGTAAACGCAAAATAAACATCATGCGGACTGCTTTGCAGCCGCTTCATAGCCTCAATAATCACGGCACAGCCAATGCGATCATCCATGCTTTTGGCCGTGAGACGATTGCCCTGAATGTGTAACGGCCGTAAAAACCCCGCCGCCGCCCCCACCTCAATCGGGCAATCTTCCGGGCTAGAAGCCCCCACATCAATGTAATGCTTCTCCAACGGATGAATCTCACTCCAATCCTTCATCCGTTCACTGTAAATAATCCCCACCGTGCCATCAGCAAACTGCACCCGGTTGCCCAACAGCGTATGGGGGAACACCCCACCCAGATTGGTAAAACGCAAAAAACCCTCCTTCGTCACATGCGTCACCATCACACCAATCTCATCCATATGCGCCGCCACCAAGACCCGCAAACCTGTGCCATCCCCCTTCTTCAAGGCAATCAAATTGCCCATCACATCCGTCGTCACCTCATCCACATAAGGCTCAATTTCGGGCAAAATCAGGCTCCGCATCTGCTCTTCAAACCCAGACGGGCCATATGCTTCCACCAATTTTTTAATTAGATCATTCATATTGTTGACCAGGTTCTGGGGCCGGCCAAAACCTTACTCATATCATTAAACTAAACTGGGCGATGGTTTTACCTGAAAGGGCACAACCACTGGCTGCAACTGTTCAGGATAACCCTCTGCCTGATAACCGAGGATCATACCACTGATGAAGGGGGTCGCAAAAGGCCAGGGGTCAATAAAAATCTGGCCTTGTGGTTGAATGCGGCAGGTAACGGCCGTTTCCTCCCCCACCCTGGCCCCAACAGTCGTCGTCCGCTCAACCGCCGCCTCAAACGAAAAATAAAAAGCCACATTATCACAAACCCGCGTAATCCTATCCGCCCATTCAAACTCCGCCCGACTGTGCCCCGTCTCCGGCAAACGCGCCGCCACCAGCTTGTCAAACTCCGCCATCAACGCCACCCGCTCCGGCGAAAGATTATAAGAACACAACCGGCGCAAATGCAGCTTCATCACAACATCCGCAATCGGATCCGCCAATCGAATTCCCAGCCCCCGCCGCGTCATCGCCACCCAATCCGCCTCATCCGCCCCAATAATGGGCAAATCATCAGCAAAGCCATAATGCCAATCATGCAAGGCCACCCCTTCCACAAAAGAAGCAAAATCCATCGCCGGTCGATCAAACTGATCATTGCCCCACTGCTGCGCCAACGTACCAGCCAAACGGCCGTGTTCATACTGCGGAATCACAATCGGTCGCATTTTAGAAAGAAACATACCTAAACCACCTCATCAACAAACAAAAACAGCTAAAAAAAGCCCCCAAATTAATACACAAACAGCCCCATCCCCTCGTATAAAAAAACAAAACATAACCTTCAAAACAGGAGCAACCATGACAAGCAATCTTCTTACACTAGCCAGCACGGCTGGCGTAATCTGGGGCATATTTCAACACTGGAATGCAGGCGCAAGTTGGAACTTCGCCATTTGGAGCAGCCTGCTTCTCGTCGGCGTCATCTTCTACCACCACGCCGAACGCTCCACCAACCGCACCCACAGTCACCCCGACGAACAAAACTTCTCCTGGAAATTTCAAGACGGCGACGAACGGCCGAAAAACAAAAGCCATTGAGCAATTTTAGCTCCTCCGGGAGGCTTCCTAAACCACCTTACCTCTAACCAGACCCTCCCGGAGGCTTCAACCCAATAACTCATCTACACAAACAACGGCGCACCCTCAAGCTCAGAAAGCATCTCATCCATTTGCGCCTGCTTAGCTGCCTCAAAACGGCTCGCCGCATCCAGCACCTTCGGCAGCAAATGAATATCACCCGCCGTATTCAAAAAGATATTCGGCCGATTCAGCGCCCAATGAATCACCCGGTCAATATCCTCCTGCTCCTCAAACGGCTCATACCACGTTGACCGATTTTGCGCCTTATCCCCCCAAGGCCCCCGCGTCAGCGACTTAATCGTCTGCACCGCCACATTGCGCTTCTGGCACAATTGCAGCAGCGCCTCAAAATCAGCCGCATAATCCGCATTCTGCATCATCCAATAGTTATAAGGCAGCAGCACCGAATCAAAATCAAAATGCTCCAGGCTCTTCTTGTGCATCGCCGCCACCGTCGTACCATGCCCCGTCACCCCAATAAAACGCACAATACCTTCTGCCCGCGCCTCAACGGCCGCTTGCAACGCCCCCTCCTCCCCCATCGCCACCTCCCACTCCTGCGGGTCAACCAGATTGTGCAGTTGAATCAAATCAAACGAATCCACACGCATCCTTTCCAACGAACGATAAATCTCCTCCCGCGCCTTCTCATAAGTGCGCTCACCCGTCTTCGTCGCCAAAAAGAAATCCTGCCGATGCTCAGCCATCCAGGGGCCAATCCGTAACTCCGCATCACCATAAGAAGCGGCCGTATCAATATGATTCACACCATATTCCAACAAAACCGCCAACGTCTCATCCGCTTCCGCCTGCGTCACACTCCCCAACGCCGCCGCGCCAAACAACGTCCGCGTACTCACATGGCCTGTCCGACCAAAAGGAATCTTCTCAATCATTTTCAATTATCTCCTCGTAGTCGCAGCATCCCTGCCGCGACTTCAACCATACAAAAGCGCGATAACAAATCGCGCCTACCGATACTGATGCGGCCCAAAATCCGCCTCATAAAACGGCGTAATCATACGCCCCGGTGCCGATAACTCATCAATCTGCGTCCGATCCTCATCCGTAATCGTTACCGCCAACGCCCCCAAATTGTCCTCCAACTGGGCCATCGTGCGCGGGCCAATAATAGGGCTAGTCACACCCGGCTGGTGCATACACCAGGCCAACGCCAACTGCGCCATCGTGCAGCCCTTCTCATCCACCATCGGCTCCAGCCCCTCCACCACATCATAAAAATCAGTAGCAAACCGCCGCTGCCACAACGCATTGTCCCCAATATTGGCAAAACGGCTGCCATCAGGGGCTTCATTATCACGACGATATTTACCCGTCAGCAGCCCCATCGCCAGCGGACTCCAGGGAATATTGGCAATGCCATACGTCTGCATCATGGGAATTAGCTCGCGCTCAATGCGACGATCCAGAATATTGTAAGGCGGCTGCTCACTGACGAAACGATTCAGCCCCAACTCTTTAGCAATCCACAACGACTCCACAATTTGCCACGCACCAAAAGTAGTCGTGCCAATATAGCGCACCTTGCCCGCCCGAATAAGATCATCCAGGGCACGCAAGGTTTCATCAATGGGGATGTCACTTTGGGGGCGATGAATCTGGTACAGGTCTATGTAATCTGTTTGCAGGCGGCGCAGGCTGGCCTCGCACTGCTCAATAATGTGGCGGCGCGAGTTGCCAGCCGCATTCACATCATCGTCATCCATACGGCCGTGTACCTTCGTTGCCAACACAATCTGCTGCCGTTTGCCGTTACGCTTCAGGGCCTCGCCAGTCACCTCTTCACTGCGGCCCCGGCTGTACACATTGGCCGTGTCCAGGAAATTAATCCCAGCGTCCAGGGCGCGATCAATGATCGCATATGAATCTTCCGGCTCCGTGCGACCGCCAAACATCATGCAGCCTAAACACAAGGCACTGACCTTCACGCCGGTTCTTCCTAATGAACGGTATTCCATTGCACTCTCCTTCTTACTATGAGTTGTCAGCCTGGTGGGGATTGCCCTCTAGAGAAAAAAGCATATCTTTACAGATACAAAAATGGCAATTGTGAACCCACCAGGTCTTATGAATTACGGTTATCTCTTTCAGGTGAATGTTCTGGGCAAAGGTACCCATCACCTGGGGGCAAAGCCTATTGTACATCGTTGGCAGGCAGCGTAAAGGTGATCTTTGTCATTGGAATCGAGCCAAAACGGCCGTTAACCAACTCTTTACCAACGCTTAACACCAAACCATTGACGGCCGTTTCCCCATCAGGTCTAATCCAGTTCATGAAAATCACAAACACAGACTACCACGTCCACACCACCTTCAGCCCCGACGGCCACGACACCCCCGAAGCCATGTGCCAACACGCCGTGGAACTGGGCCTGACAGGCATCGCCTTCACCGAACACACCGAGTGGCACCCCGCCTTCGCCTACAGCGGCTTCCCCCAACCCCAAGCCTACTTTCAGCGCGTGCGCCAATGTCAGCACGATTTTACCCCCTACGGCCTCACCGTTTTGACAGGAGCCGAAATTGGCAACCCCCACGAATACGCCGCCCAAACGGCCGATCTCCTCGCCACCTACAACTTCGACATCAAAATCGCCTCCCTCCACTGGCTGCACGGCCTCAACATCCACCACCCCTCCTGCTTCACCGGGCGCGATCCCCAGGCAGTGTACGCCGATTATTTTATGGAATTACGCAAGCTAACGGCCGTTCCCCACATCACCTTCATCGCCCACTTCGACCGCATCCTCTGGCGCGGCATGTTAATGGACTTACCTCTGGATTTACAGCGGCTCCAACCCATCCTCAAAGACACCCTGGCCGCCATCGCCCAATCCGGCATCGGCCTGGAACTAAACAGCTACCACCTGGGCAGCCAGCACCACTGGCACGAAGCACTCATCGCCATGCTCAGTTGGTACCGCGAAGCCGGCGGTCACCACATCCTCGTCAACTCCGATGCCCACCGCACCCAACACCTCACTGCCAACTGGCACATCGCCGCCGACATCCTGGCCCTGGCTGGTTATGAACTAGAGGAAGAGGCCAGTCTGGCGTTGGTGTAACAGCCTATTCAGAACAAAGACTGGAGATCGGAGATTGGACTAATCGCCAATCCCCAATCTCCTCTTAAATGGGGGGCACTCGCCCACTCTGCCATTCCCTTCCCCCCTCCTTCTTGGCACTTTCTTGCGCCTCCACTATACTCCCCACAAACCACCCATCAATAAGGAAATCCCCTATGAGCGCAAGAATCTCTCGCCGCCGCACCCGTCGCCGCACCCACCTGGCTGAAGAAACGGCCGTTGCCCCCACCCCCAAACCCGTCTGGCTCGGCCTCAAAGGCGGCAGCTACCAGCCCCTCAGCCACCATGACATCGAACAAATTCACCACACCACCCTGGACGTGCTAGAAAAGATTGGATTAGCCAACCCCATTCCCGCCTTACAAGAAGCAGTTCTAGGCAAAGGCTGCCTGTTAGGCACAGACGGCCGTCTCCGCTTCCCCCGCGCCCTCATCGAAGACATCATCGCCCACGCCCCCCGCCAAATCCATCTCCACGCCCCCGACCCCGACAAAGACATCACCCTCACCGCCGACAACCTCGTCTTCAGCACCAGCGGGGAAGCCGTCACCATCCTCGACTACAACAGCCGCACCTATCGGCCCTCCACCCTGGAAGATTTATACGATGCCGCCCGCCTCGTAGATCAACTCGAACACATCCACACCTTCGGCCAGCCCTTCATCGCCACCGAATACAGCCACCAACTGCACATCCACGACATCAACATCGCCTACGCCCAACTGGCCGGCACCGACAAACCCTTCCACATCGGTCTGGGTGTCGCCCAACACATCCCGCCCATCATGGCCCTATTCGATTTGTATGCAGGGGGTGAGGGTAAGTTTCAGGAACGGCCGTTCTGCACCTTTGGCGGCTGCCCTATCGTCTCCCCCCTCACCTTCGCCCAAGACAGCCTGGAAGTCATGATGGCCTGTGCCGAGCTTGGACTCAACTATGATGTAGCCGTAGCTGCCCAGGCTGGGGCCACCGCCCCCGCTGCCCTGGCCGGTGCGCTCGTGCAAACCTTCGCCGAAACATTGGCCTGCCTGGCCGTCGTCCGTCTCATCAACCCCAAAGCCAGCATCAGCTTCGGCATGTGGCCCTTCATCTCCGACCTGCGCACGGGCGCATTTACCGGCGGCGGCGCGGAGCAAGCCCTGGTCATGGCCGCCACCGCCCAAATCTGCAGCTACTACGGCCTCATCTCCAGCATCGCCAGCGGCATGAGCGATGCCAATTCACCCGACAACCAGGCTGGCTTCGAGAAAGGCATCACCACCTTAACGGCCGCTCTCGCTGGCGGCAATTCCGTCTCCACCTACCCTGGCTCCATCGGCAGCCTCATGGGGGTCTCGTTTGAAGGCATTCTGATTGATAACGACATGATGGGGGCCGTCATGCGCGTCGTGCGCGGCATCGAAGTGAACACAGAGACGCTCTCCTTCGAAACCATCAAAGAAGCCGTAAACGGCCCCGGCCACTTTCTGGGCAGTACCCAAACCCTTAAATTAATGAAAACGGAGTTCCTCTACCCCGAACTGGCCGACCGCCGCGACACCGATAGCTGGGAAAAAGATGGCAGTCCCGACATCTACGAACAGGCTCACCAGCGCGTCAAATCCATGCTCAAAAGCTACTACCCCACCTACATTCCCTCCGATGTAGACCGCAAAATCCGCCAGCAGTTCGATATTCGTTTGCCACCAGAGGCTATGCGGAGGGGGAACGGCCGTTGGTAAACCCAGGTGCGCCGCACCTTAGCTCAATGGCGTTATAGGCCCCCACATCTACCAATCACCGGCGTAAGTAACGTCATAGGGATCGGCCGTTTGCTGCCAATAGGCATAATGCAGTTCATTCAACTGGCGGATGTGCAAAAAGTCGTGCGCCAGCCACGAGCAGAGCATTTCCCCAGCCCGAAATTTACGGCCGTTAGGGGCCATCACCCCCGATTCCCAATCCGGCTCCAGCAGCCCCCGCAGCCAGTCCAGCGACTGCTGCCGCTCTTGTAAAAAGTTTGCCAACGAAGCCGCCGCCTCCCGCTCATTATACTGGCGCGATGTCACCCACCCCTGCGGATCAATCGGCGGCATTTCGGCCTCCGGCTGATACAACAAAATCTCCAAACGCTGCCGAAAATCCTCGCGTTCTTCATCATAAAGATGGTTGATCACTTCCAAAATTGACCAAGCATCAGGCGATGGCCGCCAGCGAGCCTGTTCCGGCGACACATCTTTTAGCAGATGGGCGATCACTTCGGCAGTATGGGCAAAACGGGTCACACAGTTATCAAGATTTATCATTTGTATCCTCACGAAAAAAGTTCACAAAGCAGATTCACAATTCGGGACGCATACGCCGCCTCCACATCCAGAACCGGGTTGTAAATGGTGACATCTACGCCAATGAGATGGGGGGAACGGGCGAGCGGGGTTAACAGCAGCGACAAGTCGTGCCACTGCAAACCGCCGGGCATCGGGTAATCTACAGCGGGCAAGGCTGTTTCGTCCAATACATCTAAATCTATGTGCAGCCAAAAGCGGCCTGGGTTTTTGGCAAACTGAACGGCCGTTTCCTTGCCCGTTTGCCAAAAACCCTTGTGGCGCACGGCCGTTACATCCAACAGCCTCATTTGGGGCACAACTTGGGCCGGGTCCGGTGCGCCCTCCTGAGCCGCCAACGCCCCATCGCGGTAGCCCAGCACCGTGATATATTCAGGCCGCAGCAGCGGCGGTTCACCCGCCAAATCTACCAGACCGGCAGGGCCATGCCCGGTGAGGATAGCCAGCTCCATATCGGCGGCTTCCCCCGTGGGCGAAGAACGGCCGTCATAAAAATCAAGGTGTCCATCCACAAAAGCCAGCCCCGCCGTGCCATACTGCTGTTTAATGGCCGCCCCCACACCAATAAGCAGCGTGCAGCAGCCACCAATGAGAAACGGCCGTTGCCCCTGCCGCCACACCGCCAACACACCATCCCGCACCGTACTGGCCGTCAGGCAAACATCACGAAAGCCAATAATCCCCGTCGCCGGGTCACGCACAGCATCATGGATACCCACCGGCCAATCACCCAAATCCGGCATATGCAAACGGCCGACCAAATTCGCCGCCCGTAACGCCTGCGGCATCCGCTCCACACCCGTCGCCCGGCCAGAACAATCAATCGGTACGCCCACAAGGGCAAAAGGTGCGGCACTCATAACGAATGCTGTCCCGGTTCATAATCACGCAAAATCGAACCACCAATAAACTCACGCAAAATCGAATCACCCGCAATATAATGCAGCGCTTCATTGGGGATGGGGTCAAACCATTGCAAAAAAGCCATCAGCCGATTGGCCTCCACACGCTGGGGTGTGCCCGGTTCCACTTGCAGCAGCAGCGGGTAAGCCAGCGTTTTCAAAACCGAAAGCTCATACACAAGGGCCGAGTTGAAGAAGACATTGGCATTATTTTGGTGAGGAAAAATATGCCGTTTTTCGCCGCGCCGCACACTAGACCAACGGCCGATTGTGTCCGCCGCCGTATACCCCCGATGGGCCGCATCGCGCACAATGCGCCGCAGCAGGCGTGTGTCAGTCGTCGGCACCCGGTTGTGTTTATCCAGGTTCAACTGCGTAAACGCCGAAATAAAAATGCGGTAAAGCGATTCCGGCGGCAGCCCTTCCACCAGTGCCGGATTCAGTCCATGAATCCCCTCAATAATAATCACCTGATCCGGCCCAATGCTCAACTTCTCGCCCCACGTGCTTTTGCCCGTAAAAAAATCATACATCGGCTGCACAATGGTCTCGCCCGCCAGCAGGGCCTTAAGCTGGGCGCGAAAAAGCGGCACATTCACCGCTTCCAGGGCTTCAAAATCATAATCTCCACTTGCATCACGGGGAGTCAGGCTGCGATCAATAAAGTAGTTGTCCATGCCAATGGTGATGGGGGTAATCCCCCGCGCCATCAGTTGAATGGCGAGCCGCTTGCTGAAGGTCGTCTTCCCCGCCGAAGTGGGGCCAGAGATGAGGATGATTTTAACTTGGGGACGGCGGCGATGGATGTCGTAACCGATGTCGGCCAACTGTTTTTGGTGCAAGGCTTCGGCAACGAGGATGACTTCTTGTAAACGGCCGTTCTTCACCGCATGGTTCATCGAAGCCACACGAGGCACACCAATCACCTTCAGCCAATCCTTATATTCCTGAAACACCTTCACCAAAATCGGCTCATCCTCAAACGGCTGCAGCACCCCCGGCTCATGGCGGCGCGGAAATTGCAGAATAAACCCGTTATGGTACGACCGCAGATCAAACACCTCCAAATAGCCCGTGCTGGGAACCATGAACCCATGAAAATAATCCCTCACCCCGTTCAACTCATACAAGGTCACATAATCCTTGCGCCGCTTGCTAAACAGCTCCACCTTTTCCGGGTCGTTCCCTTCGCGGAAGATGTTCAAGGCTTCAGGCAAGGGCAGTTGCACTTGTTGAATGGGCAAATCAGCCGCCACCAACTCATTCATGCGCTGCCGCAGGCAGTCCAACTCTGCCTCGGTCAGAGCAATGCCGCTGTCACATTCGCAGTAGTAGCCGCCAAAGGGCATCGAGTGGTGAATGGTGAAGGTACGACCCGGCCACAGTTCCACCGCTGCCGCGATCATGAGGAAGGAGAGGGAACGGCGATAAATGCGTGTGCCGTCGGAATCGGCCGTTGTGATGGGAACCAGTTCGGCATCATGTTGCAGAGGATGAGACAACTCGCGCAGTTTGCCATCTTTCAGGACGGCCACAATACGGCCGTTTACCCCCAGGTTGGCCTCTTGTACAAAAGCCTCCAAAGTCGTGCCCATTGGCCCCTCATAAGCCACATTTCCAAAACGAGCCTGAACCGTTTGACGGATGGGAGCGGGATGAATCGTACTCATAAACTGTACTGCCTTTATAAAGCGTAAAACGTAAAACGCAAGCAGCCTCTTTACGCTTTACGTTTTACGCTTTACGATTAAATTTTTATGCTAAATTGAAGAATTCGAGAAGTAAATCTACGCTGCGAGGAACGGCCGTTGTCAAAATCGCCTGAATTTCTGGCACGGGCAGCTTGCCAAACACATTGGCCGCCATCCACGCCGAATCATCCAGGCTGGCGGCAAATTCAGCCGGGGTCATCTTGAGCCGTTCGGCGTAAATTGCCACCGTACTGAGCATCGCCCCCGGCTCCAGTTGGGGCAGCAGCAGATCGCGCCAGGCCAGCAAATCCTTGTTATCGGCAAAAGGCAGCCATTTGTCAGAATGAGCCGCTGCCAGAGTGTGAACGGCCGTTTCCGGCAAAGCCGCCACCGCCAGCTTATCCAAATACGTCAGCAAAATAAAGTGAATCAAAATGCGCTGCCGCCGCTCACCCAAACCTTCCGCCCGGAAAAAGAAAGGGTCAACCACATCACGCAGCCAGATCACATCATACAGCAGATGCACGCTGTATCCGGCCACAAACATGGCCTGCTCTGGCGGCAGATGAGCCACATCGCGCACCGCTGGATATGCCTGCCACATATAGTTATAACCCATGTTATCTGGCTCTGGGGGCACATCATAAAAATGGGTCTGCACCCGGGGAATGCCACACACGCTCTGGTAATCGGGGGCAACGCTGCCAAAGTAGAAGGCGGGCCAGTTTTGTTGCAGCAGGGTGTGCAAACGGCCGTTACGCCGCTGCGCCTCCACACAAATCTGTTCTGCAATTTGCAAGTGCATAAAAGGGGTTGGCATAATAACTTTAACGATGTCCAGTGGGGCAGTCAGACGGGGCAAACCAACGGGTGCTGTTATGCCCCCGCAAACGGCTCAGGCTGGGCAAACAAGCCAGCAGCACACGCGGGTTCCCTTGCCCGCTTTTCACTTCTTGCCTATCCAAACGAGCCTGCAACGGAGCCTCAACCTCATGAGGTGAACCAAAAATCACATCATCCATCGGCACCACCAAAGCCACTGGCACGGCATACCCCGTCACAAAATAAGCATGTCCACTCGCACCCACATCCCGAAAAACCGTATGCTCACCATACGTCTGCAAACCAGACACCGGCTGCTCACCCAACACCAGCAAACTTTCCGTCGGCACATCCCCGCCACGAATCTTAATGGCAATCGTCCACTGCGAGGCAATATCGGGCGATATATCGTTGCGAGCCACAATTGCCCGACCGTAATTATTCAAAACGCTGGCCGCATATTCCCGCGCCACCCGGCTTTCCACCTGGTCCCATCCGCCAGCGTAGGCCGCCAACGCCGCATAAACATCCCCACCGGATTGGCGCATAATCTCGGCAATAATCGCCACACCCCAACGCAAGTTCGTCAGCGGATCCGTCAGCTCAGATGGTTCTGGCCGCCACTCCAAACCTGGCCCTTTGGGCATCACGCCCATCAAACCCACCGCCCCCACCCGGCTCACTGCTCGTGGATCGCCATTAGACTCTTCGTGAATGATGGCGGCAATGAAGTCGGGGTCAAGGCCATTGGCAATGGACAAGGTGTCAATATAAAACGCCCATTGGCTAATGGAGGCCGGCCAAATGGGAGAAAGTACCGATTGTGGGTTCTCGATGATGCCGTTGTTAGCGGGCGCAGAGGCTTGGGCTGGCTGCAAGCTGCGGGCCAGGATCAGGAGGAATATGATAGAAATTGGGAGACGCCACATCTTGCTCATAGAAGGCGCGATTCTAGCATAAGGCGGGAAGGGGTGTCAATTGACTAGCCCTGTACCCCATGCTATTATCGCGCCCATCTGGTATTCGGTAATCGGCCGTCCGGTTACAGTTTACAAATTACAGGTGTAACTGTTCACCCTCCCGGAGGTTTTCCCTCGAGAGAGCCTCCGTAAAAGAAGCCTCCGGGAGGATTTTTCACTCGAGGGACTGAATAATTACTTACAGATACCGAGGAAGTTATGACTGTGATTTTGGTGGTGGATGATAATCCGCAAATGGCCGAACTCATTCAAGAGATGGTGCAGATTGCCGGTTACGAAACAGAGGTGGCTTTTAGTGGCCTGGAAGGGCTGGACAAAGCGCGGGATGGGATGCCCGATCTGATTTTAGTAGATTTGATGATGCCCGATATTGATGGTTGGGAGGTCTACCACAAGCTGCGCGAGTTTTCGTCTATTCCCGTGATTTTTGTGACGGCTTATAACACACCGCAAAACGAGGCAAAAGCGGCCGAAATGGGAGCCGATGGCTTTATTGGCAAGGATTTAACGCCGATGATGTTGGCGCAGCAGATTCAGTTTGTGCTGGATGAGCAGGGGGGTAAGCAGCGACGAGAGTATTTGCACTAAGGGTCTTGACGTAATTTATAATCCTGAAGACCTCCGAGGTTTGGCAAACCTCGGAGGTCTTTTTGCATGGGTTGGTTTTAGGGAAGGTTGAAGTGGGTGGTTATGGGGGGAACTTGCCACCAGATTAGTTTGGCGTTGATGAACGGCCGTTTCCCCTCTAACGGCCGTTTTGTTTTTACCCGTTCCCCCACCCCCGCCGTTGGCAGCAAAACAGCCTCCACCCGCACACCCTCGGCAATGGGTGTACGCTTGTCGGGGTAAGCATAACAGTGAACCCGTTCGGCCGTTTCCAAATCGCGCAAAAAGCACTGCGTTTCGCGGCCACTGCCATCCAAGCCAAAAATCTCGGCCCGCGGAAACTCATCCCCATACTCAGCCACCCACTCATACATCGCCCATTTCTTGACCGGGTTGCCCCAATCATCGAGTAATTCTGCCGGGAAAATGGGTGTTTCCACCCCTTGCAAAATAAAGGCAAACCGGAGGTAGAGGCTGTCGGCCGTTTGCTCGTCGGTCGGGTCGAGGTTGAGGAGGAGGAGGGCGGAACGGCCGTTTTCCATCAACAACTTGCCCTGTACACGCTGCGTCACTACATTCATGCCAGTTATTCTAGCCAGCCGCCGCCAAGTTGCCAATCCTGCCCTATCAACCGCAGAGTATGCCAGTCTCTCATGAAACCATGAAGTTAGTTACAAACGTTCACTTACGGCGATGATACCAGGGCCACGTCTACGATAACCGGTTTATGATCTGAGCCTAGCCCAACGCCTTCTCTGATAGATAGCCCGACTATTTCAGAAGATACAAAAGCATGATCTAAGCGCACCGGGGGTGCAGGCTGTAATCCATTAGGCCATGTGGTTGCCAGGCTTCGCCCTAACTCATCGTGCAAGTTGTGCAAACCTTCATCCAGCAAGGCTTGATATTGTCTGTTGTATGGCCCAGCATTATAGTCGCCTATGGCGATCACAGGGATTGTACCCGTCATGATTCCCTGTCTAATTTTGTCCATCATGGGGTCCCACCTTCTAAAGTGCATGAGTGGGGGCAGTGGATGAATATTGTGGAGGCGAACAGGTTGATCGGATATTTCGATGGTGGCACTGGTGATATAAACTCGTTCCGCAAACCATATATCTGTGTCGTGCAACGGCCGTTTTGACCAAATCGAAGAGCCGGAAGGCCCCTCCTCGACGTTGAGCAAACGGTAGGGATACGTCTCAACCAACTGCGATTGGCTAAAGGCACTATCCCACAGTGGTGTGTACTCTTGAAAAAGCAAAACATCTGGGTCGGCCTGTTCAATTTCAGCCAGCATCTCTGCGGAGTGCTCGTTGTTTTTCGTTAAATTGGCACTAAACAGGCGTATTGACTCGCCAACGGTCGTTTCTTCATTGAAATGAATAGCTCTTGTCATATTGGGCAGAATCAAAAACAGATGAAAAACGATGATACCGCCCGCTGCCATCGCCAAATATTTACGTCGGGCAAGTAAGCCCACTAGCAAAATAAGGTAAGCGGGCAAATAAATATAGACGGTATACATATTGATCCATACGAAAACACGGGTGCGATCATACAAAAGCAGTCGCCCTAGAGCTATTACAAATAAAATAGCCAGAATCTGGGCATTGGCACCAAAAAACAGCATGGAAGCAATTCTACGCCCTGAGCGTGGTGGTGCGGACTGTATATCTTTTTCATTCATCAAAGCTGCTCCTTTAATAAGTGGGCTGACATTCTATCAAAACCAAACACCCCTAGAGCAGACTATGTGACAAAACCATCTTTGGCTAAGTTGCCAATCCAAGTTGATACGTTATCATCCTCAGGCAGCTTTGGAGAACCATGATGAAGAAAACGGCCGTTGACCTATACCAACAGCATTTTGTAGACAAGCAGTTCGAGCGATTGGATTTATTTCAGATATTGGCTGAACAATATGGCATCGAGCGGGTGTTGTATCCCGGCAGCTTTGTCCACATCACACCCTCTTTTGTCTTTCCCGATGTCGTTTATGTGGACAGTGACAAACGCGCCCAACGCTTTTTCACCAGTCAAGAGGTTTTGGATTTTGTAGCCCAGCGCAAAAGCTACCCCCAAGAGGCCAAAGTCGCTTTTTACGCTGCCGATTACCGTGAAGGTTTTGCCGAACCAGTTGCCAGTTTTGATTTGCTGATTTCGCAATACGCCGGATTTGTGGGGCAGGCTTGTAAAGCGTATTTGCAGCCAGGTGGTTGGCTGCTGGCTAACAACAGTCATGGCGATGCGGGCGTGGCAGCTTTAGATGGGGATTATGTGCTGAAAGCGGCCGTTTTTCTGCGACAAGGCCAATATTGTTTGAGCGATCAAAACCTTGATGCGTACTTTCTCCCCAAATCGTCGCAAGTCAGCCTTACACAGGAATATTTACTAGAATTAGGCAAAGGTATCGGTTATACAAAAACAGCCACTGCTTACCTGTTTCAAAGGATTTAATATGCAAACAACCGAAACCCAGCCGATTATGGAAGCAATAGCACGTCGCCGGTAAACTAGCGACTGGAGACTGGAGACTAGAGACTAAACAATCTCCAGCCTCTAGTCTCCAGTCTCCCTCTTACCTATGAAAGCACTTGTATTTTACGAACACGGCACACTTGATAATGTTGTTTACACCGATATTCCTGATCCAGAGATTGGTGCGGATGAAGTTTTGGTCCAAATAAAAGCCGCCGCCCTCAACCGGCTGGACTTGTGGGTTTTAGAGGGCTGGCGCGGGTTGAGTTTGAAACTGCCCCATGTGATGGGCAGTGACGGCGCGGGGGTGATAACGGCCGTTGGCCCCCAAGTCACCCAATTTGCTGTCGGCGACCGCGTCGCCATCAACCCCACCCTCAGCTGCGGCATCTGCCACTTTTGCCAGACCGGCCGCGACAATTTGTGCGACACCTTCGCCCTGCTGGGCGAACATGAGCCAGGTTTTTTCGCCGAGTACGCCGTCGTACCCGCCCGCAACCTGCTCCACATGCCCCACACAGCCACCTTTGCCGCTGCCGCCGCCGCTTCCCTCGTCTACGTCACCGCCTGGCATTCGCTCATCGAGCGCGGCGGCTTGCAGGCCGGCGAGTCCGTACTGATCGTGGGGGCTGGCGGCGGAGTCAACAGTGCCTCCATCCAGATTGCGCGGCTGGCCGGAGCTGGCCCCATCTACGTCGTCGGCTCCGATGATGAGAAGTTAGCCCGTGCCCAAGAGCTAGGCGCGGATGTGCTGATCAATCGCCACCACGAGGAGTGGGGCAAGGCGGTTTTCAAGGCCACCAAACGGCAAGGTGTGGATGTGGTGGTGGACAATGTGGGCGCGGCCACCTATTTTGCCTCGCTGCGCTCGTTGAAGAAAGGCGGCCGGTTGCTCACCGTCGGCAACACCAGCGGCGCCCAATTTGAGTTTGATAACCGCTACATGTTCAGCAAGCAAATCAGCATCATTGGCAGTTCGATGGGCACCATCGCCGATTATGAACGGGTGATGGGGCTGGTGTTTAACGGCCGTCTCCAACCCGTCATAGACTCCACCTTCCCCCTCAGCGACGGCCTCACCGCCCTGCACCGGCTGCAAGAAAACAATGTGATGGGCAAGCTGGTTTTGCAACCATGAAGAGTAATTGGGTAATTGGGTAACTGAGTAGTTACCCAATTACCCAATTACCCAATTACCCCATGACCAAAATAGATTACTCCCGCAAATGGTACGTCATGGCCGCCATCGCCATGAGCCTCTTTTTAGCCACGATTGATGGCAGCATTGTCAACGTAGCCTTGCCCACGCTGGTGCGCGAATTGCAGACCGACTTCGCCACCGTGCAGTGGGTCGTCCTCGGCTACCTGCTAGTACAAACCACCCTCATGCTCAGCATGGGGCGGCTGGGCGACATGATTGGCAAAAAGCCCATCTACACCGCTGGCGTGGTCATCTTCACGCTCGGTTCGCTGCTCTGCGGCCTCGCCCCCACCGTCTACTGGCTGATTGGCTTCCGCCTCATTCAGGCCATCGGCGCCTCCATGACGCTTTCCTTAGGCACAGCCATCGTCACCGAAGCCTTCCCGCCCACCGAACGGGGCCGCGCTTTGGGCCTGGCCGGGACAATGATTTCGGCCGGTGTGGTGTTTGGGCCAACCATTGGCGGCGTGTTGATTGAGGCCCTCTCCTGGCACTGGATTTTCTTCGTCAATCTGCCCGTTGGCATCATCGGCACGATTTTGGCCGTGCGCTATGTGCCCGATTTTCGCCCGACTGGCCGGCAGCAGTTCGACTACTGGGGCGCGTTGACGCTGTTGGTGACACTGTTGGCACTGTCGTTGGCCCTGACGGTGGGGCAGCAGTTGGGCTTTACAGACGGCCGTATTCTCGCCCTCTTCGCCACCTTTGCCCTCTTCCTCACCATCTTCCTCCTCATCGAGTGGCGCACGCCCCAGCCCATGATTGACTTGAAACTGTTCCGCAACCGCCTATTCAGCATCAACCTGCTCTCCGGTACACTCGTCTTCGTTGGTTTGTCTGGTGTTTTCATCTTGCTGCCCTTTTATCTGGAACTTGTTCTTGGTTTTGATCCGCGCCGCGTGGGATTACTCATGGCGGTTGTACCCATTTTGCTCAGTGTAACGGCTCCTATCTCAGGCTGGTTTTCTGACAAGTTCGGCCCGCGTCCCGTAATTGTCGTGGGTCTGTCGGTGGTGATATTTGGCGCATTTTTGCTGTCTCGTTTGAATGAAGACACAACCGTGATCCTTTTCATCCTTTCGGCTTTGCCCATTGGTGCTGGCATCGGCATTTTCCAATCGCCCAACAACAGCGCGGTGATGGGGTCTGTGCCACGCGAACGGCTGGGCATTGCCTCCAGCCTGCTGTCCGTCACGCGCACGCTGGGGCAGGTGACAGGCATCGCTATCCTGGGGGCGGTCTGGGCGGCGCGAACGATGTACCACTATGGCAGCTTTTTGCCAGCGGGAGCCACCTCGGCCCCCGCCGCCGCCCAAGTAGCGGGGCTGCATGATACATTTTTGCTGGTAATGGCTTTAGTTGGTGTGGCTCTCTTCTTTAGCATTTGGGGGCTTATCCGCGAACGGCGGGGCTTGAATTGAGAGATTGGAGATTGGAGATTGGAAATTAGTGCAGTCCCCAATCTCCAATCTCTAATTTCAGTTTCGATGAACACCCTAATTTCCACTGAACAATTTCAACTTCTAAAACAAGTCTGGCGGCTGTCGCTGCCGGTGCTCATCACCAATCTGCTGCAAAGTCTGGTCAGTGTGGTGGATGTGTTTATGGTCGGCCGTTTGGGGCCAATTCCCATCGCCGCAGTGGGCATGGGCACAGTCATCCGCACCCTGGTGGTGGTCATGGTTCTATCGGTGGCAGCGGGTGCAATGAGCCTGATTGCCCAGGCCAAAGGCGCACGTGATCCGGAGCGGATGAGTTTTGTGACACGACAGGCGATTTCGTCGGGCTTTTTGCTGTCGCTGGTTTTGCTGGTGGTAGGGTTGGCCACGGCACGGCCGTTATTGCAGCTAGCCAACAGCGGCGGCGACCCCGAAGCGGTGCGATTAGGCACGGCCTATTTGCAAATCCTCTTCTTGGGCATGCCCTTTCTCGTCCTCAACGTCGTTTTTGACCGGCTGATGCAGGGCGCGGGTGACACCATGACACCGCTCATTCTCAATGGCGCGTTGAATCTGCTCAACATCGGCTTCAATTACATATTTATGTTTGGGCTGGGTTTCATTCCCGCCTACGGCTTGCAGGGGGCCGCCATCGGCACAGTTATTGCGCGGGGATTGGGCTTAGTTCTTGCCTTTCTCATCATCTACTCTGGCAAAAACATCGTCAAGATTTTGCCGGGCAGTTACCGTCCCGACTGGCAGATGTTTCGTGATATTTTTGCCATTGGCGTGCCATCAGGCATTCAGGGCATCTTCCGCAATGGCTCGCGGCTGCTGGTGATTAGCATCATCACCTCGACGGAGGCAGGCACGTATGGGGCGGCGGCGTTGGCGATTGGGCTGCAAGTGGAGTCGCTGGCCTTTATGCCTGTGTTGGGCATTAACGTGGCGGCAACCAGCCTGGTGGGGCAGTCGTTGGGCAGTTGGCAAACGGAGGAGGCGCGGCGGCGGGGGAATACGGCCGTTTATCTCGGTGTGGCCCTGATGATTGTTTTGATTACGCCGTTGGTCGCCTTTGCCCCGGCCATCATCCGCCTGTTCGACCCCAGCGCTCATCCCGTTTTGCTGCAAACAGGCACCCTATACATGCGCATCAACACCGTCTTCTTGCCCTTTTCCGCAGTGGCTATGGTTGCCAACGGTGCCTTGCGCGGGGCTGGCGATTCCACACCGGGCATGATGAGCACCATTTTGACGCGGGCGGCTGGCTCCGTTACCCTGGCTTATCTGCTGGGGATTGTGCTGGGGTATGGCTCGACGGGGGTATGGTGGGCGCTGGCCCTGGGCATGGTGGGCGAGGCCGTTTATATGGCCTGGCGTTGGCGCGGCGATGTGTGGTTAGAGGTGGCCTTGCACAAGACGGATCTGTATCGGCAGCATCTACATCATCTGCCTGCCGCTGTTCAAGAGCAGTTTTTGCGTGAGGTACGCGCCCCTTTAATGGCACGGCCGTTTACGCTAGAACAGGTGAATGAGACGGGGGTGGTGTACCAAACGGCCGATCACACCGTCACGGTTCATTTTTCGGCAGAGGGTTATGAAATGGTAACGGCCGTTGCCCTCTAAACAACCCCCTGCCATGGCGCGATCCTCAAAGATACCAATACGGCCGTTGCCGCACCTGTGTTCGCCGGGGCATGATGGGCGAGACAATTCCCCGTAGGGGCGAGGCATCGGCGGGCCATACCCCAATTCACCAACACCTTCCTTCGCCGATGCCTCGCCCCCTGTTCGCAATGACATGATCCTCAAAGGTTCACCAATACGGCCGTTGTCGCATTGGTGGTGGGCATGATGGGTATGGATGCAGGCGTTGGGTTTGGGGGTTGGGGGCGAGGCATCGCGGGGAGGAGGTACTGGGTCACATCTGACGATCTTTCCGCGATGCCTCGCCCCTACGGTTCTGCTTTATACACGCCCTCTGGGGCGACCACAAGGGTATACCCATTCATTCAGCCAACCTTTTTGGATTAGGTTGACAAATCAAGCAGCTCTGTCTATTATACCTGTGCAAATACTTTGCAAAACGAGGATGAAACTGCTATGCAACTAACAATCAATAATCAAACTTATGACATCGCCGATGACCCGCCGCGCCTGCTGCTGTGGGTGCTGCGCGATGAATTGGGGCTAACGGGGACCAAATTTGGCTGTGGCGCCGGCATCTGCGGGGCTTGCACCGTGCATGTTAATGGCGAGCCAACACGGGCCTGCACCACACCCCTAAGCGAAGTAGCCGGAGCGCAGATTCGCACAGTGGAAGGGCTGGCTCAAGCAACGGCCGATGGCGCCCTCCAACTCCATCCCATCCAACAAGCCTTTTTAGAGGAGCAAGTGCCGCAGTGCAGTTGGTGCATGAGCGGGCAGATGATGACGGCCGTTGCCTTCCTGCAAACCAACCCCAGCCCCACCGACCAGGAAATTACCGAAGCCATGAGCACCAATTACTGCCGCTGTGGCTGCTATTTTCGCGTGAAAACGGCCGTTGCCCGTGCCGCCACCATCATGCGTGAGGAGGTGACAACATGAAAAAGTGGCGCATTTCTCGACGCGGTTTTCTGATTGGCGCGGGTGTGACCGGCGCGGCCTTGGTTGTGGGCATACAAGTGGGCAAAGCGCCAGCGCGGCTGGCTTTGGCGCGGCTGCTCAGCCAGGGCGGCCAGCCCACTGGCTCACCCGATGACCCCACGGCCTGGTTTGAAATAACGGCCGATAACACCATCACCCTCTACGCCCCCAAAGCCGAAATGGGTCAAGGCATCCACACCGCCCTGGCCCAAATCGCCGCCGAGGAGTTGGAGGTGGATTGGCAGCAGATCAGGGTGGTTCATGCCCCCACCGGGCATGGCGTAGATGCGGCCAGCGGCACAGGCGGCAGCAACTCCGTCTCTGGCCTATACACCCCTCTTCGTGAGGCGGCGGCGACGGTGCGAGAGATGTTGAAAACGGCCGCTGCTGCCCAACTGGGTCTGGCTATCACCGATTTACGCGCCGAAAATGGCACCATCGTCACCGCCGCTGGCGACCAAAGCCGCACCTATGGTGAGATTGTGGCGCAAGGGGTGGATTGGGAAGTGCCGGAGGAAGCCCCGGCGCTCAAAACCAGCAGCCAGTTTCACACCATCGGCCAGGCCAAACAGCGGTTGGATTTTCCCGACAAGTTGATGGGAACGGCCGTTTACGGCTACGATGCGCGGCTGCCCAACATGCTCTATGGGGCAGTGGCCCGACCCGAAACCTTTGCGGGCAAACTGCGCAGTGCCGCCGCCGGGCAAGCCCTCAGCCAGCCCGGTGTGGTGGCGGTGGTGGCCGATAAAGATTTTGCGGGCGTGGTGGCCGAGTCACGAGCGCAGGCATATGTGGCGCTTAATGACCTGGAATTAGAGTTTGACGAGGATGAAAGCTGGCAGCAGGCCGATCTTGAAGCCCTGACGACGGTGGGCGAAGGCACGGGCGTGGTCATCCAGAAAGAAGGCAAGGTGGATGATGTCTTGGACAGCAGTGCCGTCATGGCCGAGTACCGCACGCCGTTGGCCGTCCATGCCCATTTGGAGCCGCAGGCGGCGTTGGTGGATGTGCAGCCGGATCGGGTGGAAGCCTGGGTCTCGACGCAGTATCCCTTAACCGTGCGCAGCCAGATTGCCGAGGCGGTGGGGATGGATGAGGAGCGCGTGACGGTGCATACCACCTTTTTGGGTGGTGGGTTTGGGCGCAAGATTGGCACGGAGGCGGCGGCGGAAGCGGCGCGATTGTCGGCGGCGGCGGGGCGGCCGGTGCATGTGGGCTGGAACCGCACAGAGGACATCCGCTATGGCTATTTCCGGCCACCGACGCATCATCTATTGCGCGGACAGTTGGGGGGTAACGGCCGTATTCTGGCCCTGGAACATCAACAAGCCAGCGGCGATGTGGCCTTTTCCAGCCTGCCCGAAATTGCGGCCAAAGTGATGGGTGCCGATTTTGGGGCCTGGCGCGGGGCCTTGATTCCCTACGCCATCGCCAACCGGCGCACGGTGGCCTGGCGCATCAAACTGCCCATCCGCACCGGCTGGTGGCGCGGCCTGGGGCTGCTGGCGAATGTCTTCGCCAATGAGAGCTTTATGGATGAGATGGCACATGCCGCTAATAGTGATCCGCTTGAATTTCGCCTGCAACATTTGGGCAGTGATGAGAAGGGGCAGCGTTTCCGCCGTGTGTTGGAGGCGGTGGCGGAGAAGAGCGGCTGGGGCCGCCCACCTACCGCTGATCGCGCTTTAGGGCTGGCGGTGAGTGAGGATGTGAACACGATTGTGGCCCACGTGGCCGAGGTTTCGGTCACAGACGGACAGATTCGGGTGCACAAGATGACCTCGGTGGTGGACCCGGGGTTGGCGATTAACCCGGACGGGGTGCAGGCGCAGACGCAGGGCAGTATTGTGATGGGGCTGAGTTCGACGCTGTTGGAGGAGATTACGGTGAAAAACGGCCGTGTTGAAGCTGGCAATTTTGACCTTTACCCTCTGCTGACGATGAAGGAAACACCAGATATGGACGTGACTGTGCTATCCAGTGGTGACGAACCCTTTGGCATGGGCGAACCGCCCATCGGGCCGGTGGCAGCGGCGGTGGCGAACGCCGTCTTTGCCCTGACGGGGCAGAGAATTCGGCGGCTGCCGCTGCGGTTGTAGCGTGGTAGGGTCGAGGCGCGCCTCGACCCTACATACGGTGTCAACCCCATGAATTCCCAAAGAGTCCTCAAGATAGGGTATATGGAGGGATAGGCGCGGGTATCATCGTTAAAACCGGCCGTGTTGTAAATTCCCGCTGTCTCCATCACCCTGTCAAAGTAGCGGCGCATCCCATTGAGGCTGTCGAAGAACCACCAGGGCGGCCCCAGCTTCACCGCCGGGTAATAGCCCGCCAGCGGGGCCAGTTCGCGGCTGTAGGTGGTCTCATCCAGGTTGAACAAGATGAGGTTGAAGTGGGGGTTGTTGCCAAATTCGTTGAGCAACGGCCGTAATCCCTGCGTAAACTCACTGGCGATGGGCATATCCGCGCCCATATCCCGGCCAAAACGCCGGAAAATCAGGCCGTTGTGATTGCGCCATGAGCCAATGTGCAGCTGCATCACCAGCCCGTCCTCTACGCTCATCCGTGCCATCTCCCTGAGCATGTGGGCGGTGAAACGGGTGGCATCGTCGGCGGTGGCCGCGCCTTGCAGCGCCCGCTGGAAAATGCGCCGGGTCTCACCCACGTTCAGCCGCTGCATCATGGCTGTCAACGCCGCATGATCCGCTGCCTTAGCCCCCATCTGCTGGAAAAAGGCTCACCGCTGCTCCAAAGCGCGAATAAATGAGGCGTAATCCACCACGTCAATGCCGGACACCTGGCTCAAGTCCGCAATCTGGTCGCGCCAATTTTGGCTGTCGAGATTGACAACAGCATCGGGGCGGAAGGTGGGCAGAATACGGCCGTTCCAGCCCGAATCCCGTATGGCCTGATGATGCACCAGGGCATCCGTCGCGGCATCGGTGGTACACAGCACCTCGATGTTGAAGCGTTCGTACAGGTGGCGCGGCTGGAAGGGGAGAGAATTTAGCTGGGCCTGGATGTTGTCGTAGATGGATTGGGCGTTACGGCCGTTTAATGAGTGGTAGGTCGGCCACGTGCTGGTGCAGCAGCGCGACAATCTCGCGCTGGGCCGGATCAGGCGAAAAATAGCGGTGGGGATGCAGGGCTGTTTCTGACATAAGGTATCCTCGACTACCGGTGATAATAATCTTGCAGCATTTGCTCCATCACCCAAGTGGTGCGCACGGCCGTTTCCCCTGTACTGGCGCACTCCCCCACACCAGTGAGGGCATGAACCACTTGTTGAATCAAAGGCTGTTGAATGTGGGGGGGATAGTTATAAGCGAAGGTCTGTGTGCCAACGGCCGTTGTCAGCACAATCGGCCGATCATCAAAGGTGGAGTAGGTGATTTTGCCCCGACTGCCCACAATTTCCGTCTGGTCGCGCCGCTCGTAGGCGGTGAAGCACCAGGTGCCCATACCCTGCACCCCAGACGCGAACACGAACGCTCCCGTCACAATATCTTCGGCGGCATAAAAACGGCCGTGATTGGCCGCAAACCCCTGCACCTGGCTGATTGGCCCCAAGACAAAATCCAAAAAATCGAGCATATGGGCGGCCAAATCCACAAAATAGCCGCCACCCGCCACCTCCGGCTCCACTCGCCAGTTCAGTGTCGGCTCTGCGGGCGGCGGCTGGTACAGTGTCACCGTCACCGACCGCACCTCACCGATGGCTTGCGCCGCCACCAACTCCTTAATTTTCAGGAAGCGGGCTAAGGCACGCCGGTAATAGGCCACGTACAAAGGCACGCCCGCTTGTTGGCAAGCCACCAGCATCGCCTGACATTCAGCCACCGTGTGAGCCATCGGTTTTTCCACATAAACGGGCTTGCCCGCCGCCGCACTCATCACCGTATATTCTTTGTGGGAAGCGGGCGGCGTGGCGATGTACACAGCATCTACCTGGGGATCATGAATCAGGGCGGCGGCATCATCATACCAGCGGGGAACGCTGTGCCGCCGCGCAAAATCCTCAGCCAGCTTGCCATTGCGCCGCATCACAGCCACCAGTGCCGACTGATCCGCTTTTTGCAGGGCTGGCCCACTCTTCACTTCGGTCACATCACCACAGCCAATAATGCCCCAACGAACTGTTTTGATAGCTTGTTTTACCTCAACCATTGCTCAAACCAATGCAAACTAGAGGGCAGATGGTAGGCGTGTGCGCCGGGGTGGATGGCGAGGTGGCAGGCTTGCACACGGCCGTTTGCCGCATACACCTCTTTCACTGTTTCAAACTGCTCGATGGTGCCCTGGATGGGGAAGATGGGATCGTGACGGCCGTTCACCACACACAAGGGGCGCGGCGCGATCAGGCCGGCAATGTCGCCCATCTCGCCCAACTGCAAGATGCCCGGCACATAGTTACACTCACAATGCGCCATTCCCAAGATGGAAGCCTGGAAGGAGCAAAAGTAGCCGGAGACGACAATGGCCGTTATCTGCTCCGCCAACGCCGACAAAAACAAAGTCGTCGTGCCACCCCCCGAATGGCCCGTACAGCCCAACAGACCGGGCCGCACATCGGCCCGCGTTTGCAAATAGTTGAGGGCACAAAGGCCATCCCAACAGCGTTCGCCCAGCAGCGTCCGCCCCTGCATCATGTAGCTAAAGGCCAAATGGCGGCAGGAGCGCGGCACAGGGCCATCGCCCGTTTGCACCGTCAACCGCTCCCCCATCCCCCGCTGCTCGACGGCGCAGACGAGATAACCAGCTTCGGCCAGGGCTTGGGCATAATTATTGTGGGCGTTGTGCTGACGCACGGCCGTTTCCATATCGGCATAATGCCCCAAAATATATTGCACACTGGGGTCATGCCCATGAAAGGCCAAGATGGGCGTATAGGGCGGCTCCGTTTTGGGGACGAGCAGGTACATGGGCGCGGCCACGCCCTCGCCCACATCCAGGCTGTACTTCTCTTCCACGTAACTGCCGCAGTCCACACTTTGTAACAGAACCGCGTTAACGGGGACAGACGGCCGTTCGGCCAACCCCAATATCTGCCTTAATCGCACCCTGCGTTCGGCCGCACCGCCCCTTTCCGGCTGTGGCTGCCAGGCACTCGAAGCTTGCAAATTAAAACGTGACATGATGCTCATCCCATAACTCTCCTTCTTTGTACCTCTTTGCCGAAACTGGGCGAATCAATTCGCAGCCACGATTACAAAGCCCGCCTGCGCGGGCTAAAACGAAGTCGGCGAAGGCCGACTTCGTAGTCGTTGCTGCGGGTTCAACCGCTGGGACGCGCTGTTGTGAAGTGGTGCGTACCCGAACCGACCTCGCCCATAAAGGCGTGGTTGGTGGCCGATGTGGGCAGGTAGATGGCGGCTTTCATGTTGGGGGGGATGGTGCAAGTGAGGGTGAAACGGCCGTTCTCCCGCTGCCACGCCACCGCCAAATCACCCCGCTCCGTTGGCACTTTGCCGCTGGCCCGGTGCAGCCTCGCGCCAAACCACAGCGGCTTAAGCTGCACCCGTGCATATTGCGCCGCCAATGGCTGCACGCCCAACACATATTCCTGAATTCCCAACAGCCCCACCGCACCCCAGGGATGGGACAAACTCTGATCGGTGAGTTGATCCGAATCCCAGCCTTCCCAGGTGCAGGTGGCTCCCTGCGCCATGTTTTTGGCCCAGCCATCCCAGTCGGCCCGCGTGTACAAATCCAGCAAATGCTCACCTGCGCCCATTTCCCCCACAGCGCGAAGGAGATAATAAACGGTGGGCATGCCCACGCTCATTTTCAGGGCTTGAATATGCTGCAAAACGCTGGCCTGATTTTGTGGCGGGGTAATGCCTAAAGCCAGAGGGAAGGTGTTGGCCTGTTGGGCGGCGTGGCGGCTCTGCGTGCCATCCGCCAGCAGGCCATCGCAGTAAATGCCCTCAGCGGTGAGGAGGTGCTGGTTGATGGCCTGGGCTGTGGCCTCGGCGCGGGTGCGGTAGGTTTGCTGATCGGCCGTTTGCCCCAACACCGCCGCAATCTTCGCCATGATGTCATCGTCGGCGTAGGCGTAGGCGTTGTTGACGGTACGCGCCGCGCAGGTCATGTCATAGCCGTAACGCATGGTGGGCGGCCAATCAATGATGCCATGCTGATACAGGCCATCGCCGCCGGTCAGGTTGTGAATGAGACCTGTTGTGTCGTCTCGATGGCGATGGACAAAATCGGCCACGGCTTTGAGCTTGTCGTAGTTGTCCTGCAAAAAGGCGGCATCGGCCGTTTGCAGGTAGTAGTGCCACACCCACACCAGGTAAGCCTGGGTGAAATCGGGGATGTCGCGGGGGCCATCACCGTTGGGATAGACGGCGTTCATGCGTCCCCAATCGGCTGCGCTCGACCAGTAATGCTCCATTGAGTCGAGAAATTCGTGCAGGGTGCGCTGCGTGAGCGGCCGTTCGCCAAACGCCGCCATCGCCACCAAACTCTCATTCAGACTGTCCACCAAAAAGCCACCCTTCTCACGGGTGGGCGTGTCCAAAAACTGCTCCTGCGCGGCCACGGTGATGGAGCGTTTGAGGAAGTCCCAAACCTGGTTGAGCATCGCGTGATCCGAGGTGAAATAAGAGCGGGAACTGTCTAATTCGACATGGCGGACGAGGAAGGTGAAGGTATCGGCCGTTAAAGGCATGGGGCTATTCACCACCTCAAAATAGCGCATCCCCAGATATTCTTGCGGCAAAAAGGTGAAGTCGCCACCATTGCTGATGGCGAAGTAGCGCATGTCTGTGCCCTGGTTGTGCGCCTGGTTGATGGTGTGATCGGCGTTTAAGGTGTAGCCGCCTTGCATGGCGATTTCTTGGCCGGGCTGCCCGCCCCTGAACTGGATGCGGGGACGGCCGGGGTAAATTTGGCCGAGGTCGAGGAGATAACGGCCGTTTCCCTCTTCCCAAATCTGCACCGGCTTCAACTCATACTCAACAATGCGCGTCAAATCGGGGCGCAAGGGGCCGAGCCAGGGCGGCGTGGGGTGGCCGCCGATGACAGTGACAGGCGGCCAGGCGGCATCCTCAAAGTGGGGGCTGGGCCAATCGGGGATAAGCTGCGCGGCATCAATGGCCTCGACATAGCCGATGCCTTCGTGGGCGTGGCGCGGCGGCTGATGGGGCAGCCAACTGCCGGCGCGGTGGCAGCGCCAGCTTGCGTCGGTGCCGATGGTGAGGGAACGGCCGTCGGCAAAATCCACTATCACCTTCAGCAGCAGCCCACGTTCACTGGCGGGCCGCCCCTGCCCGCCACCAAACCAGTGCGTAAACACCGCCAGCAGATTGTCCGCACCGGCCACAAGCTGCCCGGTGATGTCGTAGGCGTTGTAATATTGGTATTGGGGATAGTGGTAGGCCAGCCCCTGGCCGATGGTGTGGCCGTTGAGGTAGAGGGTGTATTGATGAACGGCCGTTACGTACACCACTGCCTGCTCAATCTCACCACCCGGCAGAGCAAACTTTTTGCGGTAATAGGTGTAATCATCCGGCTCGTCATTGTCGCGCTTAATCCACTGCGCCCCCGCCCAATCTTCGTTGGTGAAGAGGCCAGTGGTAAATGTGCTGGCTGCGGCATATTCCCCAGGCTGCTCATCGTTGTCCCAGGTGCGGACTGTCCAGTAGCAGCGGGTGTTGGGGGGCAACGGCCGTCCGCCATACACCACATGGTTTTGTGTATCGCCCGCCACCTGCCCGCTGTCCCACACGCCATCCGCCGCGAAATCGGGTGAGGCAGCGACTAAAATTTGGTAGTGGGTTTGGGTCTGATTCGGCCGTTTGTCGTGGATGTGCCAGCCGAAATACGGCCGTTCGCCCACCCCCACCGGATTTATGCAGTCATTTACACGCAGGTTTACTGGTAATTGAGACATTGGGGTAAATGGGAGATTGGAGACTGGAGACTGGAGAGTAAAATCTCCAGTCTCCAGTCTCCGATCTCTACGCTCCACGCTCCTTCTTCCGCGCCATATAGTCCGACAGCGGAAATAGCTCATCAATCTGCACCATTTGCCCTGTTTGCATGGCCTGGTTGCCGGCGATGCCCACTAGAATGGAGGCCGCGCCGTCAATGTGGGAAGCGGCGCGATGATAAGGGTCGTAGGGGGGATGGGGGGCGAAGATTTGCTCCAACATCACTGGGTCTGCGCCGCCATGCCCGCCATCGCCCATAGGCACTTCTACCTCATACGGTTCGCCAAACATGGGGAAGGCCCTCATGCGGGTTTGTTTGAATGGCCCTTTGCTGGCCGCTGCCTGCCCATCCCCCAGCAGATGGGTGATGCTTTCTTCAATATCCATCTCAATGCGCCCCTTGGTGCCGGTGATGGCGATGCGCAGCCCTTCCCAGGGGGCATAGGCCACCAGGCAGTAGGAGAGGAGGGCGCCGTTGCTGTAACGAGCGGTGACGGTCATGGTGTCTTCGATGGTGATGGGTTCGCCAAAGACGTTGCGGTCACGCAAGTAGCCCGTTTCGGCTTCGGCCTGGAGATACAACCCTTCTAACTCTTTTTTGGAGGTGAGGAAGAGGGCGAAGGGGTCGTTTTGGGCTTCGGGGACGTTGGTGTAACGGTGATAGCTGTACTGTTCGCCGCGTGCTTCGGCGTTAGAACGGCCGTAAAAATGCAAATTGCCCAACGCAAACACACTCTGAGGGTAAGCATCAATCCACCAGTTGACCAAATCAAAGTGGTGGGTGGCTTTGTGAACCAGCAGGCCGCCGCTGTTTTGTTTTTCCCGATGCCAGCGGCGGAAGTAGTCGGCCCCGTGACTGGTGTCTAGCAGCCAGGAGAAGTCTACGAGTAACGGCCGTCCCACCACCCCATCCATCACCAACTGGCGAAAGCGGGTGTAAGCGGGCGCATAGCGATAGTTGAAGGTGACGCGCAGCGAACGGCCGGTGCGCTCAATCGCTGCGTAAATCGCCTTGAGCTTGTCCAAATCCGTCGTCATCGGCTTCTCGCTGATGACATCACAGCCCAGTTCCATGGCCCGCACAATGTAGAGATGGTGCGTACTGTCCATTGTACTGACGATGACTGTATCCGGTTTGGTTTCGGTGATCATCTGGTCAAATTGGTCGGCAAAATAGGTGGGGCGAGGAGCCATGCCCAGGCTGTCGGCCAACTTTTGGTTGTGCCAGTCCATGCGCGTCTGGCTCAGATCGCACAGGGCCACCAGTTCCGATACTTCTCGATAGGTGTTGGTGACGGCGTTGACAAACATGCCCGCACGGCCGCCCGTGCCGACAATGGCGTATCGTTTGCGCTGATTCATAAAATTACTCCGAGGTTGTGGTTATAGCCCTTAGAGGTTTCCGTAACCTCTGAGGGTTTGCAGGTCTTCTTCGTCGAGGTAGCGACGGATGATGCGCCACGCACCGGCATTGATGATGAGAACGGTGGCGGCGAAGGTGACGGTGATGAAGAAGGCTTGGGGCAAGAGCAGACTGATGAGGAAGGGAAGAAGGCCCCCCACCAGTACCCCTGCTCCCCAAAACGGATGCACCAGTGCCAGTTTGAGTGAGTTCTTGATGAGGGCGGATAAAGGTGGGTTGACGGTGACGAGCAGGGGCCAGAGGTAGATGTTGCTTAAGAGCAGCAGGAAGGTGATGATGGTGGTGACGATGAGGGTCATGATGGGCAGGAGTTGGTCGGTTCCTATCTGGCGCAAGGCGAGGTAGTTGAAGGTGACGAGACTGCCGAGGAGGAGATTGATGAGGGAAACGGCCGTTGCCTTTAGTGCATACTTCTTCATCGCCACAAAAAAATTGGCTAACGGCTCGGATGGTGACTGGCCGCGTCCCCAGGGGGCGATGGTGGCAAATAAAGCGGCCGTGGCCGCCGGCAGGGTAATCACCAGCAGCGAGCAGACGAGCCACAACAAATTCAGCAAAATGAAGGTGCTGACGGTATTCACCAGCTCCATCCAATCGAACCCCCGATCTCCAACCTCTTCCTGTTCCGTCACATTATCCTTTCAGCCCCGTTGTGCTAATCCCATGCACCAGGTAGCGCTGGAAGAAAATGAAGATAGCAAACACAGGCACTAGAGAGAGCGTAGCCATCGCAAAAATCGCACCCCAATTGGTGACTGCATTGGGGTCAGACATGGAGCGCAGGGCCAGCGAAACGGTGTAGAGACGGGGGTCGTTTAAGTAGATGAGGGGTGAGAGGAAATCTTCCCATGTCCAATAGAAGGAGAAGATAGCCGCTGTGATGAGTGCAGGCTGGGCCAGCGGCATGATGATGCGCCAGAAGATGCCAAAACGGCTGGCTCCATCAATCTCGGCAGCCTCATCCAGCTCGCGGGGGATGCCGCGAATAAACTGCATCAACAAGAAGATGAAAAATGCGCCGCCGGTCAGGCGCGGCACAATGAGCGGCAGGAAGGTGTTGACCCAGCCCATTTCGTTGAAGAGGATGTATTGGGGAATGAGTAAAACCTGGCGCGGCAGCATGAGGGTGAGGATCATGCAGGTGAACCAAAAGTTGCGGCCAGTGAATTTGATGCGAGCGAAACCGTAGGCAATAACGGCCGATGACAGCACAATCGCCACTGTACCCACAGTGGCATAGATGAGTGAGTTTCTAAAGTAGGTGGCAAAGGTAATGTTGCCAAAACCAGCCCAGCCAATGCTGTAATTTTCCCAGGCAAACACTTCGGGAATAAGGGCAGTAACGTTTGTCCAAATCTCCGAAGGGCCTTTGAGCGAACTGGCAACCATCCAAATGATGGGGTAGATCATGAGCAGGCACAAGCCGCCAACCAGGAGATGATAGAAAAAGCTGCGGATGGCATCTTTTTGCTTCTTGGTCAGCGTGCCGGACTGGGGGCGGGGGGTTGAAATTTGCATAACTTTATCTCGCTGCGGCTGGTTTCAGACCGTGCCGCTGAGGCTGGCTCGATGGCGCACCAACCAGAGCATTATCCCTGATCCTCGTAGAAGACCCAGGCGGAGGAGGTCTTGAATGTAATGGCGGTGAAGACAGCCACGATTAACAGCAGCACCCAGGCCATAGCTGTGCCGTAGCCCATTTGGAAGGTGACGAAGGCGCGTTGGTAGAGGTAAAGGGCGTAGAAGAGGGTGGTGTCTAGCGGGCCACCGTTGGTGATGATGAGGGCTTGGGTGAAAACGAGGAAGCCGCTGATTAGCTGCATGATCAGGTTGAAGAAGATGACGGGCGAGAGCATGGGGATGGTGATGCGGAAGAATTTTTGCCAGCCTGATGCGCCATCAATGGAGGCCGATTCATACAAAGATTCGGGGATTTGGCGGAGGCCGGCCAGGAAGATGAGCATGGGTGAGCCGAACTGCCAGACAGCCAGGAGGATGAGTGTCCAAATGGCGGTTTCGGGACGGCCGATCCAGGCGCGGCTGACATCTATGCCAATCAAAGCCAGGGAGGCGTTCACCAGGCCATCGGAGGCGAAGATGCGCCGCCACATGAGGGCGACGGCTACACTGCCGCCGATGATGGAGGGGGAGTAGTAGGCGGCGCGGTAGAAGCTGATGCCTTTACGATGGTTATTGAGCAGCATGGCTACACCCAACGCAAAAATGAGGCGGGCGGGAACGGCCGTAAATACATAGAAAAAGGTCGCCTTCACCGATTTCCAATAGCGTACATCATCAAAAAACATCGTGCGGAAATTTTCCAGACCAATCCATTCGGGGGCAGAGGTCAGATTATAATCCGTAAATGCCAGATAGAGTGAGCCAACCAGGGGCAAAAGGGTAAAGACAAAAAAGCCAATGAGCCAGGGAGAAATGAATAGATAACCGGAAATATTATCGCGCCTCGTCTTAGCCGCCGTGCGTTTTTGGGCAGCTTGGGCGGCTGCCGGGGAAATGGTGGGGATGCTGGAATCCATAAGAGCCTCCACAGATGCAAGCCAGGTGGGATAATGCTCTCTAGCTTATCAGCTTGTGCCTTATCCCACCAGGAATTAACTGGAAAAAGCTGGCAGGTCGGCCGACCTGCCAGCTTTTGTTTTATTGATCCGCCAGGATGGCGTTGGCTTCTTCAATGAAGAGGTCAACGGCTTCTTCTGGGGTAATCTGTCCGTACATGAGGGGGTCTATGACCAGGGGTTCGTAGACATTGGTTTGGATGTCACCATGGGCTACAGGGTCGGGGGGTTGGATGGGGCTGACTTCGATGGTTGCCAGGAAGTCGAAGGTTTGTGCCGCCGCAGGGGACATGCTGGGTTTGATGGCATCGGCAACGGCCGTTGACACCGGCACACCACGCTCCGCCGCCAAAATCTCATTGGCTTCCACCGAATTGGTGAAGAAGTTGATGAAGATGGCTCCAGCCTCAGGGTTCGTGGCATGGGAAGTGAGGGAGAAGAACATGGAAGGCTTGAGATAGTTGGCCGATTGGGTCGCGCCTACTGCACGCGGTACGGGAACCATCACCAAATTGCGGTCTTCGCCAGCGGCCGTGTACAGGGCCACAAACTGATTGGTGTGAGCAAAGAACATACCCGCATCGCCTGTCACAAAAGCGTTGTTTTCCAAGTTGGTGGGGTTAGCAATCTCTTCTTCACGGGAGACCATCGCCCCGGCATCTTGCAAACGCACCATCATGCTGAAGTAATCCACCAATGGCTGCTTGTCGCTAAAGCCCAGGGCTGTGCCATCGGCGTTGTACATACCCTCGCCCAAAGAGAGGTAAAGGGCATTCACAATTTGGGGGTTGGCTAAACCACCGACCACGCCATATTTGCCCGTGTTCTCATGGATTGCCATAGCGATTTCTTCAAAGTCGTCCCAGGTCCAATCCGGCGCGGGCAGGTCTATGCCTGCTTCTTCAAAGACATCCAGATCGAGGACGAAAGATTGGGAGTTCGTGCCTAAACTGAGGGCGTATAACTGCCCGTCAATCATGCCGCCAGCGATGGCCTCTTCGGGTACATTGGAGAGGTCAATTAAACCCGCTTCAACATAGGGGTCTAAGGGGACGATGAGGCCATCTTGTTGGAATTGGAAGAAGCGGGCGTAATCTTGTTGAATCACGTCGGGCAGGTTGCCGCCAGCCGCTTTGGTTGCCAGCGATGTCCAGTAGTCGCCCCAACCGACGAATTCGTAGGTGACTTCGGTATCGGGGTTTTGTTCCATGAACAGGTCAACGGTGGCGATGGTGCGTTCGTGGCGGTTTTGGGAACCCCACCATTGCAGTTGGAATTCGCCTTCGGCCATGGGGGCAGCGGCCGTTTCGGCGGGTGCTTCGGTAGACAGGGAGACTTCTTGACCCGCTAAAATCTTGTTGGCCTCTTCCATAAACATGGCCACGGCTTCTTCGGGCGAGATTTGTCCGTACATCAGGGGATCAATAATCAGGGGTTCGTAGACATTGGTTTGGATGTCGCCATGAGCAATGGGGTCGGGCGGGCGAATGGGGCTGACGTCCAGGTTTGCCAGGAAGTCGAAGGTAGCGGCCGCCGCTGGTTCCATGTTGGGTTTGATGGCATCGGCAACGGCCGTTGACACCGGCACACCACGCTCCGCCGCCAAAATCTCATTGGCCTCCACTGAATTGGTGAAATAATCAATAAAAACTGCGCCCGCTTCCAAATTCTCGCCATGCGAAGTAAGCGAGAAGAACATAGAGGGCTTCAAATAGTTAGCCGATTGGGTGGCCCCCACCGCACGCGGCACAGGAACCATCATCAAATTGCGGCCTTCACCAGCGGCCGTATTCAGGGCCACATATTGGTTGGTATGGGCAAAGAACATACCCGCCTCACCCGTCACAAAAGCATTGTTTTCCAAATTGGTCGGGTTGGCAATCTCTTCCTCACGGGACACCATCGCCCCAGCATCTTGCAGCCGCACCATCATGGCAAAATAGTCAATCAATGGCTGTGGATCGCTGAAACCCAACGTCAAACCATCGTCACTGTACATGCCTTCACCCAGGGAAAGGTACAGTGCATTGACCAATTGGGGATTCGCCAGACCACCCACCACACCAAATTTGCCCGTGTTTTCATGAATAGCCAGGGCAATCTCTTCAAAATCGGCCCAAGTCCAGTCCGGTGCCGGCAAATCTATCCCTGCTTCGGCAAAGACATCCAAATCCAGTACAAAGGATTGGGAGTTTGTGCCTAAGCTGAGGGCGTAGAGTTCGCCACCGATGCGACCACCGGCAATGGCTTCATCGGGCACGTTGGAGATGTCAATTAAACCAGCTTCAATGTAGGGATCAAGCGGCACAATCAGGCCATCTTCGGCAAATTGATAGAAACGGGCGTAATCTTGCTGAATCACATCGGGCAGATTACCGCCAGCCGCTTTGGTTGCCAGCGATGTCCAATAATCGCCCCAACCTACAAATTCATAGGTGATGTCATAATCGGGGTTTTCTTCCAGGAACTTTTCGATGGTGGCAATGGTGCGCTCGTGGCGATTTTGGGAACCCCACCACTGGAGTTGGAATTCCCCACCGGTGGGGGCCGAGATTTCTTCGGGTTCGGTAACGGCCGTTTCCTCACCACCACTCCCTTCACTTTCCGCTGGCGCCTCTGTGGCCTGCACCTCTTCCGCCTCCTCATCACCCGAACCGCTGGGCGATGAACAAGCCACCACAAACAAAATCATGGCTACCAGCATCAACAAGATTGCAAACAGGCTAACTTTTGAACGTCTCATCTGATTTTTCTTCCTCCTAACATATGTAGATTGTAGATAGTGGGAATTGCATCCACATGATTCACAACCACATGACACAATTCAGCCCAAACCCCCACTTTCTGCAAGACGACTATCAAAGATTTTTAGCGCTCAATCACCTCCTTCATACAAACAGCTTGTCAACCTAAAAATAATCATATATCATATATGATATATGATATAGGATATAGGACAAATTTATTTCCGTCAACAACAAATTTGCCCCCTTCCCACCTTCCCCCACCCATAACCTTAAAGGGCTGGCAGCGCATGGCAATTCACCTCTGGCATACATGGCAAGAAGCAAGGATTTACATTATGCTTACTAAAAACGAACAGTGAAATTACGAGGTGGTTATGAGTACAGTATTCCGCAGCAAAAACGAGGTTGTCTACGAGCTATTACACCAGGCCATCATTCGTGGGGATTACAAGCCCGGCGAGCGGGTGGTAATAGATGATGTAGCGACCAAATTAGGCGTTAGCTCCATTCCCATTCGTGAAGCTCTGCGCCAGTTAGAGGCCGATGGCTTTGTGGAGATTGCCCCTTACGTCGGGGCAACCGTCACCGAAATCAGTGCCGACTCTATCTTTGAAATTTTCGGCCTGTTAGAAACAATGGAAGCCATCTGCGCCCGGTCAGCTTGCCGCTGCATGACCGATGCCGAAATCGCCAAACTAGACGAGTTGGTGCAGCAAATGGATGCCAGCATGAATGATCCAGAGAATTGGTCGAAATTAAACAAAACCTTTCATTTACAAATTTGTGATTATGCCCACACTGGCCTCATCAAAGAGATGATGCGCAAAGTATTAGATCACTGGGATCGGCTGCGCGTACAATATATGAAAGATGTGCTGGGGCTGCGCGTGGAGATGGCCCAGGCCGAACACCGCCAAATCATGATCGCTTTCCACAACCGCAATGCCGATGAAGCCGAACAGTTCATTCGCGTGCATAACCAAAATGCGCTGGCCGCATACAACAACTATCTGCTAGCGGTGGGCCTTTTGGAAAAAAATGGAGGCTGTTGATGATGTCCGAAGCACACCCATCTGCCCGAATAAAATTGAAGCGCAAAATTACGGGCATTTCGGCCATTTTGCTGCCCTATACGGCATCTGGCACGGTGGATTGGCTGGGATTTGAGGCGCATGTGGGGCGAACGGCCGATCACCACATCACCCCCGCCATCAACATGGACACCGGCTACGCCAACCTCATTGACCAGGCCACCCGCGAAGAGGCATTGGCCCGCACCCGTGCTGTGCTGGCTGGGGGCCAATTTTGCGCCGGGGCCTACGTCGCCAGCCAACCGGGCGATAGCTGGAACCCCGACCCCGTTTGCCGCCAAATCGAGATCATCCAGGAACATGGCGGCACCCCCATCATCTTCCAATCCTTTGGCCTGACAAGCCAATCACCAGACCAAATCGTGGCCGCTTACGCCGATTTGGGGCGGCACTGCGACCGCTTCATCGCCTTCGAGCTGGGCCAAATGTTCGCCCCCTTCGGCCAGATTTACGATCTGGAAACCTACGCCGGTTTGCTGGAAATACCCCAGTGCCTGGGGGCCAAACATTCCTCGCTGAACCGCGAACTGGAGTGGCAGCGGCTGCAACTGCGCGACGAGCGCCGCCCCGATTTCAAAGTTTTCACCGGCAATGATTTGGCGATTGACATGGTTATGTATGGCTCCGATTATTTGTTAGGCTTAAGCACCTTCGCCCCGGATTTATTCGCCCAACGAGATGCGCTGTGGGAAGCGGGCGATCCTGCCTTTTATGAATTGAATGATATTTTGCAATATCTGGGCTTTTTTGCCTTTCGCGCCCCCGTGCCCGCCTACAAACACAGCGCGGCTCAATTTTTGAAGCTGCGCGGCTGGATTGAATCGGATGAGACGCACCCGCTGGCGGAGCAACGGCCGTTAAGCGATGTGGCCGTTCTACGGGAGATTGGGGAGCGATTAGGTGTCCTCGGTAATCAGTAATCCGATTACCGTTCACCAATTACCGATTACGCAAATTAAGGAGGACTTATGGCTACTCACCGCCGTGTGGCGCAGTTGCGAACGGCCGATAAATTTCGGCAGCATTTAGAGGACATCGGGGTCACATTGGGCTTCGATGAGGCGATGATGGGTGGGGCAGAAGCCCCTTTGGCCCAAAGTTTAGTGGTAAACGGCCGTACCCTCACCAACCGTTTCGCCGTTTTGCCCATGGAAGGCTGGGATGGCACCGCTGATGGGTATCCCAGCGAATTGACCAAACGGCGCTGGCAGCACTTTGGGCAAAGCGGAGCCAAGCTCTTTTTTGGCGGCGAAGCGGTGGCCGTGCGCCACGATGGCCGCGCCAATCCCCAGCAGTTAATGATTAGCAACAAACATGTAGCGGCCATTGCCGAACTGCGGCAAGGTTTGGTAACAGCCCACCGCGAGAAATATGGCCGGGCCGACGACCTTTACATGGGCTTACAACTCACCCACTCTGGCCGCTTTTGCCGCCCTGAACAAGATTGGGCACTCAAACCCTATGTGCTTTACCGTCACCCGCTTCTCGATGAAAAATACAACCTGCCAGCCAACCATGCGGTGATGACCGATGGTGAGATTCGGCAGTTGATTGAGCAGTTTGTGCAAGCGGCCGTTCTGGCCCAAAAAGCGGGCTTCGATTTCGTAGACCTGAAGCATTGTCATGGCTATCTCGGCCACGAATTTTTAAGCGCGGTAGACCGCGAGGGTGATTATGGCGGCAGCTTTGAAAACCGCACCCGCTTCCTGCGCGACATTGTGGCTGGGGTGCGCAGCGAAGCCCCCGGTTTGGACATTGGCGTGCGCCTGAGTGCCTTTGATTGGATTCCCTTCCGCATGGGTGAGGGCAATGTGGGTGAGGCGGAGGTGTGGGAGAACGGCCGTTATCCCTACGCTTTCGGCGGCGGCGGCAGCGGCACCACCATAGACCTGACCGAACCCAAAGCCTTCCTCGACTTACTCCTCTCCCTGGACATCAAACTGGTGTGCATCACCGCGGGCAGCCCCTACTACACCCCCCACCTCATTCGTCCCGCCCTCTTCCCGCCGTCTGATGGCTATCTGCCGCCCGAAGACCCCCTGACTGGCGTCGCCCGTCACATTGCCGTCACGGCCGAACTGAAACGGTATCGTCCCGAACTCACCTTTGTCGGCTCTGGCTACTCCTATCTGCAAGATTGGCTGCCCAATGTGGCCCAACATTCGGTGCGGACGGGCCAGACGGATTTGGTGGGTTTGGGGCGGATGATTTTGTCTTATCACGAGATTGTGGATGATGTGTTGGCGGGACGGCCGTTACAGCGCAAACGCATCTGCCGCACCTTCAGCGACTGCACCACCGGCCCCCGCAACCACCTGCCCTCCGGCTGCTACCCCCTGGACGATTTCTACAAAGTCCGCCCCGAAGCCGAACTGTTGGCCGAGGCCAAAAAGCAGTTCAAAATAACCTCATAATTTAACGACAAGATTGGCCCAGTCTCCCAGACTGCGCCAATCTTGCCGCAGCATACACCCCATGAAACAGTATCGCATCGCCTTCATTGGCACAGGAAATATCGTAAACAGCCATCTCCAGGCCGTGCAGCAGGCGGGCGACCGCGCCCAACTGGTGGCCGCCGTAGACCTGAACGCCGAACGGCTGCAAGCCATCTGCACAGCCAACAACATCCCCCACGCCTACGCCGACGCCGCCCAAATGCTGGCCGACATCCAGCCCGATCTGGTGCATATTCTCACGCCGCCCTCCACCCATTTCCCGCTCATTTTGCAGTGCTTAGAAGCGGGCGCATCCGTCTACTGCGAGAAGCCGCTGTGCGCCTCACTCGACCAGTTTGACCGCATTGCTGAGGCCGAAGCGGCCACGGGTAATTACGTCAGCACCGTGTTTCAGTGGCGTTTTGGTTCGGCGGCGCGACATTTGAAGCAGTTGATGGAAGCGGGGGAGTTGGGACGGCCGTTAGTCGGCCACTGCAACACACTCTGGTATCGGGATGCCAACTACTACGCCGTACCCTGGCGCGGCAAATGGGCCACCGAAATCGGCGGCCCCACCATGGGCCTAGGCATCCACCTGACCGACTTATTCCTCTGGCTGATGGATGAGTGGGAAGAGGTGCGAGCGATGGCGGCCACCCTGGATCGAGAGATTGAGGTGGAGGATATTGCTATGGCGATGGTGCGTTTTGGCAGCGGGGCATTGGGCCATATTACCAACAGCGCCCTGTCACCGCGCCAGGAATCCTATTTGCGCCTCGATTTCCAGCGAGCGACGGTGGAATGTTCGGCCCTTTATCGCTATCACAATACCAACTGGCGTTTCAGCATCGCTGACCAATCGCCCCACGCCGAAGCCTTGGCCCAGTGGCAAAACATTGAGACGGATATTTCTGGCACCCACGCGGTGCAGTTGGCTGAGATTTTGGACAGCATGGATGCAGGGGAACGGCCGTTCCTCAGCGGCCACGAAGCACGGCGCATCATCGAGTTCAGCACCAGCCTCTACAAATCAGCCTTCACCAACCAGCCCGTCCAGCGCGGCTCCATCACGGCCGGCGACCCTTTTTACTATGCGATGAATGGGAAAGGATAGTGTGAAGAGTGGTGCAGTTGCTCTGCCCAGCGTCACACCGAGCCAGACATTTAGAATTTCAACTTCTTCTGAGGAGTTGAACTTCTTCCGCAACCTAAACCATGCTCAAGCAGTGCTTCATCCCCCTCTTCTTAGTGCTGTTTGCGGCCTGCCAGACGCAAACAGCCACCTCGCCCGACCTCGGCGCAGTCTCCCCCACAACCCATGTGCTGGCCGATGGCCTGATCAACCCCATTGGCCTGGCGCAACTGCCCGATGGCGGTCTGCTCATTGCCGAGATGGGTACAGGCACAGGCGATGACAGCGCGGGGGTGACGCTCATCACTGCCGAGGGGCAGAGGGGGCGGCTTATTTCTGGCATTCCCAGCACCCGCGATTCGGGGGATTTGGCGGGTGCGCCGCTGGTGGGCATTGCCCCCGACGGCCGTATTCTCTACATCGGCCACTTTAACGCCAGCCATTTGTGGACGATGCCGCTTGAGGGGCCATTGGCCCTGCCCGACGAGGCGTTGACAACGGCCGTTCTAGGCCAAGCCATGTTTCCCCAAATCATAGACCAGCTCATCAACCCCTTCGATATCGCCTTCGATGCGACGGGTCGGCCCGTCGTCACCGATGCCAGCATGAATGGCATCGCCCGCCCCAACGACGACGGCAAAACCCACTTCATCCACCTCTTCCCCCGCCTGCCCCACCCCACCGATGAGCAGCGCACCATGGATGCTGTGCCTACAGGCATCGCCCGCTTCGGCGATGAGTTTTTGGTAACGCTGACGGGGGGGTGTCCTTTTCCCACAGGGGGCGGGCAGTTGGTGGCTGTCGGCCAAAATGGCCGGGCGCGAACGGTGCTGACTGGTTTGAATATGCCGATTGATGTGGCGGTGGATGAAAACGGCCGTATCTGGGTGTTAGAATTTGCCCAATTTCGTGAGGGGGGCGACTGTTTTGCGGGGGGCGATTATGTGGTGGCAAGCGGCCGTTTGAGCCGCCTGGACGAAAATGGGGAACCACAGCCAGTTGTCACCGACCTCAACACACCTGGCGCGTTCCTGCTGGCTGACGAGGGTACAGTGCTCATTAGCGAAGTCTTTGCCGGGCGCGTCCTGGCCATACAGTTGCCTGCGGAGGCTGCCTGGCCCATCTCCGCTGCTCCTCCCCGTTGAGCCAAAGACAGTGTATGGAATAATATGCGAAACTGAGATGAGAGACTGAAGATTTTCCACTCGAGGAACTGAACGATTACAGGCAGCCAATAAAAGCAAACTACCCTGTTTTTGTCATATAGGGCAAAAGATAACGGGCAAATGTTGAGTTGGTGTTAAGAAGTTATTGAGAGGTTATGAGGGCTGTTGCTTGGGGCGCTGGCCGTACTTGTTTCAAGCCACCTGGCGGGCCTGAGCCAATAATTTTTCCAGCCGCTGCAGCAAGCTGCCAATTTCGGGGGGATAGGTGTCGTCCTGGCCGTTGGTGCGATAAAGTTGCCGCACTTCTTCATAACGTTGTTCCAGTTGGTGCAGATGAACGGCCGTTGTGGTTGGCTCCACCCAATACCGAAAAAGCTGCCGCAGCAACACCTGAATCGCCGCCGCTAAGGGCGGGGCAATGAGAAAACCCACAAAACCGAAGGCATCTACCAGGCAAATCATCGTCAGCAAAAGCAAGATTTGGCTGTAATGGCGGCGGCTAAACAGTCGCCGTTCTACCCTATATTCCAAAAAGAGAATCAGCAGCAGCGTATAAGCCACTGCGCCCAATGCCACCCACCCACTGAGGTTGAGGCCCACCACAAAGACTGGCACCGTAATAAGCACAATGCCCGCCAGGGGAATGAGCCAGGCAACCGCGGCCAGAATCGCCAGCAGGAGGGGATAGTACAGCCCCATAAGCCAATAACCCAGACCCAGCAAGATGGCCGCCAGCAGGCTTTGCACAAATTGGCTGCGCAGATAATCCCCCACGCAGGTCTCGACCTCATGCCAACTCTCGCGGGCGCGAATGCGGCTGGCGGCAGGCAGCAGCGAAAGCCAAAGCCGCTCGAACCGATCCTGGTCGGTGCTCCAATAGATGCTGAGGATGATGACGGTGATGGCCCCACCCAGCAAACCGACAATGGTTTGGGTAAGGTTAAGCAGAACTTGTAAGAACTGCTCGCCTTCTTCGCCAACGGCCGTATCAAATAGCTCCGTCGGATCGGGCAGGCGACTGACCAACTGCTGCTGCCACTCGCTGCCGGTAGACCAACGGCTGTAATGGAATTGGTAGGCAACGGCCGTGCGGTTGCCCAACACCTCCACTTCCTGGCTAAATGGCTCACTCGACAGGTAAATAAGCAGCAAAAAGGAGCCAATAATCAGGCTGTAGAGGAGAAGCCGCGCCGCCCAGGTAGGCATCCCCTGCGCTGCCAAACGGAGGATGGACGGCCGTATGGCCGCCGCCACAAACAGAGAAATAGTGAAGAGGATCACGATGAGCCGAAACTGCCACAGAAGGTAGAGCAGAGCCAGCGTGGTGAGGATAACGGCCGTATAACCCGCCACCCGTTTCATGACTTCCTCCTCTTTTGGGCCACAAAGCTGTCCAGATCAAGGGCAATGGCTTCCAGAGAATCTTCAATCTGGTCGGTGGCCGCCGTGGCCATGTGCGGTTTGCGCCGCACCTGTTCGCGGATGTCCTGCACCAAATCTTGCACCTGGTAGCGCAGCACACTCTGCTTGTCGCGGCCCGCTTCGCCCGCAACGGCCGTGCGCTGCCACAAAAAGCGATCCAGCAGCAGTTGGATGATGGCCGCCAGCGGGATGGACACCAGCACCCCCACCACACCAAACAGTGAGCCAAAGGCGTACATGGCTAACAGGGTCACGAGCGGGCGCACGCCAATCGCCTGGTTCATCACACGGGGAACGAGCAGGCTGTTTTCTAATTGCTGAATAACGGCCGTTGCCACAAACACCCACAACACATGCAGTGGCGACAGCGAAAAAGCCACCAACGCCGCTGGCACAGCCCCCAAAGCTGGCCCCAGCAGCGGCACTGCCTCCATCATGCCGGCAAAAATTGCCAAAATCAGGGCATTGGGCAGGCCGATGAGCAGGTAAGCGATGAGGGCCAACAGACCCACCGCCACCACCAGAATGCCCTGCCCATACACATAACCGCTCAACTTTTCCTCGGCGTTCGCCACAAATTGGCGGGCCGCTTCGCGCCGGGTTTGCGGAACCAGCAAAAAGGCAGCACTCTTGATGTGTTCCGCTTCCAAAGTCCAATAAAAAGCCAGCAGGAACGTCGCCACGATCCCCAACACAGTTCTAAAGCCCATCGTCACTATCTCACCCAGTTGCGACAATGAGGCCAATGCTGCCTCATCATCCGCGGGCGGCTCCATCATCAAAGAGAGGTTGGGGGGCAGAGATTGGGCCAGACGGCGGGCGATGAGGTTGCCGCTGCCAATCACCTGCTCGCGCAAGCTCTGGTAAGCTTCGGACGCGGTGTTGTTCATCACAGCCGTTTGATCAATGAGGAAAGGTGCGCCTAACCAGAAGAATAGGCCAATCCCCAACAGCAGCAGGCCATACACCAGGATGATGCCGGTGGCACGCGGCAAACCGCGTTGGTTGAGCCATTGTACTATGGGCTGCATGGCGGTGCTGATGATGATGGCGGCAAAGATCATAAGCAGCAGAAAGTGGAAGCGAAAGAGGAACCAAAAGAGGAGGGCAACGGCCGTTACCACCACAGTGCCGCCGACCACCTGCCACACGTTCAATTTAGGCATACATCACCCACAGATTTTTTCTTACTTACAGGATAGATATGGATCACACCGAACACTATAAGCGGCCCCGGCCCCAAACTCAATGTACCCTGATATATGCCTGGGATACACTGTGAGTACATCTTAAGTAAGCGTTCGTTTTTATCTTAGCGGTTTTGGAGATTGGAGACTGGAGGCTAGAGGTTGAACAGTCTCCAGTCTCTAATCTCCAATCTCCAATAGTCCAAACGTGTTTTGGCGCGAACCTTAAGCCACTACAAAACCGCCAGCACCCCCTGCGCTGTTGCTCTCCTGTAACTTGCCTGTGGTATCTTAGGCCGAAATCAATTTACCCTGGGGTAACAGAACATGACATCAACTCGATACGCCCAAATTCTAAGCACCGGCCGCTATGTGCCGGAAAAAGTATTAACCAATGCCTATTTTGACGAACTGCTGGGCCGCAATGTGGACGAATGGCTCGTTAAAAATGTGGGCATCAAGCAGCGGCATGTGATGGCGGCTGAGGAGGCAACCAGCGATTTGTGTGTTCATGCCGCCAATCAGGCATTGGCGCGGGCAGGCCTTACCGCTGCCGATGTGGATTTGCTTATTGTGGCCACGGACACGCCTGACTATTTCAGTCCGGCGACGGCCAATGTGGTGCAGCACAAAATTGGGGCGGTGAAGGCCGGGACGTTTGACATGAACTGTGCCTGTGCCGGTTGGGTAACGGCCGTTGACACCGCCGCCCGCCACATCATGACCGATGACGACATCAATCACGTCCTCGTCATTGGCGCGTATGGTATGACCCGTTTTGTAGACTACACCGACTATTACACCTGCACCCTCTTTGCCGATGGCGCGGGTGCGGTGGTGCTGGGGGCCGGGGACAAACCCGGCTTTTTGGCGGGCAAAAAGCAGGGTTACGGCGAACATTATGATGCCCTGGGTATTTTTACCGGCGCGGCAGCCTGCCCCGTTACGCCTGCCCACATCAATAACGGCCGTCCGCGTGTGCAATTTGTAAAGCGCGTGCCACCCACCTTTAACTCTACTTATTGGCCGAAGTTGATGGCGGAAACGGCCGTTAAAGCCAACCTCACCTTCGACGAGATAGACTTCTACCTCTTCACCCAACTCAACATCAACACCATCAAAGAGATCATGGCCATCATCAAGCAGCCGCTCGAAAAAACACACTGGATCATGGACAAATGGGGTTACACCGGTTCGGCCTGTATTCCTATGGCACTGGACGATGCCCTGGAACAGGGCGTTGGCCCCAAATTGGGCGATAAAGTCTTGTTCATCGCCAGCGGCGGCGGCATTTCGATGGCCTGCACCGTGTGGGAGTGGACGCTGTGAGCGTGAAGGCCGCCGACAGCGTGAGGCACAGTCACGGATACTGGCGGCCTGGCCTCACTGCTGCTCCACCAATGCCCTAACCAACCAGGCAATAGCCCGGCCATCCTCCACCATTTCGCCCGTGACCCGCAAAACAGACCAGCCGTACAGAGCGGCTTCATTATACTTTTCGCAATCTTTGATGAATCGTTTGGGGTGCGCGTGGCCTTTGCTGCGGCCTTCCTTTGTTTGCAGCCAAATGCCGCCTTCAAACTCCAGGGCAAAGCCCTCCACCACCCAGGCATAATCAAAACGCCATTTGCGCTCGGCATGAAACAGATATTCCCGCTCTGGTTGGGGCAAACCGGCCGCCTCCATCTGCCATTCTAAGACGGCTTTCCAGTCTGTGCGCTGGCGTGGGCCGCTGCGGCGCAATCGTGTCTTTCTTCCCCCATAACGTCTCATATAGGCGGGATTATATGGCTGTCTGCGACAGGTAATGACGCAGCATTTCGCCGTTGCCGGGGGCAAATGGGCGTGTTATCCTTGCGGCATGAGTGACTTACTAAACATCATGACTGTCCCCACAGAAGCGTTGGCTGAGGCGGCGCGAACGGTCGTTATCCACCTGTGCATCGCCGCGCATGAAAGCGAAGATTTCCAGAACCTCTTCACCTATATTCCCGCCGGTGGCCGGCACATCCTGGCTTATCAGGGGGCGGAACTGGTGGGCCATGCGGTGGTGACGACACGCTGGGTTCAGCCCGCCGGGCAGCCCTTTTTGCGGACAGCTTACGTGGATGCGGTTTCTGTCTCGCCCGCCCATCAGGGCCAGGGCATTGGCAGCGCCCTCATGCGCCATCTGGTAACGGCCGTTCCTGAGTATGAGATCGCCTGTTTGGAAACGGAGCGTCTCTCTTTTTACACGCATGTGGGTTGGGAAGAATGGCAAGGGCCATTAGCTGGTCGCCAAGATGGAGAACTTATCCCGCTCCCTGAGCAAACCGGCATTATGATTTATCGCCTGCCGCGCACACCGCCGCTGGCGTTGAGTGGTTTGTTGACGATTGAGTTTGACGGCCGTTTTTGGTGAGTGGGTGTGTTTCTGTTCATATCTTTTTCAGAATGAGTTGGGGCTTTCCCGCATACGGCCGTTCCCTGTTATAATGTTGGCAAGATTTTTGAGAGGATGATGATATGTCCACCACAACTGTGACCATTCCCAACGTGCAGCTAACCATCGAGCAATTGATAACGGCCGTGCGCCAGTTAGAGCCAGATGCCCGTTCCCGAGTAGCCCAGGCCCTGTTGGCTGAGGACATGGATGAACGATTTGCCCAATTGATTGAGCGGCTGGCCAAGAAAGTGCCTGTGGCCGACATAACCGATGAAGACATCAACGAAGAAATTCGTGCTTATCGAAACCAAAGCCTCTAAATCCCCTCGCGTCTCTCTTTTTCAAAATAAGGTGGGTGGGGAAACGGCCGTTTTTCTAGAACCGCTAATTTATGAAATACATGAACGATCAAGTAACATCAATTCGTAAAATCTCAAAAAGATTGCTTACATTATTAACTGGCCCCCTCGCAATTGCACTTGCAGCAAATGTCGCAACTAACAATGCTATAGGGCAACAATCACCCTTATGGCTATGGTCGGTAACGATTATGCTCCTAATTATATGCTTGTTATTATATAGTGTTGGCTACGGGAATAGTTTTGAAGAAAAGCTACTTCATCTTGCTCGCAAATTGCGTACTCGGCGATTTAGAAAACCAAGGCTGCTCATTTTAGATGGCACAATTGGTAGAGATCAAAATGAAACTCAGCCAGTTCCAATGCAGTCAAATAGAAGCCCGTATGACTGGCAGACTGCTCTTAACAAGCCCAGTTACAAAATTGAAGTTGGTCCAGTGAAACTTATCCAACGTAAATTTACTCCTGATGTAGTTATTAACCCATTTGGAGAATTATATCCTGAGGCTGACTTTGTTTCTCACACGACTATTAAGGTGATACGAGATTATGTTTGGAATGGTGGGATATTCATTAATGTAGCCGGGATTCCATTTTGGTATCGTTACGATCCACGAGGAGGAAACCATGAAGCTGCTGGACGTGTTGAAAGACTAGATGACAATAACCCAATTTGGAAACCACTTGTTCGTGACTTGTTCCCCAACCTTAATCCAAATGGAGATTATGAAGAGGTCGAGTGTTATCAGACCTCTTTAGAAGTTGACCGATTTGGCGATATTGTAAATTCTGGCAATGGAACTACTATTGGAAAATTTAGAGCTTATTCAATAGATTCTGGGCAATTCATAACGATGTTGCGCGATCGGGAACAGAATCAGTGCATAATAGGAGCATTACCATATGGTAGTGGCTTTTTTCTTTTAGCAGGTGTTCAAATCAATAATATGGAAAATAATAGCTTTGAAAAAGTCGTTGCAACAATACATGGATGGATAAAATATGAAATGCAGGGTCAGAAACCGTAAGACCTACAATAAAACGAATTTTTCAAAGTCAGGAAGCTGTGTCTTTCCCCTCATCCCAACCCAGCAACTTCCGTAACCGCTGCCACCCCCGCTGCCGCTCAAACGCCTTGAGCCGCCATGTCCCCACGATGCCGAAGGGAATAAACAGCACAATCCCCACATAAATCGCCCCCAGCAAAAAGCTGGCCGCCTCACCAAACCACCTGTCCAGATAAAATTCGAGCAAACGGAAAACGGCCGCTCCCAACATCGCCCCACTCAACGTCCCCACCCCGCCAATCAAAATAATCAACAGCGCCGTCACCGTCCAGCCCAGGCTGGCCACATTGGGGCTGACAATCGGTTGGTGAATGGTGTGGAAAAAGCCCGCGAGAGCGGCCGTTACCGAAGACAACACCAACGCCGTCAGCTTAAAGTAAAAGGTGTTATACCCCAGCATCAACGCCCGATCCTCATTCTCCCGAATCGCCACACACACCCGCCCCGTCGGCGAATCCACAAAGCGGCGGTACAGCCAATAGACCAAAAACGTCGTCAGCAACACAATAAGGTAAAGTTGAAAGCGTTCATTCGAGGTACTCAAAAACTCCGGCGCAATCACCCCCTGCAAACCCACATCCGCCCCCGTCCACGCCGCCAACTCACTCGACTGCACCACAATAAAAAACATCGAAGCAATGCCCAGCGTCACCAGGGCAAACGTCACCCCCTTCACGCGGGGCAGCACCAACCCCACCAGCACCGCCTGCAACACGCCCACGCCCACCAAACCCAACAGCGTCATCCCCGCGCCCCACTGCAACTTCTTAAAGGCAATCCCCGTAAAA
>JACKBT010000011.1 GCA_020634415.1 Ardenticatenaceae bacterium
GCAGGTTGGGGCCGAGGGCTAGCAGGATGGTGAGGGCGGCTAACAGCAGCCAAAACCAGCTTTTGCGCCAGCGAAAGATGGCGGCGGTGAGGAGGAGAAGCAGGGCTGTGTAGCCGATGGATGGGGTAAAGTTTTTGTTGATGCTGAAGTTGTCATAAAGTTGGAAGGCGGCTTCGCCCCAGAGGGGGTGGTAGCGGTTGGGGACGAAGTAGGCGAGGAGGTCGGTTTGGTTGGGGCTTTCTTCGGCGAGGGTGGTGGTGGTGCTGGCGGGGCTGAACTGGGCTATGAGGATGGGGGTGGCAAGGGGGGCCATGAGGATGGCGGCGAGGATGCCTGCCGCAGCGAGGCGTAGGAGAATGGGGCGGGTAAGTGGCTGCTGTGAGAGTTGATAGAGCAGGTAGCAGCTGAGGGGCAGGAGGCTGATGACGAGTAGCTGCCAGCGGGTGAGGCCGATGAGGGTGAGGGAAACGGCCGTGTATATGACTTCTCTCTTGGGTTTTATTTGGCGGCGAGATTGGAGATTGGAGACTGGAAACTGGAGACTGGGGCGTAAGGGGCTTTGTTGATAGTCTCCGGTCCCTAGTCTCCAGTCTCCTTTTATCAGGCGGCGCAGGTGGAGCATGGCGAGGGGGATCCAGCTGATGAGGATGAGGTTGGGGTGGTTGTGGTGGGAGAGGGTGTAGGGCCAGAAGCCGCAGACGAGACCGCCGATGAAAGCGGCCGTTTCTGAGGCTGTTTCTTCACGGGCGAAGAGGTAGAAGGCGAAGGCGTTAAAGGTGAAGTTGGCGATGAAGACGAGGGAGTAGGCGGCTGCGCCGCCGATGAGGGCTTGCAGGGGCAGCCAGATGGCGATGTGTACCCAGGCGATGTTGTGGGTTAGGAGGGACACGCCGTTGGGGTAGTAGAGTTGGTGGGTGTAGAAGGGGTTGCTGCCGGAGAGGAGGGCTGTTTTGACCCATTGGAATGTCCACAGGTGGTTGAGGGCATCGCCTTCGCTGCCGGGGATGTGGGTGGTGAGGTGGGTGAGGGTGGGTTGGGTGATAACGGCCGTTAGCAGGGCATAAACGCCCAAAACGAGCCAGGTTCGTTGTTGGGAGGACATGGTGATTATTGTACAGGAGAGTAGAACTGGGGAAACGTAAAACGTAACTGAAATGCTGATGTTTTACGTTTTACACCCATAAATTGCCATCATTTTTGCCCATGTTATAATGCCTGACGCGAAATGGGTTGACAATTATGGTATCGGATTCACAAAAACGTCGTTCTCGTTCCGGCATTCGCCTCCCTTTGTGGGCGTTAATCATTATTGCATTAGGGCTTTTGGCGGCTTTTATTGCCGGTTCTGTGGGGCTGTTTCGCCTGGTGCAGCAGCAGGTGATGGCGACGGGGAATATTATTGATCCTGATTTTAGTGCGGTGGTGGAGCCAGAGGTGGGGGCGCCAGCGGTGGTGGATGCGCCTTCTGTGTCTGTGGTTGAGGAGCAGCCGGCGGTGGTGGGAACGCCGGTGCTGGTGGAGTCGTCGAAGCCGTGGGATGGGACGGAGCGGGTGACGGTGTTGATGCTGGGTATTGACCAGCGCTGTGACCAGTCGGGGCCGACGCATACGGATACGATGATGTTGGTGACGGTGGACCCGGTGGCTTTGTCGGCGGCTGTTTTGTCTTTGCCGCGTGATTTGTGGGTGGAGATTCCGGGTTTTGGCCTGGATCGTATTAATCAGGCGAATTATTTGGGGGAGGCGTATGAGTACCCTGGGGGGGGGCCGGCGTTGGCTGTGGAAACTGTGGAGGCGACGCTGGGGATTCCCATTAATTATTATGTTGCTGTCAATTTTGATGCTTTTGTGGAGGTTGTTGACTTAATTGGGGGGATTGAAATAGATGTGCCTGAGGCTATTGATGATCCTGATTACCCTGACAGGTGTTATGGGTTTGATCCATTTTCTATTGAGGCTGGAACGCACCAGATGGATGGGACGACGGCTTTGAAGTATGCTCGGACGCGGGCTACTTTTGGTGGTGATGTGGATCGTGCGGGTCGGCAGCAGGCGGTGGTGTTGGCTGTGCGTGAGCAGGTGCTGCGTTTGGATATGGTGCCGCAGTTGATGCGTCAGGCACCGGAGTTGTGGCAGACGTTTCAGAATAATGTCCGCACGAATATGTCGGTTGATGAGGTGTTGCAGTTGGCGTTGTTGGTTCAGGATGTTCCGCGTGAGCAGATTCATACGGCCGTTATTGATTATAACTATGTTTATAATGAGACGACACCGGACGGCCGTCAGGTGCTTGTGCCGATCCGGGATAAGATTCGCCAGTTGCGCGATGATTTGTTCGCCCCACCAGCCGTACCCACACCTGTGATTGAGGATTTACCGGTGTTGATGGCGCAGGAGGCTGCACGGGTGGCTGTGTACAATGGAACGGCCGTTTTTGGACTGGCTGGCGAGACACAGACCTATTTGCAGGATTTTGGCTTCAACATCACGGAAGTTGGTAATGCGGATGCCGCTACTTACCGCACGACACAGGTGATTGATTATGGATCTCACCCTTATACAGTCCAGTACCTCATTCAGCGATTGCAAATCCCCCCCCTAAATGTCAGCAACGGCCGTAATCCTGACGGCGACTTCGATGTGCTGATCATCCTCGGTGATGATTGGCGAGTCCCTGGCTCGTAACAGCACAGCGGGATATTGGTAAGACACAACCTTCTCGAAGGGTTGTAACTGTTTGTAGCTGAGTAATTAGATAGTTGGGTAATGGGTAATTGCTCAATTGTTTAATTGCTTGTTTACGTTTCCCTTCGAGCTTTCTGGCGACCAATACCCAGTTAGGGAGGAAGTGATGAAGAAGAGAGACTGGCCTTATTTAATATTGGGGTTTCTGCTGACGACGGTTGTGGCTTGTCGGCCGATTACAGAGGAGGACCCGAATATCGTTTCAACGGAGTCGGCGGCGACTAGTGTGGCGACGGCAATTGCCAGCCAACCGACGATGACGGCGACTGTGCCTGTGCCTGAACCGACCCTTACGCCTACGCCGCTGCCGACTGTGCCTTTGCTGCCAACGGCCGTGCCTACGCGTGACCCGGTTTTGGATTGGCAGCGGGTGGGGAGTGAGGTGACTGGTTTGCAGGTGGCTGTGCCGCCGGATTGGCTGAATTTGTCGTCGCAGTTGGATGTGGCGGCGGCGACGAACCAGTTGGGGGTGACGACGCTGTTTTTGGTGGATGCGGAACGGACGGGGGCCAGTTTGTTGTCGGGTAAGGAGATTGGGATGGGAGCGTTCGTGATGGGGGTGATGAACAGCCAGGATTTGCCGGTGGATAGTCCGCGTAGTGGGTTGAATATGTTGTTGTCGCAGTTGGCAACGGCCGTTGTGCGGGAGGTGGAGGCGATAACGGCCGATTCTCCGTCGGGTACGGTGGCGGGGGCTATGGCCGATATTATTGGTGATCCGGTGGGCTTTCCTATTGTGGCGGGGCAGGATTTTCAGATGCGCTTGCTGCTGTTTTCGATTGGGCAGGATAGTGCTACGGGGCTGTCTACGCAGGCTATTTTGTTGATGGGTACCACGATTGATAAGTGGGCGCAGTTTGATGCTTTGTTTGACCAGATTATGAATACTGTGGTTGTTTATAATGTGCAGTCGAATTTTGCCATTGGCGGCGGGCAGGCGAGTATTGTGGGGGAGCTGCCTAATGGGGAGCCGGTGCGGGCGGCTTTAGCGGCGGGGGTTCAGGATATTTGGACGTTTAGTGCGCGAGACGGCCGTTATGCGACGCTGGCCCTTAGTACAGAGTTGGCTGACTTGGATTTGCGCTTGACGATTGTGGATGCTTCGGGCCAGGTGGTGGCGATGGTGGATAATGGGTATACGGGTGATACGGAGATTGCGGCGGATGTGTTGTTGGTGCAAGACGGCCGTTATTTTGTGGAAGTGGAAGATTTTTTTGATAGTGCTGGCCGCTATGAGTTGAGCCTGAGTTTGAGTGATGAGCCATTATACAGCGGCGGCGGGCGCATTTTGCTCGGACAAACGATTCAAAGTGTGCTGCCGCCAGGCCAACATCTGTGGCAGTTTGAGGGAACAGCAGGGGAGACGGTGAGTATTGTGCTGATTCCTGATGATGAGCGGATGGATGGGATTTTGAATTTGTATGGGCCAGACGGCCGTCGCCTGGCTGCGCTGGATGAGGGGTTTAGTGGGGATGCCGAGCTGATTTCTGGTTTTGAACTGCCTGTGACGGGGGAATACACCATTCTTGTCACTAGTTTTGCCGATGTTGGCGGGGCCTATTCCCTGTCACTTAATGAAGGGGGCGAAGTAACCCAGAACTTTTATGAGGCTGGTGATCTGGTTTATGGAGATGTGCTTGAGGAAAGTTTGCAGTCGTTAGAAGTGCATACCTGGTATTTTACGGGTCAGGCTGGGGATCGGGTGACGGTGAAGGTGATGCCGCTTGATCCCTGGTTGGATGTGGAGGTCTGGCTGTTGGATGCGAATGTGGAGCGTTTGGCAACCCAGGATGAGTTTTTGACGGGCGAGGTGGAGTTGGTTGACATAACCTTGCCGGCTGCGGGGCAGTATATCATCTTGGTGCGTGATTATTTTGGTGAAGCTGGCCGTTATGAGATTACTCTGAATGGGGTAACGGCACAGCCGCCTTCTTTGGCTGGGAATTTGACTTATGGGGAGTCGGTGGCAACGGCTTTGCTGCCGGGAATGCCTGTTTATTGGCTGTTTGCGGGCCATGAGGGGGATGTGATTGATGTGACGCTGACACCTGTGGGGGATGTGGATTTTCTGTTTCGTTTGCAGGACCCAAACGGGAATGTGGTGATGGAGGTGGATGAGGCGTCGCTGGGTAATGTGGAGCAGTTGTTGGGCTTGACGTTAACGGCCGATGGCAATTGGCGCATTGTGGTGGATACGTTTTTTGCGGAGGGTGGTTCGTATTCGCTGCTGGTTGAAAGTGGAAATTAGGCCACTTCTGGCATGATGGGTTAATGGTTTTGCAGGAAATCGAGCCGGGTGAGGTTTTGGCTGCAACTGGCTCTGGTTTGGATGGTGTAGACTTGGGAAACGGCCGTTCCACTGGCCGTTTCTAGCTGCACACTATACTCCCGTACCGTTGGCGCATTAAAGAGAAATTGTTCCCAGCCCGAGGGGCTATATGCGGGTGCGCCGCCAACCACCACGCGCTCATCCAGGCCATTGCCCCACACATGCACACGGTAACTGCCCACAGCCACAGGATTGCGATTTAAGTCCAACACCTCGCCAGCAATACCCATCCAGTCGCAGCCGGCACTGTTGGCCGAATTTTGCAGGTAAAACGGGCTGGTGTCGGACTTGGTGAAGGGGAATGAGGCGCGGGTGGGGCTTGGTGTGGGTGTGGGGCCAGGCGGTGTGGGTGTGCCTGTTTCGGTGGGGGTTGCTGTGGGTGTAAAGGTGGGTGTGATGGTGGGTAAGGTGGGGGAAGGGGTGGGTGTTAAGGCGGGACGGCGAGTGTTGGTGGGAGCCGGGGTGCTGGTTGGTGCTTCGACGATGGGTGTCCAAGTAGCGATGAGGGCGGGTGTGGGTGTGTCTGTAGTGGTGGGAATGACGGCAACGGCAGCAATGGTGGGCAGTTCTACTGGATTGTTGCTGCCTTGCAAGATGGCGAAGGGGGTATTGCTAAACAGGTCGGGGGCCAGGATGACGAGGCCCAGGAGGATGGCGGCAGCGATGGCAAATAGGATGAGTATGCCGGTTACCAGGTTGAGCAAACGCCCAAAGCAGCCTGTCTGTGGCCGTCGGTTGTTCATTTAGGCATCCACCAAAATGGTGATGTCGGCATTGGCTCGCTGCTGATCCAGCCATTCGAGGAAGGTTTGGGTGAGGAGGGTGTAGCGCATTTGGCTGGTTAACGGCCGTTGTTCATCACGTTCTATGGTCTGCACTAAAAAATAGGTAGTTTGGGCAGTGTCGGCATCGGTGACGGCAATCACGTCACTCAGTTCGCCCGATTGCAGGTTAAAGGCGGCTTCGGCCACTTCTGGCACAGTCAGCGACCAGCGCGTGAAGAAGCCCAAATCACCACCTGCCTGGGCTGTGACCTGATCGAGAGAATATTGTTGGGCACGGAGGGCAAAGTCATCGCCATTTTGTAACTGTTGGTGCAAAGTTTGGGCCAGAGCCGGATCATCCACCTGAATATAGCGAGCATGGACTTGTTCTACAGCAAAGGGGACACTTTCTGTTACTCTGGAGGCCATGAATTCCGTAGCCATATCTCGGGCAATGGCTTCTGTGAATTCATCTTCCGTATATTGATTGGCTTCTAGCCAGGCGGCAAAATTATCTGGCCCGCCAGCATCGTTGCGGAGTTCTTCCACTTTGGCAGCCACAATGTCGGGGGTGATTTGGATGCCTTCGCGGGTGGCGGCTTGCAGAATGAGTTCCTTTTCGATGAGGGCATTGAGGACAACGCGTCGGTAATCAGCATCGGGTGCGCTGCCTAACTCGGACTGGGCCTGTTCGTAGCGGGCCAGTTCTTGCTCGTAGGTGGCAAGAAGGATGGGTTGGCCGTTGACGAGGGCGGCGAGGGCGGCCGTGGGCGTGGGTGTGGGGGGAACGGCCGTTGGGGCTTGTGTGGCTGGTGCGGGCAGGGTGGCTGGCGGGGTGATGGCAGCTTCGGGAGAAACGGCCGTGGCGACAGCCGCAGTTGGTGCCAATGTTGGTACTACTACACCATTGTTTTCCTTATTACCACATGCCGTTAAGAGGAGTAAAAATGTGAGGCCAAGTAGTGTAACTTGTCGAGTCATAAAATCCATTACTTGTTTAAGTTGATGACAAGATTATACCCATGCGCCCGATCAGGGCAAAAGCAAGTAAGCAAAGGCTAAGGTGGTGCTGGTAGAAGATGGGGGGATTGCACTTTTTCCATCTTCTACCAGCCGCTAACTCATCAGGCTAAAAACGTAGACTGCACCCACAATGAGCAAAATGGTGAAACAACCTACGCGGAATAGCGTGGCCGTTAATTTTAGAGCGACACGCCCCACGATGAGCAGTACCAATAGAATAATGGCCAGTGTTACGATACGGGTCAATTCGGCACTCGTCAGTCCAATCATATTCAATAAAGCATCCATATTCATTTCCTTTCCATAGATAGTTGTAAGGGTATTATAACGATTTGGCGGATCGTTTTGGCAACGTACAGACGTGAATATGCCTTCGTTTTGCCTTTGCTCATCTTTATTATCGGCAGACAAAGGGTGTTTTCGCGGCTGGTTTGTGCTTGACACCTAATCGAGTGGGGTTATAATTACCCTTCGCGGCGCAAAGCCGCTTGTTTTTTGTTTGGATACTGTAAATTTTTGCTGAGAGGATGTAAATCATGGGTGCTCTTCCTAAACGTAAAATATCAAAATCCCGCCGCGATAAGCGACGGACGCATGATGCTTTGACATCGTATCATTTGGTGCCGTGTTCTGAATGCGGACAAATGCACCGTTCGCATCATGTTTGCCTCAATTGTGGCACGTACAAAGGGATTCAAGTTTTACCAGATAGTCGAGAATAAGGCCGCCTAGACGGCCTTTTTTGTAATTGTGTAATTATTCAATTACGCAGTTACCCGTTTTCAATTACCAAATGAGTACGGCTTTTTTATTTCCCGGTCAGGGATCACAGCATGTGGGAATGGGGCTGGATTTATATGAATCTTCCCCAGAAGCACATGCTGTTTTTGATCAGGCTGATGAACAGTTAGGTTTTGCGCTCTCTAAGCTCTGTTTTGAAGGGCCTTTGGCGGCGCTGACGGATACGGTGAATCAACAGCCAGCTTTGTTTGTGACGAGTATGGCGATGCTGCGCACAATGGAGGCGCGGGGGTGGGAACGGCCGTCTTACATGGCTGGTCACAGTTTGGGCGAATTATCTGCTCTGGCCGCTGCTGGCAGCCTGACTTTTAGTGATGGGCTGACATTGGTACGGCGGCGTGGCGAGTTGATGAAAGAGGCGGGGGAGCGTGAGCCGGGGGCTATGGCCGCTATTTTGGCGCTGGATGCTGATGTGGTGAAATCTGTATGTGCCGAGGCGGGCGCGGCGGTGGGACGGCCGATTCAATTGGCGAATGATAACTGCCCTGGGCAGATCGTGATTTCGGGGGATGCGGAGGCTTTGGACAAGGCGATGGTTTTGGCTGAAACGGCTGGGGCGCGTAAGGTGGTGAAACTGCCCATTAGTATTGCTGCCCATTCGGCGTTGATGGCTTCGGCTTCGGCGGCTTTTGCGGAGGCTGTGGCGGCTACGCCTGTGGCGGTGCCGCAGGTGCCGGTTATTGGGAATGTGACGGGACGGCCGTTAACCACACCGGATGAAATTCGCGCCGAACTGGAAGCCCAACTGACATCGGCTGTGGCCTGGACAGATTCCATGCAATATCTGCTCGAACAAGGTGTGGATACGTTTGTAGAAGTCGGATCGGGTGATGTGTTACTGGGTCTGATGAAGCGGATTGATCGCAAGGCACAGCGGGTTAAGTTTGAGATGGGGTAGATGGATTCAATCTTTCAGATTGAGCCAATCTCTGGAGAAAATATTTTGCTAGAAGGAAAAGTTGCAGTAGTAACAGGGGCATCACGGGGGATTGGCCGGGCAATTGCTGAGGATTTGGCGGCGAATGGAGCCAAAGTGGTGATTAATTACATTGCCAGTGCGGGTGCTGCTGAGGAAGTGGTGGCGGCGATTGAGGCGAAAGGGGGCGCGGCGATGGCTGTGCAGGCGGATGTGGGTGATTTTGAGCAGGCGCAAACACTGATTAAGACAGCCATTGATACCTATGGACATCTGGATATTTTGGTGAATAATGCGGGTACAACCCGTGATACGCTGCTGATGACGATGAAGGAGGAGGATTGGGACACGGTGCTGGCAACGAATTTGAAGAGCGTGTTTAATTGTTGCAAAGCGGCCGTTCGCCCGATGGTGCGGCGTAAGCAGGGGGGGCGTATAATCAATATTTCATCTATCGTAGGTTTGGTGGGCCAGGGGGGACAGGCGAATTATGCAGCTTCGAAGGCGGGCATTATTGGTTTTACTAAGTCGCTGGCTAAGGAGGTGGGGTCGCGGCAGATTACGGTGAATGCGGTGGCTCCGGGTTTTTTCCCAACGGCGTTAACGGCCGTTCTCGCCGATGAACATGTGGATTCTATGATGAAATTGATTCCAATCGGCCGTTGGGGAGAATTGCCAGAAGTGGCATATCTGGTATCTTTTCTAGCGTCAGACAAAGCGGCTTATATTACGGGGGAGGTTATTCAAGTAGATGGGGGATTGGCAATGTAAATAATTGCGTAATTGCGTAATTGCGTAATTATGTCATTACTTTTTGATTATGAGTGAGGAAGTTCGGGAAAGTAACGGCCGTATCGAAGTGGCTCCAGAGGTTTTAGCAACAATTGCCTACTATGCAGCCTTGCGCATAGAGGGGGTGTTAAAGCTGGCTTCATCTGTGCCAGCAGAGCGTGGCTGGCTGTTCAAGCGCAATGTTCATACCCATCAAGATGGAATTGTCCTGGATTTGGTGGATAATAAGGTCAAATTTGATATTTACGTTATAATGGAACCGCACGTAAACATTATGGAGACCAGCAAAGCATTACAGCGAGCAATCATAGAAGCTGTAGATACGATGGTTGGTATTCCGGTGGAAGCAGTGAATGTGCATGTGGAAGATGTGAGTTATGCACAGAAAAAAAGCACCTAAACAGAAAGGCCGGATAGGGATTGCCAATGTTAGGGTGCAAGGTTCGATGAGCAAACCCTTGCCAGGGTCTGAAGCTCACCTTAAACACAGGTAGTTATGAAAACAAGGCGGCGGGCGCGTCGGGTCGTCCTGGAAACACTTTACGAATATGATATTGCCGAACATGAACCCATTGCGGTGATGGAACGGCGGCTTGAGGATAATCCAATGGAGCGCACTGGGCTTGAGTTCACTACGCTGCTGGTGCAAGGGGTTGTCGAGTATCAGGCTCATATTGACAAGTTAATTGCCCGTTATGCTCCTGAATGGCCGCTAGACCAGATGGCCGTGATTGACCGCAATATTTTGCGGATTGCGATTTTTGAGTTTCTCGTTTCTGAACAAACCCCTGTTAAAGTAGCCATCAATGAAGCTGTGGAATTAGCCAAAACGTATGGATCGGATAGTGCGCCTCGCTTTGTGAATGGGGTTTTGGGGACGCTGGCAGATCAGCTACAGGCTTTGAAAGAGGAGCTTTTGGCTGTTCCTACATGAGTATGGTGCGCTGCTACGACGCGGCTGGCAAGGCTGTTGCCATTGCCGCTGAGGCTATCACGTTTCGCCCCGCTGTTTATGGCATTTTTATAGAAAACCAACAGGTTGTGCTGCTTGAGCACCCTGAGACGAAGTTATGGTATCCACCAGGACGTGTGTTGCAGAACCATGAGGTTCCTACACAGGTTGTGCGCCATATGTTTCGTCAGGTGACGGATATGATGCCGGCGTTGGGGCCGCTGTTGTTTGTGGAAGATCAATATCGGGTGGATGAAAACGGCCGTGCCTGGCATCTCTCTGCACTTTACTATGCTTTGGCTCGTGCCCAAATTACCACAGCTACTTTTTCTGGCCTTTCGGCCTATCCTCAATATGAGTGGATCCCCCTTTCGGCTTTGAAGCGCGAACGTATGATGTTTGGCTTTGAGGCGATTCAAGCCGGCCGCTTGCGCTTGCGGCTGTAATTTTCCGATAGCCGGAACTTATTGGTCGGTGGGCGGAGGGGCGATGTCTGCCGCTAAGGGAATCGAGGTGATATTGCCTTCCAAGAGGACGGCTTCGCCGAAGACCCAGGCACTTTCTCCGTCGGTGGTGCAGCATATTTGCCACCAGCTTTCATCGTTCAAACGGCCGATCACCTCAAACCCATCCCCTTCTTCCACAATTTCTAAGACAGGGTAAGCAATGCCTGGCCCGCTGCGGATGTTGACCCGGCTGGCGGAAATGATGGCTTGAGCTGTGATGTCTGGCGTGGGGGTGGCGGTAGGTGTTGCTTCGCTTACGGGGGTGTTGGTGCTGGCTGCTGTTGTTGGGGAGGAGACGGCCGTTGCTGTTGCTGTTACCCGAGTTGCTGTGGGCAAAGGGGATGCGGTTGGGGTGGGTGATGATGTAGCGGTGGGTAAGGCCGTAGGCAGGGGTGTGTGGCTGGCGGTTGGGGTGGCGGTAAGGGTAGCTGTGGCGGTGGGTTGGAGGATGGTAACGGCCGTTGGCTCACCTGAAATGACCGCTACTTGTTCACCCAGAAAACCAAGCCCACCACCTAAGAAACTCCAAATCAGGCCAATACCAATCACCAACACAATACCAATAAACAGCCCCACCCTGCTTGCGGAATCTTCCTGCTCTAGGGGTTGGCGCAGTTCAGTGGGCAGAGGTTTTGTGCGCTCCTGTATGTAAACAGGGCACTTTACAAATTGGGGTGTGAGACAGTAAATTTGCTGATGGGCCATAATAACTGCTTCTGGCGGTTGGGCACGATGACAGCAGCCTTCTGGTGTAGCAAACAAGAATTTGGTTTCAGAATCATCCTCGGCACCTAAAAAGGGGCAGCCTTGATGATACGCATGGGCATTTTCACTGGTAACGGCAGAGTCTAAAGTCATTGTTTTGGCTAAGTATGCTAAGATTGTTGCGGATGATCAATCAAGATGGCGATTTTGTCAAACGGCCGTTGTCACAAATACAAAATCTCTGGTGTTTAGCATGAACAAATCAGGCGAACAGGAACAAAGTATGGTTTCCACAGCATCAGACAACGCATTAATTGAACGCATCAGTGCCGGTGATATGGCCTCATTCGATACCCTCTTCTACCGACATTATGACCGGGTCTATGGCTTATTATTCCGTCTGGTGGGAAATCGCGTTGAAGCTGAAGATATTACTCAAGAAGTCTTTTTGAAGCTTTACAACCATGCCTTTGCCAAAAAGGTGTTCAAAAGGAACCGGGAACACAATATTGGTGCCTGGCTGTATCGGGTGGCAACAAACATGGGCTACAACCATATACGCGGGCGTAAACGCCGTTGGACGCGCAATGTGTGGCTCGTACCCTCCCCCGATGATGTTCCTCGGCCTGATGCAGAAGTGGAGAGGCTGGAAGCGAAAACGGCCGTTCGCCAGGCCCTCGCCCGTTTACCCCAACGGCAAACCCAACTGCTGCTGCTGCGCCAGATGGGTCTCAGCTACGCCGAATGCGCCGAAGCCTGCGACGTAGCCCCCGGTTCTGTCGGAACGCTCCTGGCCCGGGCCAGCGAAGCTTTCCGCAAAGCATATCAGGAGGAAATAGGAGAATAACCCATGAAGCAAACAGATGATCATCTAGACGACGTACTAGAACAATTATCACGTTTAGAACCGACGGCGACTGATACACCACGTCCGGCGGGGCAAGCCCTTGCGGCACTCAAACAACAGCTTCGGCCCCGTCAAAATCCCATTTCAATCTTTTTTAGGAGAATTACTATGACCCAAAATCGCAAAATTGCTGCCTCATTGGCAACCTTTGTCCTGTTATTCGTTATTGCTCTCAGCTTTCCCTCTGTCCGCGCCGCGGCGAATGAAGTCCTTGGCCTCTTCCGTGTACAGAAATTTGCGGCTATCTCCATCACACCAGATCAGATCGCCATTCTTGAAGAAGTGGCCGACTCTGGCCTGACCCCTGGCGAATTGATCGTTACCAATGAACCAGGTGAATCACAGACGGTAGATTCTGTGGACGAAGCCGAGTTCATTACCGGGTTGGATGTGCGCACGCTGGGTATGTTGGATGAACCAACGGCCGTTCGCGTCATGGATGGTGGTGACGGCCGTCTCATCATAGATGCCGCCCAAGCTCAAGAAATCCTCAAACTGGCCGGTGCCGATCCCCGCCTTATCCCTGACAGCCTGGATGGTAAAGCCGTAAACGTCAACGTCTTCGCCAGTGTCGAGCAGCAGTGGGATGATGGCACCTTCCTGGTGCAAACCGCCAGCCCCATCGTCAACTACCCCCAAGGTCTCGATCCCGTGCCGTTAGGCGAAGCCCTCCTGCAAATTTTGGGGATGAGTCCTGCCGAATCCGCTCGTCTGGCTCGCAGCATAGACTGGACAGGCACACTGCTGCTACCCGTCCCCCAAAACGTAGCCACCTTCTCCGAAGTTACGGTAGATGGTGTCAGTGGTCTGGCTCTAACCAGCATTGAAGGGTATGGCAGTGCCTTGATGTGGCAAAAGAATGATGTGGTTTACATTCTGAGTGGGCCTGGCAATACGACAGATTTGATTGAGTTAGCGAACTCGATCCAGTAAGAGTAGTTTTGTAAAAACGTAAAACGTAAAACGTAATTTGCTTACGTTTTACGTTTTACGGCTTTAGTGCCACCTCATCCACAATCCCCACAATCGCATGATCCACAGGCACAAAAGTATTGGGCATTGCCTGTGCTGCTTCCCGGCTCCCCACAATAAAAACAAGTTCATCTGGCCCCGCCTGAAAGGTAGCATCTGCAGCTACCACCGGTTGGCCTTTCGGCTGCTGCTGTTTGGTTAAAGGCTGCACAATGAGGAATTTGATGCCCTCTAGCCCCACATATTTTTGGGTGGCAACCACTGTGCCAATAACGCGAGCCAGTTGCATTAGCTTCTCCCCCAGTTGAAGTGGTCGCCAAAACGGCCGTTCCCCTTCACATTCAGCCACATCTCACTATGTAACTGCGGGATGACGACCTGGCGGACGAGATGTTGGGGCGAAACGGCCGTTACCCCCATCTCCACCGCCGCTTCCACATCCGCCACCACCCCCGTAAACAGGGCCAACCCCTTGCCCCCCAACCCATCTGCCAGACGTAGTTGCACCAGCCTGACCTCTGCTCCCTTCAAACCAGCATCCGCTGCCAAGATAGAGGCCGCAACTGTGCGTGTTTCCACCACACCCAGGGCATCACTCAAAACAGACTGCCCATCTCCCGCTAACGCCGTAACCACATCTGGATGCACATGGGGCAAAAAGACGACATCCGCTAAAGCCGCCTGGCCGGTCATTTTGCCAGCGGCTACAGCCTCTTCCACCGAGGCCACATCACCCGTCACCATGACCAGGTAATGGCCGGGCTGTACCGTGCCCGTCACAATGCGCTCTACGGGCGCACGCTTCACCATACTATCCCCCGCCTCAATGCCGATGGCGATGCTATTAAATTCCAATAAAGCCAGAGCTGGTTCTATCATGTATGATCGTCTTGGACTGAAATAGGAATTAGGCAGACATGAATTTTAGCTGCTGCCTGCACCGATACGCTGCCAGATAGCTTCGGCCATGCGATTAATAACCACAGCCAGTGGCGATTGGCGTGTAGCCAGGCTGATGGGAACACCTTGTGACAAAGCCCGCCCCTGTTGGGGATCAAATCCTATCTGAAAGGCGATCCGGTGATTGAGACCGCGCTCGACCGCTTTCGCCGACAGGGCTGCTTCCGGCATGATATAGTTCAAAATATGGCTGCGATATTTGATGGTGATGCCTTCTTTGGCCAAGAGTTGGTCTGTGTAAGCGGCCGTTTGCACCGAAACCACATCAGGCGCAACCACATGTAAACTCATATAAGCCATCGGCAAGGTGGTGCGAACACTGGCATCAAATGAAGATGGTAAATCTACCACCGTAAACATCATATTCTCTTGCAATAAACGTAAAATAGTTGCCACTAAATCCGCCGGCAAACCAGCTGGTGCCTGGGGCATAGGTGGGGCCGCCAAAACATATAACCCCGATTGATGGACAACCAGATGCTCCTTCAAAGTCGGCCAATCCAGGTCATCCAGGTTTAGCAAGTCGGCCCAATTTTGCCGCGCCTGTAACCGTAAATGATAAACTGCCTGTCCTCCTCCCGAAGCAAAATCTACCAGACAAACTTCCTGCTGGCTGAACTGGCGTAGAGAAGCCGCTAAATTCACAGCTAAAGTTGTTTTGCCCGTGCCGCCGCGGAAGCCATAAACGGCCGTAATCACCTGCTGCTCCGTCTTCGGCTGGGCGGGCTTCTTTGTCAACAACTTATCTATCCGATCCATCAACTCTTGCGAAGTAACCGGCTTACTCAAATACGCATCCGCCCCACTGTCCAAAGCCGCCTTTCGGTCCACATCCTGAGAGCGAGCCGTCATAATCAAAATCGGCAAATCCTGCACACCCTTCGTGTTACGAATCTCCCGCGTGACATCATGACCACTTTTGCCAGGCATCATCACATCAACCACCAAAACATCAGGCGGATTCGCTACAATCTGTTCCAATCCCTCTAATGGATTGTTGATCAAGGTTACAGCATGGCCGCCCCGTTCCAGCATCAGCCCTACCATCCGTAACAGTTGAGCATCATCGTCAATTACGTAAACTCGCGCCACAGAAATTCTCCCACTCTAACGGCTACAAACCTACTCAAGGCCGACAATCCCGACCCGGTCACGGTGGACCAATATCAAATCGCCGCTGTAAGAAATGTCAGGGTATAAAGAAGCGGACGCTCTGCCAGAAAAAATCAGCAAAAACTGACCATGAGACTTGCCCACAATGTCTGAAGCCAATAAACGGCCTTCATGAAAAATTTCACCCCGAATTTCAAAAGACGGAACCGTTAGAAAAATATTGATAGATCTTCCTCGTGTATAAATTTGTGAACTCACCGGCAGCCCATCACGCTTATTTTGTAGCACAATAAAATTTATATTGTCCTTGCGGAAGGCCGTTTCCTTAAAGCTGACGACAATTTCACCAGGCTGATTAATGCGTGAGACATACGCATCTTCCAAATCCATAAAACTGCGATTCGGATTACTCAACTCAGCATGAATCCCCCCTGTGCCAATGAGGGCATGGCCCGTTACCCGGTACGCATCGGTAAAAATATCCAGACTAATTAGTTGTTGGGAAAATCGAACACCCATACCATCACCGCTTTCCAATAAACAAAGTCCATACCATCAGTATGGCACATTATACAATACGAAATGAATCTACAAGGGTACAACGCCGCAAGCGGCTGAAACTACGGGGGCCAGTCAGCCCTTCGCCGGTGGGGCTGGCAATGGTGAAGGAGCAAAAACCCTCACCGCCATAGCCCAGACCGGCCAGATTTGGCCCATTTTTGACGAAGATGCTGCAATTCATCTCCCGCGCCATACGGCTGAGGTTGTCGAGGTTTTTGGAGTGCATAACGGCCGTATGCCGAAAACCATGCTCCGCCGCCACCGCCAAATCAATCCCCTCATCCGCGCTGCGCACCCGCACCACCGGCATAATCGGCATCATCTGCTCCGACCACACCGACGGATGATTCTCATCCACTTCCGCTACAATCTGCCGCACCTCTGGCCCAGCCGAAATGCCAATTTCCGCCAGCAGCACACTGGCATTCTTGCCAATAAACGCCTTGTTCATATCGGCATATTTGCGTGGGCCACGATCCTTCACCGTCACCGCCTGCCACAGCCGGTTAAACTGCCAGCTATTCAGCTTCACTGCCCCATGCTGGCACATCGCGGCAATTAAATCATCACAAATGGTGGCGACAGCAAAGGTCTCTTTTTCTGTCGTACAAACGATGTTGTTGTCAAACGAGCCGCCAATCACAATGTCACGACCCGCTTGGGTGAGATCGGCCGTTTCATCCACCACCACCGGCGGATTGCCTGGCCCGGCACACACCGCCCGCTTGCCACTCTGCATAGCCGCCCGCACCACTGCCGCACCACCCGTCACCGTCAGCAGCCGCACGCCCTTATGGTGCATCAGCCCCGTCGCTGATTCCAGCGTTGGCTCGGCGATACAAGTGAGTAAATCCGGTGGCCCACCTGCTCGCACAATGGCCTGGTTGAGCAGTTGCACCGTGTGGTTTGTGGCTCCCTTCGCGCTGGGGTGAGCGTTAAACACCACCGCATTGCCCGCCGAAATCATGGCGATGGCATTGCAAATAACTGTGCTGGTGGGATTGGTGCTGGGTGTTAAGGCCCCAATCACGCCATAAGGGGCATATTCGGTGATGGTTAAGCCATTGTCACCACTCCAAGCGGCCGTTTCCAACGCCTCTGGCCCCTCTGCTTTATCGGCGTTAAGGAGGTTCTTGAGTGTTTTATCCTCCACACGTCCCATCCCCGTTTCACTGTGGGCCATCTCGGCCAGCACCGCCGCATTTTCGCGTCCGGCCCGGCGCATCTGTGCCACCATCTGCTTGCGGATGGCTAAAGGGGACAGGGTCAAGCGTTGGAAAGCATTTTGCGCGGCCGACACCGCCTCATCTAGCGTGGGGTAGATACCCCAATCACCATAGGTTTTTGCGGGGGCAGGGGGAGCACCGTAAGTGGCAGAGGAATCGGCCGTTTTTCCCACAACTATTGGCGCAGGCACAGCTCCACCCACTTCTCGCATCACCCGATCCACGATTGCTTGAATATCTGCGTCTTTCATAAAGTAATGGAGTAATTGGGTAAGGGGGTAATTGAAGAAGCGAAGCAGCTCAATTACTGAATGACCTAATTACCTTCTCTAGACATCGCTCGCACTGTGCGGAGCTTATTCCACTCATCCATATTCCAGGCGCGGCCCGGTTCTTCGTTATGCCGGATAAACGCCTGATCAATCGGCACATGGGTGTAATCACCATTGCTGATAAATTGTTGCAGCATCTCTTCAAACAAGGAGCGAATGGCCGCAATGCGGGCCTCGTACCCATCGTAGTTCAGGTTAGGGGGATTCGCCGCCGTTAAAGCGCGTTCAGCAAAATCCTCGGGCAGCCAGGGTAATTGCAACAGGGCATCCACTTCTCGGTTGCGCCAGGGTCGCCAGACCCTATTGTAGGCAAACAGGGCATCTACCAGATAATGAAAGGCGGCATGAAGCCGGTCATGGGCGATCAGCGGCCCCATTGCTGTCCAAACCACTTGTGGTTTGCTCCAGTTCAAATGCTGATCCAACCAGATAATGGCCTCATCCAACCGTTGCAGCCGGATGTCATAATCATAGGCGGTGTGCTGGGCGATGATTTGGGGCAAACGGCCGTCCCGATCAAACGCCACCCATCCCTGACTCAACTCCGCCTTACGCGGTTCCGGCCAGTTAAAAGCAGGGTCGCGCCACTCACGCCAATCCAGACGCAAAAAATCTACCTGCAATCCCTGTTCTTGAAGCTGGGCATCGTCAGAAAATATAGAGTGGAAGGTGTCTGTGTCGGGGTCCCAAATGGCTTCGGCAGGGACAATGTGATGATCAAATGGATCGAGAAAAATAATAGCATCAATATCTGAATCAGGGCGCATTCGCCCTGTGGCAATGCTGCCGATGCCCACGACACCTTTAACGGCCGTTTCCGGCCGAATCACAACCTCTATAAAATTCTTAAATTGTGCTCGCTTCTGTTCCGTAGATGGGGTCATACCTCTGAAAAGTAATTACGTAATGGCGTAATTACGTAATTATTTCTGATACTTCGCTTGGCCCCCCACCTCCCATGTATCTACAATCGCCATGACGACAGCATCACACGGCCGTTTATCCGTCAGGCGCGTTTGGCGGGCCGAGCTGCCAGTGGCAACCATCACCACCTCGCCTATCCCCGCGCCCACCGCATCAGCCGCCACCACGTATCCACTTTCCTCTTCATTCTCAACCGTGAGGCGGCGGACAACCAAAAACTTTAGCCCCTCTAGCGAAGCTTCCTTTTGCGTAGCGACCAATGTGCCAACGACTTTTCCTAGAAACATGATAGCCACGTAATTACGTAATTACGTAATTACCTATTCTCCTTCTGGTTTGCGCCCCAAAGGCAGCACACTGTCCACATTCTCATGCGGGCGCGGGATGACATGGACAGAAACGACTTCGCCAACTTTCTCAGCGCCGCGTGTGCCAGCTTCAACGGCCGCTTTCACCGCCGCCACATCGCCACGCACAATTGCCGTCACATAACCGCCGCCCGTCTTCTCATAACCAACCAACTCCACACGCGCCGCCTTCACCATCGCATCCGAGGCTTCCACCATCGCCGCAAAACCGCGACATTCAATCATTCCTAATGCTTCGGTCATCGTACTCTCCTAAAAAGGCGTAAAACGTAAATTGCTTGCGTTTTACGTTTTACTCATTTTTTCCACTTGGCTTCCGCCCCACCACACTTTCCACCGCATCAATCGCTGCCTGATAGCCAGCCATCACATCACGCTCTTCGCCACCCAAATAGACGCGGCCAAAACTGCCAAAAGCGCGGACCTCCAAAATATTCAAAGCTGCGGCCTTCTCCGCTTCATTGGCGGCCAATGCGGCATAGGCCGCTGGCTGAACTTCCATCACATACAGCGTCTGCCCCGCCAAAATCATATGCCCATGCCGCATCCGGTTTATCAACTGCACCTGGTGCGGGTCAATATTGCGGATAATCTGGCTGGACATGACTTGGGGCTTGATCCGGTCTTCTTCCTGCAAATCCAGAGCCTTTAAGATGGCTTCACCAGCGGCTCGCACATCGGCCTGGCTGGGTGAATGGATTTCCAATAAACCATAGAGCCGCTCTACGATTTGCATACCAGGTTTAACGGCCGTTGCCTTCAGCGCCACATCCGTAATCCGATTAATCTCAATACCGGGCGAAATCTCAATCCACAGCGAGGCATCCCCTGGCAAGGGCAAAAAACCACTGGCTACCGTCCCTAAAAAGGCCGCATACTGCGGCTGCAAATTATCTAAAAACACATAACTGCGTAAATCAACTGACACGGCTGCCGGCTCCCATTGACCAGAAATCGGGGTGCTTGCCCCGCTCCTCCTGGTCTAATAAATGCTGCACAAAAATCATGTACCCTGGGTCATATTGGCTGCGACGACACACATCACAGACATAAGCCGGTACATTGGGGATGATCATAATTTCGCCATCCAGGTCTGTGACGTAGGGTAGTGTCGTAGGGCGATAACGGCCGATTCGACAATTTTCACATTTCATTAAGCAGTCGCCTCTTGTACAATTTTAATGCCCGCACTGGCCCCAATGCGCGTGGCCCCCGCGGCAATCATCGCCTGAGCATCGGCATAATTCTTCACACCGCCAGCCGCCTTCACCCCCATCTCCGGGCCAACCACGCGCCGCATCAAGGCTACATCGGCCACCGTTGCTCCACCAGGGCCAAAGCCCGTCGAGGTCTTGACATAATCCGCGCCAGCCGCCTTTGATAACTGGCTGGCGATAACCTTCTCCTCATCCGTCAACAAAGCCGCTTCGATGATGACCTTCACCAGGGCATTATGGGCATGAGCCGCCCGCACGACGGCCCCAATGTCTTCATGAACGGCCGTATAATCACGCGACTTCAAGGCTCCAATATTGATCACCATATCAATTTCTGTAGCCCCATCTCGAATCGCTTGCTGCGTCTCAAACGCCTTCACCGTCGGCGGTGTGGCTCCCAACGGAAACCCCACCACCGTACACACATCCACGCCCGATCCCTTCAACAACTGCGCCGACAACTTCACATGCGTAGGATTCACACACACCGACGCAAACTGATATTTCCGCGCCTCATAACAAAGTTGGGCAACCTGGTCTTGCGAAGCATCTGGTTTAAGCAACGTATGGTCAATCATCTTGGCCACACCCTTATCTTGTGGTTGCGTGCCTAAAGAGGCACTCACTCGCGTTGCCCCGGCGGACACCACCTGCCCCACTTTTTCGGCACAATGTTGAGCGCAAGAGCCATCTGTGCAGTTACAGCCAGATGGAACAGCGGCCCCATTCTCCTGGCTCAGCCGCACCAAAACCTGATGGGTAATCTCTTCAATGATGCGCTCAATCGTTTCGGAACTATACATAAAGTTTAATTGCGTAATTATTTCGCAAAGCGTTTGCCAATTGCGTCAATCTTATCTACTCGCCGGGCATGGCGACCACCACCAAAGTCGGTGGTCAGCCAAGTGTTTACAATTTGTTCAGCAAGGTTGGGGCCAATGAGGCCCGCGCCCAGGGTTAAGACGTTGGCATTATTGTGTTCTCGGCTGTTAACGGCCGTTGCCTGATCATAACACATTGCCGCTCGAACACCAGGAACTTTGTTAGCCGCCATACAACTGCCAATGCCCGCCCCATCAATAATAATGCCCCGTGAGGCTTTGCCATCGGCCACCAACCGGGCCACCGCATAGGCAAAATCGGGGTAATCCACCGACTCCTGGCTGTGGGTGCCGCAATCAATGACCTCATAGCCCTTGCCCTGCAACAGCTTCTCCAATCGCTCTTTCAATTCATACCCACCATGATCGGCACCAATGGCTACGACTTTCTCGGAATTGGTAATTGGGTAATTGGGTAATTGGGTAACTGCCACTTGCCCCTCGCCACTTGCCCCTTCTTCTAAGCGAATATGCCGCTCCATCGCCGCCTGACGGGCCAGGGGGGTGATGATGGTGTTGGCGGGAATATGTTGGGTAGAGTGGGGGGGCATGGCTTGTACGGCATCGCTGTCGAGAATCGGCCGTTTACCAGACGAGGTTGCTGGGGGAACGGCCGTTCCCAAAGTCCGCAGCACCACCTGCCGCACCATCGCCTCAATTGCTGTCTTGTCCATCTGCCGTTGCCTGTACTTCCAAATTAAAGAGATGATGCGGCACCACAATCCACTCCTGCGGCGGCCAATAAATCACCTCAGCTTTGCCAATAATATTCCCCTCCGGCAAGTAAGACCATGAATGGGAATCGCTGGAATTATTACGGTTATCGCCTAAAACAAAATAGTTATCTTCAGGCACATCCCAACGGCCGTTATAGTTCGGTGCCGCCTTAATATATGGCTCATCCAGCACCACCCCATTCACAATCACCTGCCCATCCTTTATTTCTACCGTGTCACCAGGCAGGCCAATCACTCGTTTAATCAAATTCAACTCATTATTGGGGTGGCGGAAAACAATCACATCACCGCGCTGCGGCTCATCCAAATAATAACTCAGGTTATTGATGATCAAGTATTCACCATCTACCAGCGTGGGGTTCATACTGCTGCCGTCAATGCGATAACGGCCGATCAACCCATTCACCAGCCAAAAGATAAAAAACGTCAGCAGCAGCGTCTCAATAATCTCCCGCACCACCAACTCTGTTGGCTGTTGATAGCTTTGTTCTTCCTCCTCACCGCCTGCCGGGGGCATCTCCGCCAACTCCAACCGCGCCGCTTCTTGCCAACCACTGGCAGTAGTCCCATTTAGTGGCGTTTGCATCTGATTCTGCGTATCGTCTTTGAATGTCATAAGCTGTCACAGTCCATTAAAATCAGGCAAATTATAAACGAAAGCACCCAAACAAGCTATCTTGCCTAGTGTGGGTCTCATGAACGGCCGTATGAACCCCACAACGGCCGTTGCCTCAACTTGCACACCCCCACAGGCAAAGCTATAATGTCGCCATCTTGAGCCATTCGCTCAAATGGTTTTATAAATCAATAATCTACTTGACTCCGTAGCTCAATGGAAGAGCAGTAGACTTTTAATCTATTGGTTCTGGGTTCGAGTCCCAGCGGGGTCATAAATAAACATTGGGGCTTTTGTTCTTTTAGCCTTTCCACTGGAAGGATAAGAGATTAAAAGCCCTTTTTGATTGATTATTCTCGAGATAGCAGTTGGGAAGGATAAAGTTATGGCTATGAAACGCAATATCTACCTGGAAGATGTGCCTCTTGACGAAGCCTGGAGCAGCTTTACGGCCGTTCTCCAAGCCCATGCCCTCTTCCAACCCTTGCCTGCCGAAACCATACCCGTCACCGCCGCCTATGGCCGTGTCACCGCCGCACCCATTTGGGCCAAACTCTCCTCCCCCCACTACCATGCCAGCGCCATGGACGGTTACGCTCTCCGCGCCCAAGACACCGCCACCGCCAGCGAAACCAATCCCGTCCAATTCATCCTCACCAGCGACGAAGAGCCGAAAGAGAACTGCCCCGCCCAGGCCGTCAACACCGGGCAAGCCCTGCCCCATTGGGCCAACTGCGTGGTGATGATTGAACACACACAAAATGTAACTTCGAGCGACGGCCGTTCCGCCATCGAAATCCGCGCCTCCTTACCACCCTGGCATCACGTGCGCCCTATGGGTGAAGACATGGTAGCCACCGAACTGGTACTGCCCGCCAACCATCGCCTGCGCCCCGTAGATTTAGGCGCATTAGCTGGTTCAGGTCACGCCACCGTCAGCGTCTACCGCCAGCCCCGCGTCGCCATCATCCCCACCGGCTCCGAACTCATCTCCGCCGATTTAGCCACGACGGTTGCGCCACAGCCAGGGCAAATCATCGAATACAACAGCCTGGTTCTAGCCGCCTACATCGAGCAGTGGGGGGGCCTCGCCACGCGCTGGCCCATTGTGCCCGATGAGTTAGAAGCCATTGAAGCGGCCGTTCAACAAGCCGCCGCCAACCACGACCTCATCCTCGTCAACGCTGGCTCCTCCGCAGGCAGCAAAGATTACACCGCCCACGTCGTCCAATCCCTCGGCCAGCTCATCGTGCATGGCGTCGCCGTGCGCCCAGGGCATCCTGTGATTTTAGGATTGATTGAAGAGAGGGGAGAGGAGAGAGGAGAGAGGAGAGGGAGGAGAGAGGAAGATCACTCCCCACTCCCCACTCCCCACTCCCCACTCCCCATCATCGGCGTTCCCGGCTACCCCGTCAGTGCCGCCCTCACCGCCGAAATCTTCATTGAGCCGCTGCTGGCAAAATGGCAGGGCCAGCCTGCGTATGAGCCACCCACGCTTACCGCCACACTCACGCGCAAAGTGGCTTCCCACACCGGTGATGATGATTATGTGCGGGTGGCGGTGGGCAAAGTGGGCGACAACATTATGGCCACACCCGTCAGCCGCGGCGCGGGCGTCATTAGTTCGTTGGTGCGGGCGGATGGCATCGTGCGCATTCCCCGTTTTAGCGAAGGTGAGGATGCCGGAACGGCCGTTACCGTCCACCTCTACCGCACCCCGCGCCAAATCGAAAAAACCATCGTCGCCATCGGCAGCCACGACCTCTGCCTCGATCTATTGGCCCAATTCCTGGCCGAAGCGGGCAGCGGCCTGCGCCTGATGTCGGCCAACGTGGGCAGTTTAGGCGGATTGGTGGCACTGCGGCGCGGCGAAGCCCATCTGGCAGGCTCCCATCTGCTCGACCCCGACACCGGCATTTATAACGACAGCTACATCCGCCGCTACTTGCCCCACCAGCCCATCGTGCTGGTTACACTTGTGGGGCGGGAGCAGGGCTGGATGGTGCCAGCGGGCAACCCCAAGGGGCTGCAAGGCTGGCAAGATGCAGCCCGTGAAGATGTGCAAATTGTCAATCGGCAGCGCGGCGCGGGCACGCGGGTGCTGCTGGATTATGAGTTGGGCCAACTAGGCATTACGCCGGAGCAGGTGCAGGGCTACACCCGTGAGGAGTATACCCATCTGGCCGTCGCCGCCGCTGTATCTTCGGGCACGGCCGATGCCGGTCTCGGCATTCGCGCCGCCGCCCGCGCCCTTAACCTCGATTTCGTGCCGCTCACCCATGAGCAATATGATTTAGTCATGCCTCAGGCGCATTACGAGAGTGACTTGTTACGGCCGTTACTCAATCTCCTGCATGGTGATGTGTTTAGAACGGCCGTTGCCGCCCTCCCTGGCTACGACATTCAGCCTATGGGACAAGTACGGACTGTGCAATGATTGTGGGCTGGAGAATAATAAGAACGGCCGTTTCCCCACAAAACCCTGATATAATGACGTTGATGTAGTGATAGGAGCAAGATATGACTTTACTAGAAGACATCACTCTACAGACAAAACGGTTGACGTATAGCGACCAACTCAAATTGATCGCCTATTTAGCTGAGCAGTTACAGTTGCAACAGCCAGCACTCTCTACCCGCCGTCGCTGGCAGGAAATTGCGGGGTCAGCTTCTTACCCACTTGCAGGAGAAGATGCTCAAAGCTGGGTGTCTCGGTCACGTCAGGAAAATGATAACGAACGAGAGAAACAATATCGGAGCGGGGCATGAAGTTGGATGACGCTCTCACGTCTGTCTCGACTTTATTTTTAGATACTGCACCCGTCATCTACTACGTGGAGCAGAATCCTGCCTATTTTGGCATGATCTATGAGATTTTCGAGCGTGTAGATGAGGGCACGATAACGGCCGTTACCTCTCCCATCACCCTCTCTGAATGTCTCGTCTTCCCTTATCGGCATGGCAATGTCCAGCTACAAGCCGATTTTGCGGATTTAATCATTCGCGGCAACCATACTCAATTTGTCGGGATTGATGAGTATATTGGAGAACACGCCGCAGAATTACGTGCCCGATATAATTTGGCCTTGGCCGATGCCTTACAGTTTGCGGTCGCCCTGGCGGCGAATTGCCAGGCATTTCTAACCAATGACAAACGCCTCAAACGTGTTTCTGAATTAAGGGTTTTAGTTGTAGACGAGTTGGAATGATAGGTTGATGTTGGAGACGGCCGTTACTCAATCTCCTGCATGATGATGTGTTTAGAACGGCCGTTGCCGCCCTCCCCGGCTACGACATTCAGCCTATGGGACAAGTACGGACTGTGCAATTAAAGTTGTGATTGTGTGATTGATGATGGAAGAAGATGCCCACCTTATATCTCTTCCAACTTACCAACTGGCGAACGATACCCTTTAGCAATCATTTGCCCCAAAATTTCATTAGCCTCAGCTAAAGTCAGGACATCTGTCTGAATTAAACGCAGCAAAATACCCAGCGTACCACTTACCGGAACTTTCAATTGAGCAGCTAATTTGCGAGCATCCCGATCATCGGTGAGGATACGGCCGTTTCGCTGCGAAGCCGCCGCCAAACAAGCCGCCTCACCAGAATTCACCCGTGCCGATAATCCCTGAAAAATCAACTCTTCTCTGGCTTCCAACTGAATAATAAGCAGCCAATCCATCTCTGTCTCTGGTAGGCGGCCTTTAACGACCCCATCATTAAATTCGCTCATTACTTGAGGTGTTGTTGCCGCTTGGGAGCCTAATGCTTTTGCTAACAGTTCAATGCTATCCACCAAGGCAAAGTTAGAAAGAACTGTGTTGTCCATCAGGATCATGGATTTGCAGCGTTCTCTTCCTGAGAAAACCAGGAATTCAATGCCTGAACTTCTGCTCTAGCTTCAGCTTTATCTACAGAACCTAGCCGCAGGGGAATGCCCAAAGCCATAAAACGATCCCGCAGCTCCAATTCATGTATTTCCAGCATTTCAGCCGCTTTACCCAGGTTAATTTCCTCATCCAAATAAGCACTGACAACCAGCGACCAGGCTAACTCTGAATTATTTTCAAGCATCCTTTGTAAGGCATTATCAACCAGCTTTGGTTGTTGTTTATGCAATTTCGTTAAATGGACGAATGTCCAATCAGTTGACCAAATCATTTATGACCTCTACAAGACATGAATTCCACAAGCGTAGTATACCATATTCACACTTGGGTGAGCTTTAGCAGAACGTGAACAGCAATTCAGCAATTGTGCTATCATACAGTCCCCATGAGTAAACAACAGAACAGCGGCTACCGGCTGGAGTACATGGAGAAGTTTTATGAAAAACAGCCCCAGCCCGGTAAGAAAAAAGAACCCGAGAAACCGCCGCCAAAGCGGCACGGCTGTGTGCGCGTTTTTATCTGGATGGTGCAGTTGGGGCTGATTGGCTTACTCTTAGGCGTTGTGGCCTTCATTGCCGGTTACATCTATCTGAGCAACCAGCTTTCTGATGCCATTGCCCAAGTAGAAAACTTTCGCGGCACGGGTTTGGGTGGCACGCCGCGCTTCTACGACCGCAACGGCAATTTGCTCTTTGAACTGCACACCACCGAAAAGCGGCGTTGGCTGGCCTACTCCGAAATCCCCCCAAACGTCATTGATGCCACCATTGCCGTTGAGGATGACACCTTTTGGACAAATCCCGGCTTTGATCCGGCGGCGATTGTGGCTGCTTTGGTCAATAACTATCGCAATCCAGACGGCCGTCCCGTGGGAGCCTCCACCATTACCCAACAACTCGTGCGCCACATCGCCTTCACCTACGAAGAGCGTGTGGGCACCAGCTACGAGCGTAAACTGCGCGAAATCTTCCTGGCCTTCATCATGACCCAGCGGCGCAGCAAAGAAGCCATCATCCAGATGTATCTCAACGAGATTTATTACGGCAATCTGGCCTATGGCATTGAGGCGGCGGCGCAAACTTACTTTGGCAAATCGGCCGTTGATCTTTCCCTGGGTGAAGCCGCTTTCCTGGCTGGCCTGCCCCAATCGCCTGTAGATTGGGACCCTTACACCAACTACGTGGGAGCCAAAGAGCGGCAAGAGATGATCCTCGATCTCATGCTGGAAGACGGCAACATTGACTACATCACCGCCGAAGTGGCCAAAGGCGCACCCTTTAAACTGCACCCACTCATCACCGTTGTTGATCAGGTTGAGAACACAGTGCTGGAAGCCCCCCACTTTGTCCTGTATGCCCAACAGGAATTGGAGCAGCGGTATGGCCCCGATGCGCTCACAAGGGGCGGCTGGCAAATCATCACCAGCCTCGATTTGAACATACACAGCATGGCCGAGCAGGTAGCGCGGGAGCAAGTCGCCGCCCGCGCCGCCATCAACGATGTCAGCAACGCCTCCGTCGTCATCCTCAAACCCTCCACTGGCGAGATATTGGCCATGGTGGGCAGCCTCGACTATTTTAATGAGGCCATTGATGGGCAAGTAAACGTCGCCCTCAGCCCGCGCCAGCCAGGCAGCAGCATTAAACCCATCACCTTTGCCTCGGCGATGGAGCGGGGCTGGACAACGGCCGATGTCCTGTGGGATGTGCCCATTGAACTGGAAATTGGGGACAACGAAAAGATGCACCCACGTAACTACGATGGCTATTTCCACGGGCCGGTGCTTTTCCGTGATGCTTTAGCCAACAGCTACAACATCCCCCCCATCCAAATTTTGCGCGACATTGGCGTGCCCACGATGATTGCGACGGCCCGCACAATGGGCATTGAGTCGCTGGATCAGGGCGCGAACTATTATGGTTTGGCCGTGACGCTGGGCGGTGGCGAGGTGAAGCTGTTGGAGATGGCGCAGGCTTACGCCACTTTTGCCAACTATGGCGAACGGCCGCGTCTCACCAGCATTTTGCGCATCACAGATAGTCGCGGCAATGTGGTTTACGATGTGCAGCAAGAACGTCTGCCGCCGTTGAAGGCCATTGACCCGCGCATTGCCTTTGTAATTAGCGACATTTTGGATGATGATCAGGCGCGGATTCCGGCAATGGGGCGGGATAACTCGTTGGATTTGCCCTTCCCAGCGGCGGCGAAGACGGGGACGACGAATGATTTCCGCGACAATTGGACGATGGGTTACACGCCAGGGGTGGTCGTGGGTGTTTGGTTGGGTAATGCCGATGGACATCCGATGCGTGATTCGTCGGGGCTGCAAACGGCCGCTCCCGTATGGAACCGCATCATGACCAACATCCACGCCAACCCGGAGATGATGCAGAGTTTGATGGTAGACGGCCGTTTACCCGCCACCGACTTCATTCCCCCACCAGGCATCGAAGCGCGGCTTGTCTGTTTGCCGCAAGGCACGGGTGGCAGCCAATGCACCGCCACCCGCCAGGATTGGTTCCTGGCTGGCTCGCCCACACATGGGATCGGCCGTATCGGCTACAACACCTATAACGACCGCAACCCCGGCGCATGGACCTTAAACACACTGCCCTTGCCCGCCGCCGAAGCCCAAAAAGTGACACGTCAGGAATTAGAAGATGGCACAGTGCCGCCCCTGCCCACCCTGTGTGTCGTCAACAGTTCTCGCGCTTATGAGGGTGTTAGCACCCGCCTCTTTTTGCCCATCCCCCCCTATTACCCCGATGAAGTGGAGGCCCGTCTCTGGGCACAGCGCAACGGCTATAACCACATGGCCCCGCCCTCAGTCTGCCCCATCAGCCTTACCAGTTCGTTGCAGGTTAGCGAATCTGGCAGCAGTGGCAGCGACCTGAGTGATAGTGCGGGCAGCGGCTCCGTGTTGCAGCAAAGCATCCCGCTGGAGTACAACATCACCGCGCCGACATCGGGCCAAAAATTGTCGGGTAATGTGCCTATTATCGGCACAGTCCTCTTTGATCCGGCTCAGGTGGCCTATTATCAGTTGGAAATTAGCAGTAATTTGGCCCCAGAGACGTGGACACTGATTGGCACATCGCACACGGAGGCGGTGCGGGCTGGTTTGTTGGAGCAGTTGAATACAGAAGGGCTGCCCCCTGGTGATTATGTAGTGCGGCTGTTGTTGGTAGGGCCAGATGGGGGAACGGCCGTTACTCCCTACAGTGTCCCTGTCACCATTGGCCCGTAGGCGCGGTATCCTTACCGCGTTCCCCAAGAACGCGGTAAGGATACCGCGCCTACACAATTTCCCGCACCAGATCGATCATATCCCCTAAAACGCCTGCGGCCGTCATCTCTACCCCCGCCCCTTTCCCCCCAATCAGCAGGGGTTCATCATTGTAATATTCTGTCTTGAAGCTGACATATTTGAGATTTGCCAGGGGGCTGTTGGCGGGAATGGCCTTCAGCCCCACGCGCCCCCGCCCTGCTTCTACTTCGGCCACATAGCGCAGCACATTGCCCGCCTGCCGTGCCGCCTCTACACGGGTTTGCATAGCGGCATCTAGCTGGGGTGCGGCGGCCATGAATTCAGCTACCGTGAGGCCAGCCATTGCAGCGGGATAAAGAGATTCGACTTCGATATCGGCCGTTTCCAACCCCCACCCCGCCATACGCCCCAAAATCATCACCTTACGCATCACATCCATACCACTCAAGTCTTCGCGGGGGTCAGGTTCGGTGTAACCTTTGGCTTTGGCTTCGGCAATGGCCTGGGAGAGCGTTGCGCCCTGGTCGAGACGGCCGTTAACAAAGCCCAACGTCCCACTCAATTGCCCCTCAATCCGCTCAATCGGGTCGTTCACATCCAGCAAATAACGCAGCGTGGCAATCACCGGCTGCCCCCCGCCCACCGTAGATTCGTGACGGATACGCGAATGATTGAAATATTTTTGGGAAGTGGCCAAAGGGCCAGCAAACAGTTTTTTATTGGCAAAGGCCAGGCTGTAGCCCAGTTCCAGGGCGCAGTCTACCACGGGTTCCATGCCACCAACGGCCGTTACATCCACCACAATCACATCTTTTAATCCGGCCGTTGCCGCCCGGTCTAACACAGCCAGCGGTGACGGCTGTGATTCAGCCTGGGGCAACAGGGGTAAGCCTCGCTGCTTGTTAGCAACGGCCTGCATCAGATCCTCATCAGGCAAACCGGCCGTTTGCCACAGCCAATTTTGGCTATCAACCAGAGCCACCACATTAAAACGGCACTGATTACGCGAGGCGGCAGGGGAACGGCCGTCCACAATCTGCCGCACCAACGCCTGCCCCACACCACCCATGCCAAAAACTACAACAGCTACATCCTTCATAAACCTCTGCCTCAACATGTTGATGAATACATTTCATATTTTATCCCATCAAAGCAAAAGGCTCTACCCGAAGATAGAGCCTTTGCTTTGCACCGTAGCGCTACTTACTCTGAAGAGGAGGTAGCGCTACGGTGCGTTTAGATAAATAACTATCCATATAGCACCACCTCCTTTTCATAAAGATAGCAGTGTGGCTGTTGCAGCCAATAAATTGGAAATGATTGGCGCATTATGTCATAGATACAGGGGGTTGTCAACCGCAGCCTGCCATTGTCATCCAAAGCTCATTCTGATAAACTCGCCCACAAATGAGCATTTCCCTACAAGAAGCCACTATCATTGTTGTCGAAGACGACCCCAACGCCCAACTCATCACCCTCGACCTGCTGCGTATGGATGGCGTTACCCAATGTTATGCTCGTAAAACAGTCTCATCCGCCATTGCCTTCGCCGAACGACTGCCCCAAGTGGATATCTTCTTAGCCGACATCAATATGCCTGGCGAAAGTGGCTACGATCTCTTGCAGCTTGTACGCCAACATGAAAAACTGAAGCAGGCCAAAGTTGTAGCTGTTACCGCTGGCACCCTCGATGAGGATGTACGGAAAGTGCGCGAATTAGGGTTTGACGGTTTTATTGGCAAACCTATTAAACCAGCTTCATTCGCGCAGCAAGTTCAAGATATTCTAGATGGCAAGTCTGTCTGGCATTGGCGTTAGGCAGCACCGGGAGGCATTGTGACTCTGACGCACACAACCCCTATCCATTTACAGCGTTCCACCTGGCCCGTTTTCTGGCTGCTTATTTCTCTACTCATTTTTACCGCCTGTTTGGGTGGGGGTGGTAATAATCAATCAAACCGCACGGGCGATGTAGTTCTGCTGGAACAAGGGGGGCAGGGGAAAGTTGTCTGTAGTGCTGCTTGTTTACAATGGGGACAATGTGGGGCGAAAACGGATGGCAGCGGCAATGTTGTTCTGGCTGGCCGAGGCGGGCCAACTGTCGTCAATCATGAACTCATCTTCCCCGCGCAGACCTCAGTTCTGATAGATGGACAAGAAGTTCGCACCTTACAGCCCATTTCTGGTGGTGACCCCATTAGCATGAACTTCTATTATGTTGTCACCGCCGATGGCACCAATAAAGGCGGTTGGGTGGCTGGTTGGTGTGTTCAGGCTGCTCAGTAATTAATTTCCCACAAGCTCTGGATCAAAATTGAAGGTGAGTGAAGGGCAGGCACGTTCAGTGGTCTCTGAAAGGACTTCGCCATCCTCACCCACAATTGTTTCGGCATATTGCTGCCCAACGCCAAAATAGGCGGCCATGACGTTGCAGGCCACAGGTGCGGCCCAGGCTGAACCTTCGCCACCATTAAAGATGAATACGGAGACAACGATTTCTGGGTTTTCAAATGGAGCATACCCCACATACCAGGAGTGTGTGGGCAAAACGCGGCGATTGATGATGTCTTCAAAACGACACCAACCGCGTTCAATGGCGATGTTGTCACAATATTCGGCCGTTCCCGTCTTGCCGGCTGAGGTTACGCCCAAGGGGTTCAGCCATTCCACATATGTTGCTCCAGTATAAAACTCTTCCTCGCTTATAAATGTGTTTACCAGGCGCAAACCTTCAGCCACATCTTCCAGGTACTCCCTGTCTACATCAGCAGAGTCAATGACTTCTGGTTGGAAGATGTAATTGCCATTTTCATCAAACTCCACATTGATAGTCGGATCGTCCAGGGGGTCGCCATTCGCATCTAGTAACACGGTTTCTCCATCTGGGCCGGGATGGGCGCGAGCTACGATCTGGCTGTCGGCATTCACAATCACCACATTGCCATCTTCATCTGTCATGTGGTGAATTATGGAGGGCCGGTAGAGGAATCCGCCATTGGCAATAACGGCCGCCATCTGGGCCACCTGCATGGGTGTAGCTGCCATAAAGCCCTGCCCAATACCCATATTGTAATCATCACCAGTTGACCAGGGTTCACCTTGCGTTTGGGCTTTCCAGGCGCGGGTGGGCAGGTTGCCGGGGTTTTCCAGAGGGAGTTCGATGCCTTGCACGCGGCCAAAGCCAAATTGGGCGGCATAGGGTACGAGCCTATCCACTGTCAGCCCATCCACAAATTCGCCATCTTGGTTAAAGCCGCCGGTGATCTTGTAAAAGTAGATGTCGCAGGAGTTTGCCAGACCTGTGACGACGTTCATAAAGCCATGTTCACCGCCTGAGGCATTGATCCAGCAGACAAAGCTTTGGGCACGGCCCGGGTCGTTGGGGGCGAAGCGGTTGGGGATGGTGATTTCGCCGGGGGCGCGGAGCAGGCGCGAGGCGGAGACGACACCTTCTTGCAGGGCAGCAGCCGCGGGGACAATTTTGTAGGTGGAACCAGGTGGATAGACGCTGCTGATGGCGTGGTTGACTAACGGCCGATAATCATTCCGCGCCAACCCCAGATAATAATCTACCGGCACTTCCGTCTGAAAACGGTTGTTGTCAAAACCGGGCAGACTGACCATAGCCAATATTTCGCCCGTTTGCGGATTCATGGCCACAACGGCCGCTTGCTCCACCTCTGGAAACGTCTGCGCTCCCGTCACCTCATCCCGATTGGGCGTTTCCCGCCGCTGCTGCAACGCCTGTTCCAAAATATGAGTAGCCATCTCTTGCAGCTCTAAATCCAGCGTCAGGTGCAAATTCAAACCAGCTACCGATTCCTGCGCCGTGCCAATTTGGCGAATTTCCCGCCCTGTCCAGTCTTGCTCAATCTCGCGCACCCCCTTTTCGCCAGAAAGTTCCAACTCCATAGACGACTCTAACCCGGCCCAGCCCACACGGTCATCCCGCTCATAACCCAGCACCTCAATCCAATTTTCGTTGGGGATTGGCCCCATAAAGCCAATGATCTGGGCAGTATATTCCCCGCTGGGATAGTCGCGCAGTGGTTCGGGGATGACACGCACACCGGGCAAAAAGATGCTTTCCTGTTCAATACGATAGGCCAGCGTGATGGGAACACCGGTAGTAATAACGGCCGGGAGATATTGGGCGAAGCTCTGTTCTTGCACAATGCCGGCAATGCTATCGGGCAGCCGCTCTACCACACCGGCCTGATCCAGCGTTTCGCCCAGGGGCGCGTTGTAGATTTGGGCCAGACGACTGTAAGTGCTGACCAGTTCGGGGTTGGCTGTGGCGATTAGAGTTTGCTGCTGCACCGTATTGGTCACAGGCACACCTGTCAACAGAGAGAGACGCTCAAAAACAGCCTGGCGTTCACCTTCGTCACGGGGCAGAAAGGCGGGGGTGATGGTGACGTTGAAGCTGGAAAGATTGACGGCCAGGGGCGCGCCGTTGCGGTCAAAGATAACGCCGCGGGGCGCGTCTGTTTGCAGAAAGGCCAGGCGGTTTTCATCGGCTTGGGCCAGCAGGTCTTCACCCGATGTCTGTTGCAGGTAGAAAACGCGGTACAGCAGCAGGCCGAGGATGATGATGAAGACGAGGCGGAGAAAGTATAAACGGCCGCTTAACCCCGGGTCTTCTTGTTCCTGCTGCTCCAGGTCTTCAATGCGCTCCCATCCCATTCGTGACATAATAGACTCTCTTAAAATTAGGAATTATGAGGGATGAATGATGAAGGAGTACCTGACTCCTCATTCATAATTCCTAATTCATAATTGCACACGGCGGGGCTGCAAGGCGTTGATCAGGCGATCCAGCAGCCAGTAGATGGGCAAGATGAGGACGCTGTGCAGGATGATAAGAGGGAGGAGGGAAACGGCCGTTTCCAGCCCAATGCCATACCCCATCACATTCAACAAAATAAAATGCAGCCCCAAAAAGATAAACGTCGCCGCCGCCCCTTGCAGCAGCGGCAAAAAAAAGCGGTTCTGTGGAAACACCTGCGCGGCCAACACCGCCGCCAACACCGCCACCATAAACGTCAACGAACTCACGCCCATCGGAATCGTCGAAAACAGATCCTGGCACACCCCCGCCACAAACGCCCACACCACCCCCTCGTTCACGCCCCGCAGCGCCCCCCAGGCCAGGGCCACCAAAAACAAAAGCTGCGGCACAAACCCCAAAACAGGAAAATGCGGCAAAACGGCCGCTTGCAGCACCGCCAACAGCAGCAAAAAAGGAGTGGCGACATAAATACTTGCCCCCATCTCACTGCCCATCCACTGGTGAACCAAAAATATCCGTATTCACCGGCGCAAACCCCGTTACCACAAACACAATCTCCAGCGCCTCAAAATCAACCGCCGCCTGCACCGTCGCCTGCTGAAACAGCTCCGCCTCACTCCGCTCCACATCAATCACCCGGCCAATCACCATATCCTGCGGAAACTTGCCCCCCAGGCCCGAAGTCATCACCACCTCCCCCACCGCTACCTGATACTGCAAATCAATCCACTCAATCGTCATCGAGCCGCCCAAGCCGCCACCGCGCAGCAGCCCCGTTGCCCGCGAATCGCCCAACCGCGCCGGAATGGAACTGGCACTGTCGGTAATGAGAACAACCTGGGCGGAATCGGCCGTTACCCGAAAAACCTGCCCCACCAAACCCCGCGTACCCTCCACCGGCATCCCCACCTGCACCCCATCATTCGTCCCCTTATCAATGATAATGCTGCGCACCGCCAGACTCGTGTCACTGCCGATCACCGTCGCCGTTACCCGCCGCAAATCAGGCGTTTCCCGCGCCTGGTTAAACAAATCCAGCAAAATCTGATATTCACCCTGAATCTCTCGCAACTGCTCCAACTCCCGCTCCATCGCATCATTTTCTGCCTGCAAACGGGCAATTTCTGCCCGCGCTTCCACCAGGTCGGCGGGGCCAGCCAGCCGCTCCGCCAAAGCTGTGGCCGGGGTTGATGCGATTTCCAAAAGTCCAGCGAGAGGGTTTTGCAAGAAGGAGAAGGCATTATCAAGATTGCCCGTGCTGTCTAAAACCATTAGCAGCACCGACAACCCCAACAAAACTAAAAAAATACCCCACCGAATCCGCTGCGGTAAATCATTCATACCGAAACATCACCGCCCACTATCTACTGATTACTGACAACTGAACACTGACTACTTAATGATGTGTGCTGCCGCGATGCAGGCCAACCAGTGACCGCTGCCAAACTTCAATATTCTCCAACACGCGCCCCGCACCACGCGCCACACAAGTCATCGAATCCTCGGCCACCCACACGCGCATCTTCACTGCATCTTCCAATCGTTCCGCCAAACCGCGAATCTGGGCCCCGCCGCCTGCCAGACAAATGCCCACTTCCATCAAGTCGGCAATCAGTTCTGGCGGTGTTTCGTCAATGGCATCGCGCACGGTGTCCACGATGATGTTGATGGAGGGAGACATCGCTTCACGCAGTTCAATACTGCTAATCTCAACGGACTGTGGCAAACCCGTAATCAGGTTGCGGCCACGCAAGGTCATCGTGCGTTCCTCCGGCAGGGGGAAGGCGGAACCGATGCCAATTTTTACCCGCTCGGCCATGCGTTCACCGATGAGCAGGTTGTATTTGTTGCGGGCGTAGGTGATGATGTCTTCGTCCATTTCATCGCCAGCCACGCGAATGGAGCGGCTGATGACGATGCCGCCCATGGCAAAGACGGCCACTTCGGTCGTGCCGCCGCCAATGTCCACAATCATGCTGCCGCGTGATTCGTTGACGGGCAGGCCAGAACCGATGGCCGCGGCCATTGGCTCTTCGATGAGATGGGCTTCTCTGGCTCCGGCGGAGATGGCGGCATCATAAACCGCCCGCTTTTCGACTTCGGTTACGCCGCTGGGAATGCCGACGACAACACGGGGGCGCGGAAAGGGGACGATCATCTGCTCATGGGCTTTGTCTATGAAGTATTTGAGCATGGATTCGGTGATTTCAAATTCGGAGATAACGCCATCGCGTAACGGCCGTATCGCCACAATATCCGCCGGTGTGCGCCCCACCATCTCCCGCGCCTCCGCCCCAATAGCCAACGGCTGGCGCGAGCGGCGGTTAATCGCCACCCACGAGGGTTCATTAATGACAATCCCGCGATCCCGAATGAAGACCAATGTGTTTGCTGTCCCCAGGTCTATGCCAATATCGAGTGAAAACAGGCCAAGCAGCCAGTCGAGTGGTCTAAACAATTCAGTTTTCCTTACATTCAATAATTACGCAATTACGTCATGACGTAACTACTCAAGGGCCGCATTATACCAATATGCCCCAGGCGTGGCACATTCGCCAATTTTTGCCCCTAAAAATGCCCAAACTTGTCCCAGCTATCTGAGAAAATGGTGAGTGGGCAAGGTTGTCAGGTTGTGATTTATTACTATGATTCGTATGGGCGGGTGATGTTAAGATTTAGAATTTGAAAGACGTAAGATGTAAACGTAACAATCCTTACATTTTACGTTTTAATCCAAGGGGACTGAGATGGCAAGACAAGCGATGTTTGCAGGATTGGTATATGACGAGTATGAGCAGTTGGTGGGGACGGCCGTTGTCGGCCACGAAGCCAACTATGTGATTGATGACGACGGCTTTATGCGCCACATTGATGCCGAAATCGTGGACCGGCAGGTGCTTGGCTTCTTTCTGCAACAACTGGAAGACAACAAAGAGATGGCTGTGGAGCAAGCGCTTAACATGATGGGTACAGACGACATCTTTGCCAAAGCCGCTCTTGATGCCCAACTGCGCAATATAGACATGGAACAGATCATCGCCCAGGGCATTCCCGAACAAGCCCGCAACATGCTGGGCATGTTAGGCTTCCGCATCATCATCAACTTTCACGGCGAAGTCACCCGCCTCGACCAGCCGGCTGTACCGGATGAGGAGTAGGCGGCAGGGTGTATGGGCTGTGTGTTTACGGCCGTTTACCCCATTTACGATTGACGATTGACGATTGACGATTCGGCCGAATCCCCCACAACGATTTGCCACAAACGGCCGTTCCCACCCCAAAATAACCGCATGTAGGATAACTGTTTTGTCCACCTTGACCATCGCCCTGGGTAAACTGGTGGCACGGTGGAGCCTGCATTGAGCTTGCCGAAGTGACGCCGACCCCTCTCTTTTAGTAAGCCCCTTTACCAAAAAGCGAGTGGGGAATGGTTTGCAGGAGGATGCGGATGTCGAGAGCCAGAGACCAGTTTTCGATATAGTAGATGTCGAGCAGGCACAGTTCATCGAAGGTGAGGTCAGAACGGCCGCTTACCTGCCACAACCCCGTAATCCCCCCAATCACACTCAGCCGCTGCTGATGCCAGGGTTTGTACTGTGCCACCTCCTCCGGCAGCGGCGGGCGCGGCCCCACCAGGCTCATATTACCCACAAAGACATTGTAAATTTGCGGCAGTTCATCCAAACTGAGGCGGCGAATAAAACGGCCGACTCGCGTCAAACGCGGATCATCCTTCATCTTAAAAATCGGCCCGTCCGCCTCATTCAAATGAGCCAATGCTTCTTTTTGCCGTTCCGCATCCACCACCATCGAGCGGAATTTGTACATTTTGAAACGACGGCCGTTACGCCCCACCCGTTCCGCCGAATAAAGCACCGGCCCCGGCGAATCCAGCTTAATCGCCAGCGCAATCAGCCCCATCGCCAATAAAGCCGGAATGCCCCCCAAAACCACAATCGTCACATCCATTAGCCGCTTCAAAAGATATTGCCAACGGCTAATCCCCACCTCACGCGCACTCAACATGGGAATCCCCGCCATATTGTTAAACTCCACCCGGTTCAGGCTCAATTGCAGCAAATCTGGCACCACATGCGCCTGCACATCGTGGTTCTGGCAAATGCGCAGCAGCGACAGGATTTCCTGGTTCATCTCCCCAGGCAGCACAATAAACACCGCATGTAAATCGGTATGCTCCCGCAAAATCATCTCCAGATCAGCACACGATCCCAGGTGCGGAATCCGGCCCAAGCCCACATTATTTTCCCCCGTGCCATCATCCAGATAGCCAATGGCGCGATAGCCTAAATCTGGCCGTGCCAACAGCGTGCGAATCACGCCGCGCCCGGCCTCACCCGACCCAATTACTAGCACCCGATCCACCCGCTTATCTCGGCGATAGAGTAAAGCCAACGCCCAACGCCGCACCAATCGTGCCAGACCCACACATAGCACAATAAACACCAACGCCCAAAACAGCATCAACCGCGAAAAAGGGGAGGGCTGCAAGAAAAAGGTGACGGCCATCATCAAAGCAATGCCCGCTGCCGTCGCATAAACCAGGCGCGACATCTCGTCAATCCAAAACTCACCGCGCCGCCGCCGCCACACGCCGCTCTGGGCAAAGGTCAGCAGCAGCAGCACCGTCAAAATCAACTGCTGCGGTAAATAGTTGACATAAGGTTCATCAAAGGTAACAGGCAGCAGCCATTCCCACCGATACCGCGCCAGGTAGGCCAGATAAAAGGCCACATTCATCAAAATCAAGTCTGTGCCAATTGTGATGGTGCGAATCGTTTGCTTCTTCATTGTTTCAGAGAGAATCGAGACTCAATGGAGCCAATCTCCAGTCTCTAATCTCCAGCCTCCCCTAATGCCCGCTGATAACTCCGCGCCATTTCCCGCCCGGATTCTGCCCATGAAAATTGCTGTGCCTGCGGGATGCCTTTTTGGCGTAATTCTTGGGCCAGTGCGGGGGATTGGAGAACGGCCGTTATCCCCCCCACCAACTGCGCCACCGAATCCGGCGCAAACAACAGCCCCGCCTCCCCCACCGCCTCCGGCATAGACGACACATTCGCCGCCACCACCGGCGTGCCACACGCCATCGCCTCCACAATCGGCATTCCAAACCCCTCATACCGCGAAGGAAAAGCCAGCACCGTCGCCGCGTTATACCACAGCGGCAGCTCCTCGGCAGGCACATAGCCCGTAAAAATCACCCGCTCCTGCAAACCCAACGCCTCCACCCGCGCAAAAATCTCAGCAAACAGCCAGCCCTTGCCGCCCACCAGCACCAGGCATACATCACGCTGCGGCAGTTGCGCCAGGGCTTCCAGCAAAATGGGGATGTTCTTGCGTGGCTGCAATGTGCCTACGTGCAAAATGAAGCGTTCTGGCAGCCCCTTTTGCTGGCGAAATTGGGCGACGGTTTGGGGCGGAAACGGCCGATATTCCTCCCCCACTCCCGGCCTCACCACATCAATCTGCGCCAACGGCACCCCAAAAAAGCGATGTACATCCTGCCGCCCGCTCTCCGAAATGGTGATCACCCGCCGCGCCGCCCGCACCGAACGCGCCGTTTGGCTGCGCAAATAAAGCCGCTGCCCCCGTGGAAAACTCTCAGGATAATACATAAAACTCAAATCATAAACCGTCACCACCGTCGGCCGCAAAGCCAACAACGGCGTAACAAAAGCCATACTGTGCAGCAAGTCCAGGCCGTGCCGCTGTGCCAGCCAGGGCCAAACCAACTGCTCCCAGGCAATACGCACCAGCGGCCGCTCCGTCGGCCACCGGCTGGGCACAGTTATCAGATCAGGGCGTTGCAGAAAACGGCCGTGTTGTGTAAAAACCGTATAACGTAACCGCCCCTCTTCCCTGGGCAAATGGCGCAAAACCTGGCTAATATACTGGTGAATACCCGCCTGCCGATAGCCCGCTTCGCCCGACAATAAATGGGCATTAATGCCAACACTACGCTGCCTTGTCTTCAACATCACGCAAAATTATAGCCCAAGCCTCCAGGCAAACCAGTTCCATCCTTGACGCTCATATAGCCATATGATACATTATGTTGACTTAGGCTTTTCCGAAAAAATGCTCCAATATATTCTAAAAAGCCTCAAGCCAATTCCCAAAATTCCTTCAATTCTGGATCAACTCTTTCAGGGAATTGGCCCTAATTCCAGGCAAAAAGAGAGGAGATTGGTGTCCAAATCTTGCCAATCTTCACAAGCAAGGAGAACTTCCATGAAATCAATCCGCTTCATCTTGTTAGCTCTTATCTGTACTTTGCTGCTGGTCGCTTGCGAGCGTCCCGCCCCGGCGGGGGAAGTACCAGTGCCCGCTGAAAACAACAGCACCGAAATCATCCCCCGTACTGATGAGAGCTACCCGGCACCAGAAACAAATGTAACACCCACAGAATCTACGGAATCACCAGATGCCACTTCGCCCGAAACGACCACCGAAACAACTACGGACACGCAGCCTGCTGCCGAAGGCGAGACCACCGAGCCAGAAACTACCGAGACGGAAACAACGACAGACGAACCTACTGCCGAAGCACCCCCTCTGGAGGATGGCGTTTATGTAGTTCGTGCTGGCGACACACTGGGGCAAATTGCCTTCATTTACAACATTACTGTGGAAGACCTGATGGCGGCTAACAACCTGACCAACCCTGATGTCCTCGATGTGGGCCAGCAGCTTGTTATTCCTGATGCCGGTTTTGCGGAAACGGCCGATTCCACCCCCAGCGACGAAACCACCACCGAACAGCCATCCGACGAAACCCCCGGCACCGAACAAATCCACATCGTCCAGCCTGGTGATAACCTTTATCGCATTGGCTTAAACTATGGCTTTACCATAGATGAACTGGCCGAATATAACAATTTAACCGATGTCAACAACCTGGAAGTCGGGCAAGAAATTCGCATCCCCCCCAGCAACTAAACCCACATAAACTCTCAAAAACAAAAAGACCGGCACTGTTCCCCAGTGCCGGTCTTTTTTTGTTTACTCCGTCGCCGTCGGTGCTTGCCGTCGTCGTCGGCGGCGCACCGCATAACGAATAATCAGCCACAGCGGCAGCCCGAAAATAAGTGCCAGCGGCCCCAGGACAATCACGACCTCAATCAGGAAATTAGCAATCCCTTGCAGCGCATCCACCAAGGTCTCCACAGAGCGCCGCACCACCACGCCAGGCCGCCAGGTCTCCGTATCAATCGGCTGGGTAGCAATATCCGGTGTTAAATTCACAGTAATGGTCGAGAAGCCGGCCGATTGGCTCAAATATTGCATCCGGCCTTTGATGACCTCAATCTCACCTTCCAGGCGGCTCAACTCCTGGTTGACGGCCAGGGCTTCTTCCACATTTTGCGTCTCATCCAGGAAGTTGCGCACGCGATCGGCCGTTGCCTCCAAATTGCCCAAACGAGACGACAAATCCACATACTCCTCCGTCACATCCTGCCCCGAAGAACTCTCACTCGTCACCTCCATCGCCAGCCCCTTAATAGCCGTGATGGCACTGTTAAAACCCGCCACTGGCACCCGCACCGTAATGTCGCCACTCTTGGCATCATCCCGATACTGATAAAGACTGCTGTTCACCACCCAGCCACCATTCGCCTCTACCATCTCCGTAATAGCCCCAATCGTCGCTTCCGTATCCGTCACAATCAAATTTAGATTGGCCGTGCGAATAATCAACCGCTCCTGGGGAATTTGCGCCTGCTGTTCCACCGATCCAGCACTGTTTGCCGTTGCCCCAAAATCCGAAACATCCTCGCCACCAACAAATGAGTCGTCCATATCACCTCTGAAAAACTCAGCTTCTTCCATCGCTGGTGCTTCCATCGGTGCCGCTGATCCTGCCGTTTCAAAATCAGCCGAACGGTAACTACAAGCAGCAAGTATGAGTCCCGCCATCAAAATAAACCAAAAAACTTTTCTCGATAACATAGTCTGCCTCCAAAAATGTGAGATGCGTAACACAATCCATAGTGCTGCGCATCTTTTTGCTAAATTGTATTCACTTATCAGACGTTAAGGGGGCGAAAAAAGTTCCCGCGCTTACCAGCCATATTCCAGGCGTTTGATCAGCCGCGTGGGCATCCCATGCTCACGCATACGCGCCTGGGTCTCGGCCACAGGATAGATGACACGGCGATACTCGAAAGTCATATTATCCGTGTTCAGCAAAGCATAGCTGGCGCGTGGGTCTGAATCCCGCGGCTGCCCTACACTGCCAGGGTTAATGATGACGCGGGCAGCATTGAGATGGAAAGGTACATCGTAGCTGGGCGGGTGTAAGAGGATGGTGTTCGTATCTTGATGCTCAAAAATGACGGGCACATGGGTGTGACCCACCAGGCAATAATTGGTGTCGAAATATTCAAAATTAACGGCTGCTGTGTGTGCATCCAAAATATACTCCCATACCGGTTGGCGAGGGCTGGCATGGGCTAACGTAAAAGGGCCATCCACCCGCATTGTGGGCAGGGCATCCAAATAGGCGCGGCTGTCTTCCGTCAGTGCCGCCCGTGTCCAATCAATGGCGGCACGGGCTTCATGGTTAAACGAAGACGCATCCAACTTACCTAAAACTGCCCAATCATGGTTGCCAGACAGCGCGATGTGTTCATATTCGCGCAAAAGAGAAACACACTCGTTAGGATCGGGACCATAACCAATTAAGTCGCCTAAAAACCAGATGAAATCCCACTGGCCTTCCGCATCGGCCATCACTGCCTGAAATGCAGTTAAGTTGGCATGAATGTCAGATATGATGAGTATACGCATATGTTCTTTTTTTCCTCTATCCCAATTCGCGCAATGATACCATGATTGGGGGTCAAGGGTATAATAATTAACTGGAGTCTGGCGAATTTTATAGTCCTCTCTGGTATGTGGGGCGATTTTGAAAATCGCCCTACTCTGGAAAACTCAAAAAACGCCACTGTCCAATAATTAATATTGATGGATTTCTGTAACAATACCTCTTACGGGTATGCTCTGGGAATAAGATGGCAATTCTAAAGGAATGGACGGTTGATTTTACCAGTAACAGCGTTGAGCAGACGGTGCGCCTGGGCGTGCGCCTGGGTGAACTGCTCGATAGGCAGGATGTGTTGTGCTTATCTGGTGAATTGGGCGCTGGTAAAACAGCATTGGCACGCGGGATTGGGCGCGGGTGGGGTACGACGGCTCGTGTCACGAGTCCCACGTTTACCTTGATTCATGAGTATGCGCGGTCAAAAGACGGCCGTATTCTCTACCACCTAGACTGTTACCGCTTGCAAAGCGAAGCCGACATCGAAACCGTCGGTCTGGAAGATGTGCTGGATGGGCACGGCCCCGTTATGATCGAGTGGCCGGAACAGGTTGCCGCCTGGCTGCCCGCCGACCGCCTGTGGATTACCCTGACCTATATCAGCCAAACCCGCCGCTCACTGCGCCTGGAAGCACAAGGCCCACGCTCCACCGAACTTTTGAAGGAGTTTAAGAAAAACGCGTTTGGCGTATAAGGGGATTCGGAGACTGGAGACTGGCTAATCCCCAGTCTCCAGTCTCCAGTCTCCAATCTCTACTATGATTTTAGCAATTGACACCGCAACCCGTTGGCTGGGCCTGGCTTTGCACGATGGCACGGCCGTTTTAGCAGAACAGGGTTGGCGTTCATTCCAAACACAGACGGTTGAACTGATGCCCGCGATTGGGGAGATGTTAAAGCGGGAGGGGATAACGGCCGTTGATCTCAAAGCCATCGCCGTAGCCATTGGCCCCGGTTCCTACACCGGTTTGCGCGTCGGTCTGGCCGCCGCCAAAGGCATGGCCCTCGCCAACCGCACCCCCCTCATCGGCGTGTCCACGCTGGACATTTTGGCCGCTGCCACTGGCCCCTACGAAGCGCAACTGCTGATCGCCGCCGAAGCCGGTCGCAGCCGCGTCTGCGCCGCCATCTATCGCTGGCACAGTCGGCACGGCTGGCAGGCCCACAACGAGCCGGTCATTGAAGCCTGGCCCGAACTGCTGGCCCAGCTAAACCGCCCCACTGTGGCTACGGGTGAAATAACGGCCGATGCCGCCAAACTCATCCGCAAAGCCGGCCATCAAGTCGTTCCCGCCGCCGCCGCCACCCGCCGCGCTGGCTACCTCGCCGAAATCGGCTGGCAGCGCCTGCGCAAAAACAAAACCGACAACGCCAGCACCCTGTCCCCCATCTACTTGCGCAACCCGGATGGCAGCAAAGCATAAGTAGCAAGTAGCGGGTGGCAGGTTGAACACTTGCCACCTGCCACCCGCCATCCACCCCATGCTCATTCCGCCCCACCCCTACCACCTCCGCCCCATGCAGTTAAGCGATGTGCCAGCAGTACGCGCCATTGAGAAGGTGTCTTTGCCCACGCCCACCAAGAAGGGGATGTTTGAACATGAGCTAACAAACAACAGTCTGGCCCATTATCAGGTGTTGACGGTCGGCGAAACGGCCGTTATCGGCTACAGTGGCTTCTGGCTCATTGCCGATGAACTGCACGTCATCATCATTGCCATTCACCCCGATTGGCGGCGGCGCGGCCTGGGCGAACTGCTGCTGCTGAATATGTTCAGCATGACAGAGCCGCAGCCGCTTACCCTGGCTAATTTGGAAGTCCGCGCCAGCAACACAGCCGCGCAAAGGCTCTATCAAAAATATGGCTTCACAGTGGGTTATGAACGGCCGAAATATTATCGAGACGGCGAAACGGCCCTGGTGATGACGGCCGTTCTGCCCCTTCCCGCTCTCCGCCAACGCACCCACGCCCTCCTCACCCGCCTGCAAAGTGAGGCTGAACGCCTGTGAGAGTGTATACTCATTGCAAGAGACTAGAGACTGGAGACCATAAGCACTTAATCTCTAGTCCCCAATCTCCAGTCTCCAATCACCATTTATAACGAGGACATTCATGAAAATCTTCATTACCGGCGGTGCAGGTTTTATCGGCTGCAACAGTGCCAATGCTTTTCTACAACAAGGGCACACCGTCATCATCTTCGACAATCTCTCGCGGGCTGGCGGCCCCGCTAACCTGGAATGGCTGCATGAACGCTATGGTCGAGAACGCTTCCACTTTGTGCGCGGTGACATCCGCGACTATGAGGCACTGACAAAGGTTATGGACAGTTCGCTGGATGCGGTACTGCATCTGGCAGGGCAAGTGGCCGTTACCACTTCCGTGCAAAATCCCCGCGATGATTTTGAGATTAATGCGGTGGGATCGTTTAATGTGTTGGAAGCAGTGCGGAATGTTTGCCCCGAAACGGCCGTTCTCTATGCCTCCACCAACAAAGTCTACGGGGGCATGGAGGAGGTCGGCTTCATCGAACAGCCCACGCGCTACACCTACGCCGATTATCCGATGGGTATCCCCGAAAGCTACCCGCTCGACTTCCACTCCCCCTACGGCTGTTCCAAAGGCACAGGCGACCAGTACACCATTGATTACGCCCGCATTTATGGGCTAAAAACGCTTGTGCTGCGGCAGTCGTGTATCTACGGCACCAGACAGTTTGGCATTGAGGACCAGGGCTGGCTGGCTCATTTCATTATCGCGGCGGTGAAGAAACGGCCGATCACCATCTTCGGTGATGGCAAACAAGTGCGCGACGTACTGCACGTAGACGACCTCATCCGCGCCTACCAACTGGGCATCAGCAAAATCGGCGAACTCAGCGGCACCGCTCTTAATCTCGGCGGCGGCCCCGCCAACACCATCTCCATCTGGGCCGAATTCAAACCCATTTTAGAGAGCCTGCTCGAAGAAGAAATCGCCGTCATCCACAAAGAATGGCGGCCTGGCGACCAGCGCGTCTTCGTCGCCGACATCCAAAAAGCGGCCGACAAACTCGGCTGGCAGCCCACCATTTCGCCTGAGGCTGGCATCCGCGACCTTTACAATTGGGTCGCTGCCAACCCGCACCTGTTTTAGGGCCGCAAACGACGGCACAAGGCCATAACCTCATCCGCCGGTAGGCCGTAGCGGGTGTTGCCGTCGCGCCCGACAACGGTGTGGGCCATGAGCAGGCTGTTGTAGATGGCTTCCCCGACTGATTCGATGACGGCCAGGGCCAGGTGGCTCATGATGGGCTGTTCATCGAGGGCGGGGCGGGAGGTGAGGAGAGTAGACGGCCGTTCCGCCACCCAATACCCCGTGCTAAAGCCAATCACAAAATCGCCGCTGCCACCCTGACAGGTGCTGCCCGTCCGCGCCAGGCCAAAAGCAGCGCGGCGGCACAGTCGCCCCAATTGGCGGCTGTCCAGCGGCGCATCCGTCGCCAAAATGATCATGATCGAGCCATCTTCGGGGCGGGGTTTGTGGACTGGTGGCTGCAAATGGTGGCCGATGGGCACACCGGCAATGGTTAGTTCTCGCGGGCTGCCAAAGTTGCTCTGCACCAACGCGCCGATAGTGAAGCCGCCTGCGCTCTCTGGCAGGATGCGGCTGGCCGTGCCAATGCCCCCTTTCCAGCCATAACAACTCGTCCCCGTACCCGCGCCCACCACGCCTTCGGCCACTGGCCCGCTTTGGGCAGCGGCCATTGCCGCCCGCACTTCGGGCAGGCCGATGGGGCGGGCCTGGATGTCGCTGAGGAAGCCGTCGCTGGTTTCGCCGACGAGGGGGTTGACGCTGGCGTAGCCTTTGCGCCCGGTCTCGGCAAACCCCACGCCGATGTGGGGATTTTGCTCAATCGCCAGCGTCATGAGGGCATCGGCCACGCGGGGGACGTTGAGGGTGCCGGTGAGGGCGATGGGGGTTTCACTGTGGCCGAGTTCGCGCACCTGCTCGAAACCGGTTACTTTGCCAAAGCCGTTGATGGTGTCAACGGCCGTTACCACTTTCTGCGCGTACAAATTGCCACTGTGCGGCAAAATCACCGTTACGCCGGTGCGGAAGGGGCCGTTACCGGGCTGCCACTCGCCGTCGCCCGCTATGAGGGTGTAGTGGCCGACTTTTACGCCAGCTACGTCGGTGATGGCGTTCCATTGACCGCGAGGAAGTTGGTTGGGCAAAATGTTGAGTTCTTGAATTCGGGGCATAGTGATTTACGATTTGCGATTGACGATTTACGATTTCTCCCCTGCTCCCCTGCTCATCTGCTCCCGCTCATAATCTTCGGGGCTGTCCAGGTCGCGCACGATGGAGTCGGTGGGGACGGGGACGAGGTGGACGGGGTGTTTTTGCAGGAGGGTGCGCGGGGCATCGCCGATGGGGAGGGAGAGCAGTTGGGCGAAGTGGGCGCGGCCGATGAGCACGGGGTTGCCGCGTTTGCCCGCAAAAACAGGGGCTATTAGCTCGCCCTGGCCCTGCCAAAAGGCGATGAGTAGTTGGTTGAGCGTGTCGGGTTCGATCATGGGCTGGTCGGCGAGCATGACGAGGACGGCGGCGGTGTGGGGTGGGAGTTGGGCAACGGCCGTTTGCAGGGATGACAACATTTCGCCGGATGCGTATTGTATATTGCGCCGCACGTAAGCACCCTCTTGTTGGGCGATGGCCTCGACTTCTTGGGCGCGATGGCCGGACACGACCCAGACATCATGAGCCAATGACTGTTTTGCTTGACGAATGGTTTGCCCCAAGACAGTGGTATCGCCCCAGGCGAGAAGCTGTTTCATCTGGCCCATGCGTTTGGCTTCACCGGCGGCAAGGATAACGGCCGTTACCCGCCGCTGCACTTCGCGGATGGGTTGTGGGGTTTTAATGGCGCCGAGGACGATGTGGGAGATAGGGGAGTGTGTCGCTGCGCTTATGGAGACTAGAGACTGGGGACTGGGGACTAGAGAATGGTGGGCGATTTGGCGGGCGGTTTGGAGATGGCTTTCGGTTTCTACTTTGTTGATGAGGGGGATGACCCGCGCTCTTTCAGGCACATTTTTCATGCCGCCTGCGGGATGCACCAACAATGCGGCCACATCTGCCGCCGTTAACCGATCACCGCTTACTGAATACAGTTCACCAATCACTGACCGTACTAACTCTGGCCGATGGGCCACTTTTTCTATGGGGCCATCGAGGGCGTCTATGCCGATGACGGGGATGACGAGGGTGGCATCGGGGGGGATGACGGGTTCGTGGGCGGCGGGGGCTTTGATGGGACGCATTCGAGAGCCGTCGGCCTCGACGATGACGAAGTCTACGTCGAGGCGGGCCAGGAGTTGGCCGGGCAGAGCGGGGTCTACGCCGACGGCTTTGTCACCCTGTACGTCGCCGATGACGAGGCAGGAGCCGTGTTGGGTTAGATGTTGACCGAGTTGGGAGAGATCGCTGGTGGTGCAAACGGCCGTTGCCAGCTTCATCTGTGCCGCGAAAATCCGTGTCGTGGTGGTGATGATCACATTCCCTGGCAGGGCTTTGGCCAGGGCAAACATCAAACTCGTTTTGCCGCCGCCGCCGACAATGGCGATGAGTTCAGGTTGCTTACCGATGTCGAAAGCGGTGAGGAGGGGGGATGTGTTCATATGGGGGAGGGAGACTGGAGACTGGAGATTGAAACACTCAGTCTCCAGTCTCCGATCCCAAGTCTCTAATCGCCAATACCAAATCCAGGTACTTTATCAGCTAAAAAGGCATCCACCAGCCCTTTGTAAGACTCATAATCATCCAGAATAGAACGGCCGTGAGATGTGCCGTAGGCGGTGAGGTGCAGTTCGGTGGTGGCAGGGTTGCTGCGGGCGTAGATGGTTTGGGAATGGGAGGGGGGGGTGAAGGTGTCGGCTTGGGCGTGGATGAGGAGGATGGGAGTGGTGGCTCCGGCGACAGCGTCTTGGGGCGAAACGTCATCGGCATCAAAATTGGCGCGGAGTTCGGCGATGAAGAAGGCTCCAGGGACAAACGGCCGTGTCCATGCGCCAAACTGCTCTACTGCCTGGTGGGCCACAATGGTGCGTAAATCCTGGTAGGGCGAGTCGGCGATGACGAAGGCGGCCTCGGGCAGCAGTGGCACCATCTGTAAGGCGGTGGATGCGCCATAGGAGACGCCCAAGATGCCGACGCTGGCCTCGGGCAGCCCTGTTTGGGTGAGGAGCCATTCATAAGCGGCCTGACCATCAAGTTTTTCGTGATAGCCGTAGGTGTGGTAGGCATCGGTGCTTTCGCCGTGTCCGCGTGCGTCGTAGGTGAGTAAATCGCAGCCACGATCCCAAAAGAGGGGGGCGTAGGGGAGGATGCTGTAGCGGGTGTTGGTGTAGCCGTGCAGGAGGAGGACGGCGCAACGGCCGTTCTTGTCGTTGTCATAAAAGAAGCCAGACAGGGTGACGGTTCCGGCCTCGATGCTGATGGCTTCGGGCTTGGGTAGAGCGGCGGCGTGGTAGTCCAAATCGGCCATGCGCTGCTGGGAATCGGCCAGGGTTTGGGTGTCGCGGTTGATGAGGACGTTGGCGAAGAAGAGGCTGCCGCCGACGTAGATGAGGCCGAGTAAGAAGAAGAGGGTGTTGATGAATTTGAGGGTTACGTTTTTCATAAATTGACAATTCTCAATCGTCACTTGTCAATTGACGATTGAGGTGGGTGAGGATGGCTTCGAGGACACCGCCGCCAATGGCGAGGGCTTTGTCGGAGATGGTAAAGCAGGCGTGGACATCGGCGCGGGCATCGAGGTCACCAATTTTGAGGCCAGCGGGAACGGCCGTTCCGGGCGCAATGAGTCCCCGCAGCACCCCGGCAAAGGGGGCAGTAACCACTTCTCCGGCCACATCACCAATGATTTGTCCTGTTTCTACGAAGTCTCCAATCTCCAATCTCCAATTCACTACTCCGGCCACCGGCGCACGCAGCACCCGCTCGGCACCTTTGCCGGCAACGATGCCGGGTGTGCCGGTGTTGGCAACGGCCGTTCCCTGCCAGATGACCCGCCCCAAGGTGTGCCCGCGCATTGTCTCGATGACGGCGTGGCAATCTTCACCGGCGGTGAAGCCGGGGCCGAGGGCGATGACGAGGGGGGCCTGGGTGAGGGTGGTATCTATATTGCGTTTAGCCATGCGGGCATCTATGAGGATGGTGGGGGAGAGGGGAGGGGTGAGGGGGGAGAGATGAGGGGCAATGAGGACGGGGATGGTGGAGGTGGTTTGGGCCATATGCAGGGCTTGGGCGGGGGTGGGGGCGAGTTGGGCGTGGAGGGTTTCGATGGTGATGTTGTTTTGCAGAACGGCTGTGGCCACGGCTACGCGCCGCCGTACTACAAACGGCCGTGCCAGTTCTAGCACGATGAGGGGGAAGCCTGCCTGATGCAGACGGTAGGCTACGCCTGTAGCCAGGTCGCCGCCGCCGCGTATGACGACTAAGTGATGGGCAAATAACATGGTTGTACTCCGTGAATGGGGCATTTTAGCATGGACGGCCGTTAGAACCCAATCTCTAGTCTCCAGCTAAATTGCGAAGTTATTGGCAAACGACTAGGCAAAGGTTCTGCTGCGGTACGCGTGCCAATCGGCTTCGGTGTCCAGATCGAATTGGAGGCCAGGGGTGGTGACGATGTGGGGGGTGTAGCCCAGACGAGCGGCTTCCTGGAGGTGCTGGTGGAAGCTGCCCTGGCCGTAGTGGAAGGTGAAGTGGGTGGGCGGGGCGAGGAGTAGGGCGTTGGTGCCGTCTTCGCGGCTGTCGGTGCAGATGGCGAGGATGGGGAGGGTATTTTGGGCCACGACGGTGAGCAGGTGGTTAATATCGGCCGTTTGCATGAAGGGCAAATCGGCGGGCAAAATGAGCAAACCTTCGGCCTGATGCTGTTGGGCGTAGTGGGCGGCTTGGGTAACGGCCGTATTCAACCCCCGCGCTTCCTGCTCAATAATCGTCATGGCCCCATGTTGGCGGGCCAGGGCCAGCACGGCGGCATCACTGCTAATGACTAAAATACGGCCGATTGCCGGTACACAGTTGAGCGTAAGCAGCGCGTTTTGCAGAAAACGGCGCATCAACCCCGCTCGTTCGTGGGCGGAGAGCAGATGTGCCAGGCGGGTTTTGCTTTGCGCGAGGGGTTTGACGGGGATGATGGCCCAGATGGTCATGGGGGGTATGGGTTTATTGGTGTAGTGGTTTAACTGCTAAATACACCACTATACTAATAAACCCCATTACACCAACTCTTGGGCAAATTGCAGCACATCTTGCGCCAGACGGATGCGGTCATCGTTGTTTTGCATGAAGGTGTTGACGCCGAGGGTGGCGAATTCGGTTGGGGGGAAGGTGCCTGCGTCCTGTTCGTCGTAGATGAAGCCGTCTATGAGTTCGCCGTAATGGTGGGCAACGGCCGTTGCCGACACCGCCAGCCCCATCTCCTGCATCATCTTGGCCGCTGGCCCCTTCACGGCGGCCCCGCCGATGATGGGCGTGACGGCGATGACCGCTTTGGGTAAATCCATGAGCATAGATTCAATGGGATAGACGTTCAAAATAGGGGCGACGCTGACGAAGGGGTTGGAAGGGGCGATGATGACGACATCGGCTTTTTCGAGGGCTTGCATCACTGGCAGGGAGGCGCGGACATCTTCGGGCAGGTGGATTTTTTTGATGACGGGCTGCCACCGTTCTTTGACGAACCAGGTTTGGAAGGGGAGGATGCCTGCTTCGGTTTCGATGAGGGTGGGGGCGGGCTGGTTGGTCATGGGTAGGATGGGGTGTTGGATGCCGAATTGGTGGCAGAGGTGCTGGGTAACGGCCGTTAACGACATCCCTTCATTTAACAGATGCGTCCGCGTCAGATGTGTGGCTAAATCTAAATCACCCAGACGAAACCAGTCGGGGCCAGCCAAACGGCCGACTGCTTCCATCACTCGCCACGATTCACCAGCACGCCCCCAGCCCGTTTCCGTGTTAGCAACCCCTGCCAGCGTGTGCATCACTGTGTCCATATCGGGGCAAATGGTCAGCCCCAAATGTTGAAAGTCATCACCCGTGTTCACAATAATGGTGAGCTGCTCTGGTGGCAAAATCCGGCGCAGGCCGTCGGCCAGTTTGGCTCCGCCGACACCGCCGGCCAAGACAACGGTGCGGAGAGAGGAGAGAGGAGAGAGGGGAGAGGCGGACATAGGCGATTAAGATTGAGAAGTTGCCGCCACGTGGTTGAAGACGTAGCTGGCGACGGTTTCGGCCATTAGGGTAACGCCTGTGACCATAGCCCGTTCGTCGAAGTCGAATTTGGGGTGGTGGTGGGGGTAGCTATGGTCGTAGCCTGTGCCGACGAAGAAGTAGCAGCCCGGTATCTCTTCGAGGATATAACCCATGTCTTCGGAGGCCATCGTGCGGCGCTCGTCCAGGTTTTCTTCGCCCACAACTTTGATGGCGGCCTGGCGGACAACGGCCGTTGGCGCTTCGGCATTATTCACCGCCGCCACCATCACAATCGTCTCCATCTTGGCTTCACAATCAAACGCCACCGCCATCTGCTTGGCCATGCTCAAAATACGGCGATAAGCCTGTCGGTGCAGCTCTGTTTTGTAGCTGCGCACAGTGCCTTTGAGCAAAACCCGATCCGGTATCACGTTAAATGTAGTGCCTGCGGTGAACTGCCCAATGGAAACCACCACACTTTCTTGCGGGTCTACGTTGCGGCTAACAATGCTTTGCAGGGCGGTGACAATATGGGCCGAGGCCAGAATGGGGTCTTTCGCCATATGCGGGGCGGCCCCATGCCCACCTTTACCCTGCACCGTGATTTCAAAGACGCTGGATGAGGCCATGCTGGGGCCAACGGTGGCCCGCACTTTGCCATAGGGGGCCGCATTCCACAGGTGCATGGCAAAAGCCACGTCAGGCCGAGGGTTCTCCAGCACACCATCGGCAATCATGGCAAAGGCTCCACCCAGCCCTTCTTCTGCGGGCTGAAAGACAAACTTAATGGTTCCGGCCATTTCGTTTTGATACTGGGACAAAATCTTGGCCAGGGCCAGCCCCATGGTGGTGTGCCCATCGTGCCCACAGGCGTGCATTACGCCGGGGTTTTGCGAGGCAAATTCCAGCCCCGTTTCCTCGTGGATGGGTAAGGCATCCATGTCAAAGCGCAGCAGGAGGGTGGGGCCGGGCTTTTTGCCCTCTAGCAGCCCGACCACGCCCGTCTTGGCGATGCCGCGCTGTACTTCCAGTCCCAATTCGGTTAATTTTTCGGCCACAATGCCCGATGTTCGGGTCTCTTGAAAACCTAATTCTGGATGACGATGAAAGTCGCGCCGGGTGGCGACCATTTCGTCAAAAAGCTTTTCCGCTTCCAATTTGAAGTTCATAAATCTCGCCTAAATAAAATGAGAGTGAGGGGATTATAACAGCATTTTAGCTTTTACGACTCCTTCACAATGGTTTTACCTGGCATTCATGTGGTGATTGTTTCTTTTGCTTTATTCTGGAAGGGCATGGCTGCAAACCCCGCTGCAAGTTGACCAAAGAACAGGCTGTTGTAGTTGTAATTTACATTTTTTGTGAGTTCTGTCATTTATGATGGGCTTGACCTTCCAGCAGTATCGGGGGTTTTCCGCAAACAACTGTTCAATAAGAGCTGTATCCATTTTTGTAGATTGCATTCGTTTGTAGGAAGTTTTATGTTTATCTCTTTTAGTACGTTAATGATTTTGGTTGTAGTGGTCTTCTTTTTGGGTTTTATAAGCCCTTTCGCATTGATTTGTTATATAGTGATGCGAGCAAAAGTTGATTGAGATGTAGAGGTAGTCGTGATGAGTGTCTCATTGGGTTTGGTGGTTTTATTGGTATTGGCAGCTTTTGTACTGGGAGTGGTGACGACACCAATTTTGGTTTATATGCGTCTGGTGCGGCCAGCGAGGATGTATCGGATGGAGCAGATGAAGCGGCAGCAGATGTAGTGGAAAGTGATGGAAAACGGCCGTTCCCCCATTTTGTCTGGTGGGGGAACGGCCGTTTTGCTTTTATTGACAATGAGGGCGGGGGGCTAGACGGCCGTTCCTCCACCCAAACCCCGTTTTTGCGCCAACAGCGCCGCCTCCACCCGGCTGCGAACCTGCAACTTTTGCAAAACATTCGTCATGTAATGCTTGATCGTCTTCTCTGCCAGATGTAAAGTCTCTCCAATTTCCCGATTCGTTAGCCCCTGAGCTACCAGCCGCAAAATCTCCTGTTCCCGATCCGTCAACTGGTTGATGGCATCTTCTGGTTCATCATGCACCATTTCAAACAAAATATTGCCCGCCAGAGAGGGCGAAATATAGGCCCCGCCGTTGGCGACGGTGCGCACGGCGTTGGCTAAATCCTTCGCCGAAACGCCTTTCAGGATATAGCCCCGTGCGCCCGCCTTCATCGCCTTCAACAGGTTGTCCTGATCTTCAGACACTGTGAGCATGATGATGTGAATAATGGGCCAAGCGGAGGCGATTTTGGCGGCGGCGGCCAGACCGCCCGCACCGGGCATGGTAATGTCCAGCAGCAGCACATCGGGCATCAGGTCGCCCGCCATCTCATAGGCTTCTTCGCCGCTTTTGGCCTGGCCGATTACCACCAGGTCGGCTTCATTGGCTAGCGATTGGGCCACCCCTTCGCGGAAGAGGGGGTGATCGTCGGCAATCAGGACACGGATAGACTCACTCATAATTCACCTCAGGGATTTGCAGGGGAATTTCGGCACGAATGGTTGTGCCGCTGCCGGGTTGGCTTTGCACCGCAAAACGGCCGCCCAGCACCTCAACCCGTTCACGCATGGTGGCTAACCCCAAATGCCCGCTGGTGAGCGGGGCCTGGGTATCAAAACCACTGCCGCTGTCACTGATTTCGACAAAAAGATTGTCATATTGGGTGGAGGCTGCAATGTGTTGTTTTTGGGCCGAACTGTGCCGATAGCCGTTAGCCAGGGCTTCTTTGATGACGCGGTATAAGGTGATTTTGACGGGCAGGGTTGTGGCGGGGGGCAAGGGGTCAATGGTGGTGGTGACGGTGCGCTGTGTTTTCTGCTCATAGTCGCGGATGGCGCGGCGGATGGTGTCGGCGGGCGAGGCGGTTTCTATTTCGGGCAGGCGCAGACCGGCGGAGATGACACGCAGTTCTTTGAGGGCGGATTCGATGGCGGTGTGGATGGTGCGGAAATCGGCCGTTATGCTCTCCTTCTCTGTGGCTGCATTGGTCAGGCAGGTCTCTTGCAGCGGGTCAAAGCGCAGCAGGGCCAAAGCCAGGTCTTGGGCTGGGCCATCATGTAAATCGGCCGAAATGCGGCGCAAAAATTGTTCATTCAAAGCAGTGGTGCGGGCGGCCGCCCGACGAACGCGCTTGTGCAGGGTGTCGTTTTGGGCCAACAGCTTGTTTAATTGCGTAACATGATCTTGCAGATCGGCCTGCTGGGCTAAGATCATGTGGCTGGCGCGCCCCACGATGCCCGACAAAAGTAAATAGACGATCAGCATCACGCCGCCCACCAGCATCCAACTGCGATATTGCGCCTGTTCGATTTCCGTCTGTAACCCGGCGGTGGTTTGGTAGAATTCCATGACAGCAATGACTTCATCGCTGCCCGCTGCCCGCACTGGGGCATATGTTTCAATCAATCTATCGGCCACCTGACGTTCCAAAACATGCTCTTCTCGGTCTAGTTCGCTTAATTCGGTATGCACCTTGCCGGCAAATGCGTCCAGTAACCCATCTTCTAATTCATATCGTAAGCCCTGGAGTTCTGGGCTGGTGCTGTAGATGATTGTGCCGTTGGGAATCCATACTTTGAGGGAGAGAATTTGCTGGCCGAGGGCTGTCTCGGCCATTAGTCTGTCGAAAAATTGGACATCGGCTGGGGGTAATTCATTCTTGGTGGCGGCGGGCTGAACGTAGGGGGAAATGTAGCTGTCTACGTAGAGGGCGGTAACGGCCGCTGTGCGGTTGATGACGCCCATTTCGATTTCTTTGCTGACCCACAGGCCAATGACGACCATGCCCCCAACCATGACGAGGAAACTGACTAGCATGTATTGGCGGGCGAGGCTGAATTTGGTGAACGCAAACATGATGATCTCCTGAGCCGATGCAGTTGTGATCATTATAGTAGCTTTATGTCGAGGAGGGTATAGAGGATGGTCTAACAGCTTTTCCGACTTTGGTCTGATCGTTTGCCGACCCATTACCCTTACTATTGGTTTTCTTGTTTTTTAGAATGTGAAAGTAACTACTAAGCCTCTCTGGGATTCTCCCCCTGGGAGGTTTATTTTAGGGGCGAGTGTCCTGACTGAAACCTCCCGGAGGGTTAGTGGTTACAAGTGAATTGGAAATTGCCCCGTTACTTTTTTGGTTTGGGGATCACTTTTCAAACGATTGACAATCAACCCGTTACTTTTATTGGGGTATTGTCACTATAGAGGTGGGGTCGCTTGCTGGCTCTGCGATTTAGCTCTTCAATTTAGGTGTTTTTATTATGGATCTCTCTACACAATCTGAGTCTTATTTTGGCTGGCAGAAGCTCTTACGGATGGGGCAGGCTGTTGTTTGGTTTGCCCAAAGGCGTGTGGATTGGCTGGCGGTGGGGGCGTTTGTTTTGCCTCTGTTTGTGTATCTGCTGACGCTGGCGCCGACGATCTATAATTTGGATAGTGCGGAGTTGACAACGGCCGTTGCCAGCAACGGCATCATTCGGGCCACCGGCTACCCCCTTTACCTGGCTCTGGGCCGCATCTGGATCAACCTGGTGCCGGTGGGGGATATGGGCTATCGGCTGAATCTGTTATCGGCCGTTTGTGGAGCCAGCACCATTTTGTTGGCCGAGTACATTTTGCGCCGTTTGCGCGTGACTGTGTGGGCGCGGGTGGGGGCGTTGGGGCTGTTAACGGCCGTTCCCTATTTCTGGGCCTTATCGCTCATCGCCGAAGTCTACACCCTGCACACCGCCCTCATGGCCGGTGTCATCCTCACCCTGCTGCGCTGGGGCGAAGCGCCCAGCCTGCGGCGGCTGGTGTGGCCTGTTTTTTTGATGGCTTTGAGCATGGGCAACCATGCGGCTACCGTTTTGTTAGTGCCTGGTTGTGTGTGGTATGTGCTGGTGGTGGCGCCGGGGAGTGTGAAACGGCCGTCTACCTGGCTCACCATCACCCTGGGGCTGGTGGCCGGAGCCGCCATCTTCCTCTACCTGCCCTGGCAGTACAGCCACAACCCAGCCTTCAACTATGCGGGTGAATATGATGCCGCAGGCACTTTTCACTCCGTCAACTTAAAAACCGTAGATGGTGTTCTCTGGCTCATCACCGGGCGCACCTTTGCCGGGCAGATGTTTGGCTACAAGCTAAATGAGTTATGGCCTGAATTTGCCAATTACGGCGTACAGTTGTGGCAATCCTTCTTCGCCATCGGCGTGGGGCCGGGTTTGTTGGGCGCATTTGTGGCTTTGCGGCGCGATTGGCGCAGCGGCGGTATGCTGCTCCTCATCTTTTTAGCCAACGCCCTCTTCTATATTAACTATCGTGTGGTAGACAAAAACACCATGTTTCTCCCCACCTATTTGGTGTGGGCCGTCTGGTTGGGTTTGGGCTACCACACGCTGCTGCAATGGATTCAGCCGCAAGGGTTGAATCCGACTGTCACTGGCTCACGGCAACGGCCGTATCGGTTGTTGGTAACAGTCATGTTAGGCGCTGTCTTGCTGGCGGCCGGTTGGAACTGGCGGTTGGTAGACCTGTCTGACGACTGGAGCACCCGCGAGCAGAGTGAAGAAATACTGAGCCTGGTAGAACCCAATGCCATTATTTTTGGCTGGTGGGAAACCATCCCAGGCATCCAATACCTACAACTGGTCGAAGGGCAGCGACCAGATGTACTGGCCATCAGCCGTTTTCTTATAAATGGCGAAAATATGATGGCCCTCATCGAAAAGGAAGCGGGTCATCGTCCCATTTACATCAATAACCCCCCCTTGTACTTCCTACAAACGATGCGCGTTGAGAAAGTGGGCCCGCTTTATCAATTGCAACCCTAAACATTCATTACATAAGGAGATAGTTTATGAAAACGAATCGAGAAATATTGTCCCGAGTGCTTATTGCTGCGCTCATTCTGATGTCGGGATTGGCCCTAATCCCCTACATTGAGCTGCCGCAGACGGCTTTAGGCTGGGAACAGTTTGCCGGAATCTATGCGCCAGAGTTGACTGTTGATCCGGAAATCGGCCGTCCGGCCAGCACCTTTACGGCAACGGGCAGCAACTATCCGCCCAACAGCCCGGCCAACGTCTATGTAGATGGTAACTTTTTGGGCACAGTGATGACAGATGGGAATGGTAGAGCTACCTTCTACATCTCCACACTGGGTTCGCAGGCCAGCATCTACAATGTAACCATGGAAGTGGATGCCAATGCTTCGGCAACTGACAACTTTGAACTGGTGAATGATGGACCATTCATTCCTGGGCCAACAGTTTCGGATGGGCCGACTTTCTATCTGAATGAGGTGTTCTTTAACTTCCTGCCCTTTATATCGAACTAACGAGATGGCATAGATAGGTGGCAAGGACTGTTTGGCCTTGCCATCTATCATCCACATGGGAGAAAAGCTTATGGCAATTGAAGTAAGCTCCCCACGACAAGAGGTGGTGACAAAGGTGAATTGGCGAGCGCGGTTACAGGCACTGCGCTGGGTGTGGCTGCCCACAGTGGCCTTCGTGGTAACGCGGCTGGGTGTGGTGCTGGCTATTTATCTGGGCGCGGTTCTGATTACGGAATCCTCTTCCCCGCCTCCTTACCACTTGCGGCCGCCTGACAATATCTTTGTAGATGCTTTGGGCAGCCGGTGGGATACGGGTTTTTATGTGAGCATTGTGGAGGAGGGCTATATTTTGCATGATGTGCCTTTGCCCAATGCGGCGTTTTTTCCGCTGCTGCCCTTATTGATGAAAGCGGTGCTGCCTCTGGCTGGGGATGAATTGGTGGCGGGCATGGTGGTGAGTAATGTGGCCCTATGGCTGGCGGTGATTTTGTTTTACTGTCTGGTGCAGATGTCGTGGGGGGCGAAGGTGGCGGATCGGGCGGTGTGGTATATGCTGATTTTCCCGATGGCTTTTTTTGGATCGGCCGTTTACACCGAATCCCTCTTTCTCCTCACCGCTATCGGGGCACTGTATTTTGCGCGGCGCGGTTACTGGGAGAGCGCGGCCTTGATGGGCATTGCGGCCACGTTGACGCGCTTTGTGGGCCTGATTGTGGCCCCGATGCTGCTGCTGGAGTGGTGGATGCAATGGCGGGCGGCCAAAGATGAGGGGGGAAAACGGCCGTCTCTCCTGGCCCTGCTGGCTCCCCTGGCTACCCCCTTGGGTACGGGCGCATTCATGTTCTACCTGTGGCGCAAATTCGGCAACCCGCTGGCCTTCATGGATGCCTCCTCGGCCTGGGGGCGCGTGCCGCAAAACCCGCTGGTGACTATTGGCGAACTGTTTCATGCTCCGGCAGGCGGCTGGTGGCCGGCCCTCATGGCGGGGCAGATTCATCTGGATAACTGGATTGATTTCAGCTTTGTGCTGGTCTTCCTTATTTTGGGGCTGGTGCTGCTGTACGAGCGGCGTTGGAGCGAAGGCGTGTTTGTCCTGCTGGGGGTCATCATCCCCTTTAGCTCTGGTTTGCTGATGAGCCAGCGGCGTTATATGTGGGTGCTGTTTCCGGTGTTTATTTTGCTGGCACGGTGGGGGGAGCGTCCCTGGGTGGATAAGCTGGTGACGGCCGTTTCGCTGGTTGGTCTGGCTATTTTTACGGCCCTGTTTGCCAATGGCTATTGGGTGGCGTAGGGTGGTTTGATGCTGTAAGGGCGTACCCTTGTGGTCGCCCCAAGAGGGCGGGTACAAGGCCACGCCCCTACCCCAATTTGTCTGGGAGAAGCGTATGAAAACAAATAAACAGATACAGCTTTTGGTTGGGATTGTGGTGAGTGTGGTTTGTGTAACGGCCGTTTTCTGGCTCATTGATCCGGCAGAGGTGGTGGTGGCTTTGCAAGAGGCTAACTTTGCCTATTTGGGGCTGACAGGGCTGTATATTGTGGTTTACATGGGGCTGCGGGCCTTGCGCTGGCGCTATTTGCTGCAAGACAGGGTGGGGATACGGCCGTTATTCCATGTGCAAAACATGGGGGCCATGCTGACGCAGCTGCTGCCCTTGCGCCTGGGCGATGTGGCGCGGGCGGTGATGGTGGGCCAGATGCCGCGCCTGACGGTGGCGCAGGGTATGTCTACGATGATGGTGGAGCGGGTGTTGGACATGCTGCTGATTGTGCTGCTGCTGCCCCTGACGCTGAGTGAGGCGCAAACGCTGCCCACCTGGATGCAGCAGGGGGCAAAAGTTTCCAGCCTTCTGGCGGGGGTTGTGTTGGTGGTGCTGATGATTCTGGTGCGGCGTTGGGCGGGGGTGCGAGGGTGGCTGGTAACGGCCGTTCCCCGCAGCCAAAAATTCCTGCCCCAGGCTGATAATCTGATGAGCGGTTTGAACGCCCTGGCCCACTGGCGCAGTGCCTTCTTCCTCTTCATCCTCACTGTCTTCACCTGGCTGCCTGTGGTGCTGGCCTACTCCAGCGCCCTCATCGCCGTGAATTTGCCGCCGGATTTGAATATAGCGGCTTTTGTGATGTGCGCGGGGGCCTTGAGCGTGGCCGCGCCATCTTCACCAGGGCAGATTGGTGTGTTTCATGTGGGGGTGACATCGGCGTTGGCTTTGTGGGGGCAGCCGGAGGCGGCGGCTTTGAGCCTGGCAATTTTGTATCACGCCGCCAATTTTGTGGTGATGGTTTTATTGGGTGTTGTGGGCTTCTTAGCCACACAGGTTAGCTGGAGCCGTTTTGTGGCTCTGCGTTCACAGGAGATGCCGGCATGATGAATGAGTTGAAGAGCGGCGGATGGCAGGCAGTGGGTGGCAGATGGCAGGTGGCGGGTGGTTATGTTCAGCAGAATGTGGTGGGATTGCTGAAGACGATGCGGCCGCGCCAGTGGGTGAAGAATGGTTTTGTTTTTGCCGCGCTGCTGTTTGATGGCAAGCTGCGGCTGACAGAGTTAGCCAGTGTAGAACGGGCGTTGATTGCTTTTATTTTGTTTTGTCTTATTTCGAGTGCTGTCTACATTATGAATGATTTGATGGACATTGAGAGTGACCGCCAGCACCCACGCAAACGGGAACGGCCGTTAGCCTCGGGCCGTCTCCATCCCCAAGTGGCGCGGGTGGGGTTTGTGGTCTTCGCCATCGGCAGTGTCGGCGTCAGCTTTTGGCTGGATGGCTTGTGGCAGACCCAACTTAGCTGGATTTTGCTGGCCTATCTGGTGGCGCAGGTGGCCTATACCTTCTATTTTAAGCATCAGGTGCTGCTGGATGTCTCCTTTATTGCGGCTGGGTTTGTGCTGCGTGTGGCGGCGGGTGTGGCGGTGATTCAGGTGGCCCGGTTTTCGCCCTGGCTGTATGTTTGCACGGGGCTGCTGGCCTTGTTTATGGCTTTGGGTAAGCGGCGGCATGAACTGGTGTTGCTGGGTAAGGGGGCTGGCAGTCATCGTGCCATTTTGCAGGAGTATACGCTGGATTTGATTGACCGGTTGATGGGGATTGTGACGACGGGGGCCTTAGTGGCTTACAGCCTTTATACTTTTATGGCTGAGGGGCTGCCGTCTAATCACACGATGATGTTGACGATTCCCTTTGTGTTGTATGGCCTGTTTCGCTGGCTTTATCTGATTCATGTGCAGCAGGAGGGGGGGGCGCCGGAGGAGTTGGTGCTGCGGGATCGGCCGTTGCAGCTTGATCTGTTTCTTTGGTTGATAACCGTTTTTGGGGTGTTGTATCTGTGATGTTTGGGGCTATCTTTTTATTAAACGGCCGTTCCGTTTGGGGGAACGGCCGTTTTCTATCTAGCCACATTTCGCTTTAATTTTCTGCCGACAGTGTCATGAGATAGCTGACTAAATTGGTTATTTCTTCATCTGTTAAGTCAGTGCTGTAAGTTGGGGGCATCAGACCTTCAGGAAATCCTTGCACGATGTAATGATTGGGTTGAGTGATGGATAAATAGATGTAGTTAGCAGCAAGGACACCGGGAATGCGGTTTTCGGCCGTTTCTACCAGATTGTAAAGAGATGGCCCCACCAACACCTGCCCCGCTTCCAATGAATGGCAAGTAATACAACCAGCCCCACTTCCTAAAACAAGCTGGTCAAAAAGGGCCTTGCCCGCTGTGGGGTCGCCCGTTTCGTAGGCACAGAAGGCCTCTGGGCTGAAGGGGTCAAGGTCGCGGGCATCTACTGCCGGGGATTCGGCGGTTGTGCATGATACTGCCAGCCCGCCCAGTACCACTATAGAAAGGAAGGTCAGATGTCGTATCATGATTCTTGCTCTATCAGGTAGTGGAGATCGTCCAGGATGAGATCGGCCGTTACTTCATGGGGATAGGCGACGATGGCATTCGATTCCCGATCCAGCAAATAGACTCGCGCTGTATGGTCAACCAGGTAGTTACCTTCTCCACTACCTTCGTGCCTCTCATAATAAAGGCCAAACGGCGCACCTACTTCGTCAATCATATCTTTTTCGCCAGATAGGCCTACAAAGGAACTGTCAAAGTACCCCATATATTCGGCCAGCCTCTCCGGTGTATCCCGCTCGGGATCAACCGTAATCATGACCACTGCTATTTCATCTCCAGCTTCACCCAAGTCGGCTTTAACTCGTTTGAGTACAGACAAAGTGGCCGGACAAATATCTGGGCAAAAGGTGTAACCAAAATAAACAAAGGTATATTGACCTTGAAAATCCTGCAAACTCACTGGCCCGCTGGCTGATTGCAAAACGGTGTGCGGGGAGGGCTGTGGTGCTGATAGTCGTGTACCAGCAAATTCATGTGGCGGCTGGCAGCTTGCCAGCAAGACCAGTGTAATCAACAGGCCAATGAGTTTAATTTTTTTCACTTCTTTCATTCAGTTACCTCCAGGTTTAGTGCTCGCTCAATCTGTTGTTGGAAATCGGTGAAGGGGCGGGCGCCGCTGATGACACGGCCGTTTATAAAGAAGGTAGGGGTGCTGGAAACACGCTGACGGCGGGCGACTTCGATGTTTTGTTGAATGGTTTTGTTATAACGGCCGTCATCCACACACGCCGTAAACGCCTCCATATCCAGCCCCACGGCTTCTGCTGCCCGCAGCAGGCCCGCACGTTCCCGCGCATCGGCCGTTTCAAACTGATCAAACAGAGCATCCACATACGTGGCATACGCATTCTGTTCTTGGGCACACAAACTCGCATTTGTAGCTGGAATTGTTTGAGCACTCAGGGCATAGGGATAATAGACAAATTGCACCTGCCCCGTCTGCACATATAGTTGATCGAGTAAGGGCGATGTTTGTTCATGGAAATCACGGCAGTGAGGACAGCCAAAATCTAGCACTTCAATCATTTTCACTGGCGCATCAGCCGCTCCTACCGAAACACAGACCGCTTCATCCTGATCACACCGCTCCTCCAGCGTAATTACCTGTTGGGGCTGCATGTTCAGCAGCAGCAGAGCAAACAAGCCCACCACCCCCACAACCCCAACCCCAATTATAATGAACCAATTGGTCTGCCTTGACTGGTTTTTTTGCTTTTGATTCTTTTTCGACATCTTGTTAAACCTCATTTGCCTGGCCTAGCCACCGTGCCCAAACATCCAATTGCCCACGGGGCGGGGTGAGGGGCAACTGTGGCAGGAACAGCATAAAGGCAAAGCGATAGGGAGCTTTGCCCGCTTGATGAATCTGTTTTCTGACCTTTAGAGGATGAGGTTATGCCAAACGTGGCGGGGGAATAATGGGCTTGAGATTACATGCGGCACAGTGGCGGGCCAGCCAATTGCCAACAGTGCCTATCAAATGCAACGGCTCCCAGTGCATCAACTGGGGCTTCAAAAAATCGGCCATGACATGGCTCGCTGTCCCCATCCAGGTATAGGCTGTGGTGACGGAGCAGGGGCCAAGCACGATTTCTACGGCTTTATAACTGTGGCAAGTGCCAAGCGCAGTTGTCGGTGCAACTGTAAAGACAATCAATATCAAAGCCGCCAAATACAATCTTGCCATCAGTAAAAACCTAAATCTCACGGTGGCAGTTTATCTCTTTTTTAAGGCTGAACAATTCGGTTTACCAATTATTAATTTGCACCTTTCCTAATCTGTTATCTGTTTGTGTACTAATTCTGGCTAAAGTGTAGATCAGTCCTTGTTTGTTCAATTCCAAACAGAGCCGTTACTTTTTCGGCCGTTTAGACACTTATACTTAGCATGGAACAAACATTGGAGCATACATGAGCGGCAGACAGCGCACCTACGAGCTTGAATATTCCTTCTTCGCCATCATCATTTTGAGTGGTGTTTATATTGCCTATGAAATTTTGAGTGAACCGCGTGGCGGGCATCCGTTTGGGCATTGGCTGGGCATTGTGGGCGCACTATTGATGGTGATGACGGAGACGTTGTACAGTTTGCGTAAGCGGACACGGTTGTTTAACCGGGCTGGGCCAGTGCGCTGGTGGTTGTCTTTTCACATTTTTACGGGGCTGGTGGGGCCGTTTTTGGTGCTGATGCACACGGGTTTGCAGTTTCGGGGGTTAGCGGGGGTGACGATGGGGTTAACGGCCGTTGTCGTCCTCAGTGGGTTTATCGGCCGTTATCTCTACACACGCCAAGAAAGCCTGCGCCGCTGGTTCCGCCTGTGGCACACCGTCCACATCCCCATTGGCCTCACCTTGTTCATTTCAATGACCATTCACATTTTGGCAACTGTTTATTTTAGAGCTGGTATTTTTTAATAGAGACTGGAGACTAGAGATTATTGACTGAGTGATTTCCAGTCTCTAATCTCTAGTCTCCAATCTCCAATTTCCCATGAAACGCCAACACCCCATCTTCTCCCCCGTCGCTATGATTGGCACCCTGCTGCTGTTAGCCGGTCTGGCATATGGCCTGTACACGACCGGCGGATTGGCCTTTAGCCCTGGCGAACTGTCGGCGATAGGGACGATTGGGCAGAACTTGCAGGGCTACCCCCACCACGCCGCGTTTGGGGAGGATTGTGCCCAGTGCCATGCGCCCTTTGCCGGGGTTGAGGCCAGCCGTTGTGAACGCTGCCATGTGGCGCTTGGGGAGCAGCGGGTGGCCCAAACAGGGTTGCACGGCCGTTTACAAACGGCCGATTGCGCTGCCTGCCACCCCGAACACCAAGGCCCTGATTTTGATTCTGTCGCCCTGGCTCTGGACGAATTCAGCGTGGAGGAACATGCCCTGCTCTTTCCTCTGACAGGCGCACATGCCGAACTAGACTGTGTGGGCTGCCATGTGGATGAGCAATATGTGGGTACACCCGCTGCTTGCGTGGGCTGCCATGCTGAACCGGAACTACACCTGGGGCTGCTGGGCACAAACTGCGCCAACTGCCACACCGCCGATGGCTGGCGGCCGGCCCAGTTGACGGCCCATCAGTTTGAACTGGATCATGGTGAGGAAGGGCAGATTGCCTGTGCCACCTGCCATACAGAAACGTTTAATGCGTTTACGTGCGTGGAATGTCATGGTGACGCAGAAATGGCAGATGAACATGAGGAGTTGGCGGTGACTGCGGCGGAACTGGCCGACTGCGCCAGTTGCCATCCCACGGGTACGGAGGATGAGGCGGAACGGATAATGGGTGGTCAGTAGGCGCGGTATCCTTACCGCGTCTTTGGCCCGGTATTCAAGAGCGGGTAGTAAACCGTGGCTGCAGGTATATATGAAAAGATTATTTACTAATTTGTGGGGTAATGAGGAGAAGGGGACAACGGCCGTTGCCAACGGCCGTGTGGCTGCCGATGGCTCCCGCTGCGTGCAGTGTGGTGTCTGCGGCTACAACTGCCCTATGGGCATTCAGGTGCGCGACTATGCGCGGCAGGGTCTGACGGTAAGCGACAGCCGCTGCATTAGCTGTGGGCAGTGCATTCAGGTTTGCCCACGTGGGACGTTAAGGTGGGAGAAGTAGTAAGGTGTAATGGTGTAGCGGTGTAATGGTGTAATGGCTTTAACCACTAAACCAATATACCACTACACCCATATATCCATAAACGATGACAACAAATTATCTCATCATAGGCAATGGCGCGGCCGGGGCCACGGCGGCGGAGACGATACGGCAGCGGGATGGGCAGGGGCGCATTACGATTGTGTCACCGGAGCCTTATCCCATGTATTCGCGGCCGGGGCTGGCGTATGTGGCGACGGGGGAGATTCCGCCGCAGCAGGTGTTGGCGCGAACGGCCGAATGGTACACGCAGCAGCAGATTGAGCGGGTGCTGGGTGAGGCGGTGCAGTTGGATGTGGCGGGTAAGCGGGTGGGGTTGGGAGACGGCCGTTTCCTACCCTATGATCGCCTCCTCATTGCCACCGGCGCACGGGCTGTGCCCCCGCCCTACCCGGGCGGTGAACTGGATGGCGTAGTCTACCTGGATACGCTGGACGGCACAAAACATCTGCTGCAAAAGGCACGGCGGGCGCGGCGAGCGGTGGTCATTGGCGGGGGCATTACGGCGCTGGAGATGGTGGAAGGGCTGGCGGCGCAGGGCGTGGAGACGCATTACCTGGTGCGCGGCGATAGTTTGTGGGGCAAGGTGTTTAATGAGGCCGAATCGCGCCTGGTAGAGGAGAAGATGCACCATCACGGGGTCATCATCCACTACCGCACCGAGGTAAGCGAGATTTTGGGCAACTGGCGCGGCAAGGTGCGGGCGGTGCGCTTGAAGAGCGGGGAGGAGTTGAAGTGCGATCTGTTTGGGGTGGCGATTGGGGTAAAACCCCATCTGAATTGGCTAAAAGGGTCGCCCATCAGCATGGAGCGGGCGATTTTGGTGGATGAATTTTTGCAGACGAATGTGCCGGATGTGTATGCGGCGGGAGATTGCGCCCAGGTGTGGGACCGCTGGACGGAGCAGTATTTGCAAGATGTGTTGTGGCCGAGTGCGGTGGCGCAGGGGCGTGCGGCGGGGCTGAATATGGTGAGTCAGGTGGCGCGGCCAGGAGGCCGGCCACAGCAGGATCAACGTACCCCTTACCAAAAAGGTACGCCTTTTAATGTCTGTCTGCTTTTTGGGCTGCATATTACGGTGATTGGGCAGATTAACCCCAGCCGTGAGGCTGAAGATGAGTTTGCGGAGGTGCAGGCGATGTCGCGGGGATCTTCGCAAGTGTGGTTTACGTTTCCGCGCCATTACAGTAGTGCCTGGTCGGCGCAGGGGGCCAATACGCTGCGGCTGGTGCTGGCGGGGGATAGGCTGGTGGGGGCGTTGATTGTGGGGGAGCAGAGTACGGCCGATGCGCTGCGGGCGTTGATTGAGCATGAGGTGAATGTGGCGGTGTTACGGCCGTTTTTGCAGGCAGAGAGCGAGGTTTTGAAGCGGGAGATTATGAAGATGTGGGAGACTGGAGATTGGAGACTGGAGACCTGCCAGTCTCCAATCTCCAGTCTCTAGTCTCCCTGAGCAGGTGTGCTATGCGCCGAATTATTTTGCTGTTTGTGTCGCTGTTGGCGGCGGGGTTGGTGGTGTTGGCGGCGTTGTGGGTGGAACGGCCGTCGGCCAACCCCATTCCGGGTGAATTGGCCCAACTAATTGGGGTGCTTAACACGCCTGACGGGCAGTTGTTGGAGCCAGTGGCGGTGCCTTTTCCGCCAGCGGCGGGGACGGTGGTGTCCCATGCCTTTTTCCCGCTCAAGGGTGGGCACAGCCAGGTGGCTTGTGAAGCGTGTCATGTGTCAGGTACTTATCAGGGGACGGATGTGACCTGTTATGCCTGCCACGCCGCTGATGATCCGCATGATGGCGAAAACGGGACGATTTGTGCTACCTGCCATGTGCCGGATAGCTGGCAGGAGGCGTTTTTTGATCACAGTACGTTGGGGACGCGAGATTGTTCGGACTGCCATGAAGCGCCGCCGCAGCATTTTGCGCCGCCGTGTGCGGTGTGTCATATGAATACGGGGGATTTTACGGCCGTTCTCTTCGATCACAGCCAAATCGGGACGCAGGATTGTGTAGACTGCCACAAACCGCCTGCCAATCACTTTGGTTCACCTTGCGCCGCCTGCCATATTGACACGACTTTGTTCCTCAATGTGCAGTTTGACCACAGCTTTGCGGCGGGGCAGGATTGTGCAGCTTGCCATCTGCCACCGGCCAATCATTTCCCAGCGCCTTGCGCCACTTGCCATGTGAGTACGGCGAATTTTACGATTATCAACTTTAGCCACAGCATGGTGGTGGGGCAGGATTGTGCCAACTGCCACCAGCCGCCCGCCAATCATTATCCGGCTCCCTGTGCCACCTGCCACGTGAATACGGATGATTTCCGTGTGGTGCAATTTGATCACAGTTTTGTAGCGGGGCAGGACTGTGCCACTTGCCATCAGCCACCGGCCAACCATTGGCCGTCGCCTTGCGCGGCGTGCCATGTGAACACGGGGGATTTCCGTGATGTACGGTTTGATCACAGTTTTACGGGCGGGCAGGATTGTGCCAACTGCCATCAAGCACCGGCCAATCATTGGCCGTCGCCGTGTGCGGCGTGCCATGTGAACACGGGGAACTTCCGTGATGTGCGGTTTGATCACAGCTTTGCTGGAGGACAGGATTGTTCTAGCTGTCATCAACCACCAGCTAACCATTTTCCTGCCCCCTGCGCGGCGTGCCATACGAATACAAGCAATTTTAATGATGCGCGGTTTGATCATGGGCTGATTGGGGATCGGGATTGTGCGGGCTGCCATGCGCCGCCGCCAAATCATTTTCCGGGGACGTGCAGCAGTTGCCATCAGGACACGAGTAATTTCCGCAATGCAACTTTTAATCACAGTTTCCCGCTGAATCATGGGGATGCCAATGGGCAGTGTGCAGCTTGTCATCCGAATAACAATACGAGTTCCTATTCGTGTGCGAGCTGTCATTCTAATAATGAGATTCGGGAGGAGCATGATGAAGAGGGGATTTCTGATTTGAGTAATTGTGTGCGCTGTCATGCGGATGGGCGGGAGCCTGATGATTGAGTGGGGTGAGTTGGCAGGCGGCAAGGGGCAGGTGGCAAGGGGCGAGATTGTATGCGCTGCGTTACTTTTCTGGCAGTTGGATCACTATTGAAGTAAAGAGCAAAACCTCTTCCAAGTGCCTTGTGGGGAGCGAGTTTATGGCGAGGTTTGGGAATAATTCATAGGAAGATAATAATGTTCAGAAAATTTGGGTTCTTTATGGTTTTGGTTTTGTTGGTGGGCTGCGCGGAGGCGGAAACGGCCGTTAACAAAAGCACCACTATTCTGGCAGCGAAAGTGGTTACGGCAGACATGCCTACGGCGGTGTCTTTGGCGGAGATGGTGGAGGGGATGGTGGGAGCGCGTGAGGGTGTGGTGGGGGCAACGGCCGTTGCCCCGCCCTCTGCCCGGCGAACGGTGGGTGATGAGCCCGTGCTGGTGGCTGAGGAGATGGAGACAGTGGTGGGGGAAACGGCCGTTGATCCGCCCGTGGTGGCCGAGAATGGGAGTGTGCCGAACAGCACTGAGGTAGAGTTGACAGAGGTTGAGGTTGTTGTGGCAGAAGCACCGCCCGTCCCCGCCAATGATGATAATGGGGGGCCGTTGGTAAAAACGGCCGTGCCTCAGCCGGCTGCCGAGAGCCAAACCGATGATGAGGCTGAGGACGTGAGGGAAGGTGACGATGAACATGACGACGATGATGATCGTGATGAGCACGATGATGACGACGACGACGATCATGATGACGACGATGAACATGACGACGATGATGATCGAGATGATTGAGGACAGAGCAGAAGATTTGGAGGTTTAGAGCAACTTGATATATTCTCATTTGTATGAGAAGAGACCCATTCATTGTCAGGAGCTACGACCTTCGTGCAAGATGAATTAATCTTACTGAACCGTGCCCGTGCACTCGATCCGGAAGCCCTGGCGCAAATCCATGATGTGTATTACACGTCCATCTTCCGCTATATGGCCTTCCGCGTGAGTGATCATCATACGGCAGAGGATTTGACGAGTGAGGTGTTTACTCGTTTGTTAAGCGCATTGAGAGATAACAATGCCCCTCAGAACACAATCCGAGGCTGGTTGTTTGGGGCCGCATCTATGGTTTTGAAAGAGCATTATCGCAAGCAGAAACGGGCACAATTTACCGAATTGGATGAATCGCTGGCGAGTGGGCTGACGACACCAGATCAGACGGTGGAGAAGAAGCTTTTTCGGGAACAGGTGAAGGATGCGTTAGGCGGGTTAACTGAGGATCAACAGCAGGTTTTGGCCCTGCGTTATGGGTATGAAATGTCTATTCGGGAAGTGGCGGAAACGTTGGGTAAAACGGAAGGGTCTGTGAAGCAGTTGCGGGCCAGGGCGTTGGCAGCATTGTCTAAGGTGCTGAGTGGTGAGGGGGCGTTCTGATGAGCAATTTGCCTGAGAATATCCTGGTTGATGGTTTAGATGCGTTGGATCAGGGTGAGCCGATTGGCGAGATTTTGTCGCGTTATATGGATTATGCGGATGAGTTACGGCCGATTTTGGAAACGGCCGTGCGCATAAGTGTGCTGAATTTGCAGCCGACAGTAGAAGCGCAGACGAAGTCGCGTGAGGCGTTTTTGCGGCAGGCGGAGGTGATGAAAGGTGGGGATGGCAGGCGGCGGGGACGGCCGTTGTTTTTGTTGTTGTTACGGCCGTTTGCCGCGATGGCTTTGCTAGTGGTGCTTGCTATTGGTTTTGCCAGTGTCTCGGCCCGGTCCTTGCCTGGTGACGTTTTGTATGGGGCTAAGTTATTTATTGAAGGTGCGCAGCTCTCTTTGTCTGGCGGCAATGGTCAGATAGAGGAGCGCAATCGGCAAAACCGTATATTGGAGATTGAGGCGTTATTGGCCCAGGGCCGGGAAGCGAATGTGTCGTTTCGGGGGATGGTTGATGGGGTGGAGGCCGATGTCTGGCGCATTGAGGGGCTGTTGGTATCTGCAGCGGCGGCTGGCTTGAGCGGCAATCCGGCTGTGGGTGATGTGGTGGATGTGCAAGGGTGGGTGGCGGACGGCCGTCTGGTTGCCAATACCATTACGGTTGTCCAGAAAAATGAAAACCCACCTACGCCTGAACCGACAGCCACACCTTCACCAACCGAAACGGCCGTGCCCACGGAGACACCTACGGCCACATTTACGCCCGCACCCACAGAGACACCTACAGAGACGATGATCGTGGACGCTACGGTAACGGCCGTTCCCGCCACCACGACCGCGCCCACCAGCAGTCCCACACCAACCAGCACAGCCACACCCCTCATCACCGTTGAACTGCCTACAGCGACAAATACGCCGGTACCTTTGCCCCAAGCAACAGCGGACGATGACGACGACGGTGATGATGACAACGACGATGATGACGACGACGACGATAATGATGACGACGACGATGATGATAACAGTGGCTCAGGCAGCAGCAACAGTGGCTCAGGCAGCAGCAACAGTGGTTCGGGCAGCAGCAACAGTGGTTCTAATGATGATGATGATGATAAGGATTAACAATCCGTAATTATTCAGTTCCTCGGGTGAAAAATCCTCCTGGAGGTTTCTTTTACGGAGGCCATCTCGAGGGAAAACCTCCGAGATGGTGAACAGTTACAAAAATCCTTCGCAAATAACATGGTGAGGGCTGACGCAGTTGTGCTGGCCTGTGCCACACCGAACCAGACATGCCAGTGACCTCTGAAAGTGGCCGAGGCACGGTCAATAGATTGACATAAAATTCGAGCAATACCACTCTACCTCCCCTACAATCGCTATGAGTGCAGAATTGTGACAAGTATTGACAAATTAGAACACCCGTGCTATTCTTTTGCGAACAAATGTTCTTTATTTTACACACCCTTTATTAAAGCCGAAACAAATAGAGAGCAGCTTATTTACTAACAGCAGAGGAAATGTGTTCAAGGAGGTAGGTCATGCAACAAGGAAACCTATTTAATAATAAGAGATTGGGCTTGGGGAACGGCCGTTTTGGTCTGGATATGCCGCGAAAAACCATCGTCGGCATCATTTTGTTAACCGCATTAGTCGCTTTTGAAATTTTCAACTTTGACACAACGCGATTTGCCCTGCAAAACTTACTCGGTGAAGTGAGCTTTTGGGGTTTGGCCTGGTCTAGCATTTTGGCTCTGGCCTTTTGTGCCATTGATTTTGCCGGCTTGGCCCGTTTATTCACTCCAGAGCAGGGAGCTGATGAGCCAAAAGCTGTGTGGTACTTAATGGGAGCGTGGTTGCTCGGCGCAACCATGAACGCCATCATGACCTGGTGGGCGGTGTCGTTAACCTTGTTGAGCCACGATCTGGGCAATGAGGTATTGAGCCGCCAACAGCTATTACAGATTGCCCCCATTTTTGTGGCGGTTCTGGTCTGGTTGACGCGCATTCTCTTTATTGGGGCGCTGTCGGTGACGGGTGAGCATATGTTTGATTTGGCCCAACCCACTGTTAGCCAAACGGCCGCTCCCCACAAACAGGCGCAACCGTTGCAATCGGCCGTTCATGCCAATCGCCCCACAGCCACAGCGGCCCAACCCAGCCGCATCAACCGCCGCATCCGTCAGCAGCCGCCAATTCCCAATGGCGTTCGTCAGACACCGGTAGGAATGCACGCCCAAAGCAACCGCAAGCAATAAAACATTCGCCAACAGTACGTCAAGAATTAAATCCCGGTTAAACAGCCGGGATTTTTGTTTGCTCTATCTTGCTGTGCTAGAGGGGGTGTGCTACTATCTCCACATTACTTGAAATGATGCGGTTACATCACAGTAACCCTGTTTGTGGGGAATAAAGTCACAAGTTACTTCCCATTCTTAAAAAGGCAAAGTCCTTATCTTATAAATAGCATGACTTTTAGTGTTGAATTTTTCTTTCGGATTATGGGAGCCATTGCGATGGCCATTGGTGGCGGCTTTTTGGGGCGCTGGTTGGCTCAGGTTTTTGGTGCGCCCGAAGCTGTTGAGGCTTATGTAGTTATATTGGGGCTGATCGGCTTGTTAGCAGGTTTGATCTTGACCCCATCTGTTACCATACGGCCGTTACGCCAGGCCAGTCGTGCTGTCACCACCATGCCCCCGGAGCGGCTCGTCGCCATCATCAGTGGTGTCTTCATTGGATTAGTGGCGGCGGCTTTGGTTTCACTGCCCCTATCTTTATTGCCATCGCCCTTTCGCCAGATTGTGCCCCTGATTGCCGCCATTGTGCTTTGTTATCTCAGCGTGATCATTCTTGTTTCGCGGCAGAATGATTTACAAGCTTTCTTTCGCGGGTTGCGTCCCGTTGCCCAACAGCCCATTGCCGAAGTGGAGCAAGAACGATTTTTATTGCTTGATACGAGCGTGATTATAGACGGCCGTATTCTCGACATTAGCAAAACTGGCTTTGTACGCGACACCTTGCTCATCCCCAACTTCATCCTTAAAGAGCTGCAATATATTGCCGATAGCGCCGATTCCCTGCGCCGCAATCGTGGTCGGCGCGGGCTGGATATTCTCAGCCACTTGCAGAACGAAGCCCCGGTGCCTGTGCGCATTACCGATATGGACGTGAGTGAAGTGCGCGATGCTGACAATAAACTGGTGGCCCTCGCCAAACATCTCCATTCACCCATCATGACCAACGATTACAACCTGAATCGAGTGGCGGAACTGCAAGGCGTTACCGTGCTGAATATCAATGACTTAGCCAATGCCGTCAAAGCCACCTACCTGCCGGGTGAGAATCTGCGCTTGAAAATCATCCAGGAAGGGACAGAGGAAGGGCAGGGTGTTGGCTTTTTAGAGGATGGCACGATGGTGGTGGTGGAAAACGGCCGTTCCCTCCTCAACGAGACCCGCAACGTCACCGTCACCAAAGTCCTGCAAACCTCCGCTGGCCGCATGGTCTTTGCCCGACCTTAGCTTAGTAATCGGTAATCCGTAACCGGTGTTCGGTTTACCGATTACCGATTACCGCACCATGATTCCTCGTTTTCGTTTTGCGCCCAGCCCTACGGGCATTCCCCATATTGGCAACCTGCATACGGCCCTTTTTAGCTGGGCCTTGTCCCGCGCCCTGCGTGGCGATTTCATCATTCGTGTAGAGGACAGTGATCCCGCCCGTTACACGCCCGAAGCGGCGCAGCACATGTTAGAAGCCCTGGAGTGGCTGGGCCTGGATTGGGACGAAGGGCCAGATATTGGCGGCGAATATGGCCCCTATTTACAATCGCAGCGGCTGCCCTATCATCAACAAGCCATCGCCCAACTGGTAGCGGGCAATCATGCCTATTATGGTGATGATCCGGCGCAGCCGGCTAGCACCACTGGTAATCCACTCCGCTTGCGTATGCCCCGCACGGGTCAGACGGTGCTGCATGATGCTATTCGGGGGGATATTGTGTTTGAAAACGGCCGTTACGAAGACCCCATTCTCGTGCGCAGCGATGGCTATCCCCTCTACCACCTGGCGGCTATGGTGGATGATCATGACATGGGCATCACCCACGTTGTGCGCGGCGATGATTGGATTGCCACCTCTCCCATTCACATCCAACTTTACAAAGCCTTGGGCTGGCAGGAGCCAATCTGGATACACCTGCCCCTGATTTTGAACAAGCGCGGCGAAAAGTTAAAAAAGCGTGATCCTGAAGGCGGCTACCAGATCACCGACTTCCAGGCGGCGGGTTATTTGCCTGCGGCCGTATTCAACTATTTGCTGCTGCTGGGCTGGTCGCCCGATGGCGAGCAGGAAATCATTGACAAATGGCAGATGCGGCAGCAGTTCCGTTTGGAACGGCTGTCGGCCAGCCCCTCAGTATTCGATTGGGACAAGCTCAATTGGGTGAATCGGCAGTATATTGACAGGCTGAGTAACCGCGAGTTGGCGGAACAGATACGGCCGTTTCTCGAAGAAGCCTACGACATGATACCTGCTGCTGGCGATTGGCTGGTGCGGTTAACGGCCGTCCTGCGCCCCAGCCTCACCAAACTCGAAGATGCCATCCCCCAGGCCGAATGGGCTTTTGATGATGCCTTCGCCATCACCGACACCGCCCAGGCTGCTCTTGAATCGGAACCAGCCCACCCCGTGCTGGCACGGTTGTTGGCAGAAATAACGGCCGTTGTCCTACTGGATGAACAAACAGCCCAAAGCATCCTCAATGGCCTGCGGGGCAGCTTCCAAACTAGCCACAATTGGACAGCCAAACAGGTATTTCATCCCATCCGGGCGGCGCTCACCGGGCGCAGCGGTGGCCCTCCCTTGCACCAGGTCATGGCCCTCATCGGCAAGGGCCAAATGATGACCCGCATTAGCCGAGTGCTGCGCCAATAATATGCCATTTCTGAGAGAGCATTGCGCCTGCTTGGATGCGCTTGACAGGCAAACGGCCGTTGTTATACTCTCATCACATAACACTGACAAAGGAGATTCTCATGCTTACAGCAGCAGATATTTTCAAGCAAATGCCCCAGCAATTCGACGCCAGCAAAGCCAAGAATGCTAACTTTTCCATCCAATTCGATCTGTCCGGTGACAATGGCGGACAGTGGTTCGTCAAAATCGCCGATGGTCAATGCGACACAGGCGAAGGCAGCATAGACAACCCCAAAGCCACCATCCGCATGGATGCCACCGATTACGTCAAAATGACCTCTGGTGAACTGAACCCGATGGCCGCTTTTATGTCTGGCAAAGTTAAGGTTGAGGGCGATTTAAGTGCAGTGATGCAACTGCAAAGCCTATTCGGCATGTAGTTTTGGTATTTTCTGGCATAGGAAAAGCCCGCCCAATCAGGTGGGCTTTTTTCTTGACATAACGCTAGATTGTTTAGCAATAATTCCTCACGAACAGACAAGTTGTGGCTCTGGCTCATTGTGGCTTTAGCCTTATTCGTGCGTGTCTATCGTTTGAACAGTGCCCCGCCCGGCATCAGCGGCGATGAGATGTTTAACGCCATTGATGCCGCCAAAATCGGCTGGCGCAATTGGCCCGTTTACTTTGAAGGCAATAACGGCCGTGAGAGCCTCTTCTTCTATCTCATGGCCTTCTCCACCTGGCTTTTTGGCCCCACTATTTTGGCCTTGCGTCTGCCTGCGGCCCTGTTAGGCACAGGTTCCGTCATGGCCGCCTACGCATTGGGGCGGCGGGCCTTCCACAAACAAGTTGGTTTGCTGGCGGCGGGATTAACGGCCGTTTCCCTCTGGCCCATCATGGAATCGCGTTGGGCTTTACGCGCTGTCAGCCTCACCTTTTTCACCGCCCTGACGCTGTTTTTTATGCTGCGTGGCTGGCAAAACGGCCGTCGTCGGGATTGGCTGCTCGGTGGTCTATCCCTGGGGCTGACGATGTACACCTATATCCCCAGCCGCGCCTTTCCCGCCGTCATCCTCGTCTGGCTCATCTGGCTGTGGTGGTTTGATCGCCCCCGCCTGCGCCAGCAATGGTCACACATCGCCCTGAGTCTGCTCATTGCCCTCCTGGTTTTTTTGCCCTACGGTCTCTACATGCGCCAAAACCCCGAAAAAGTGAACCAGCGCATCAGCGGTTTGGGCATTGCGCTGGAAGATGCCGTGCAAGACGGCCGTTGGGACCGATTGGCCCAATCCATCACCGCCACCCTCAAAACATTCACCGTTCAAGGCGACACCGACTGGCGCTACCACCTCTCCGGCGACCCCATCTTTGATCCCATTACCGGCCTCTTCTTCTACATTGGTTTCGCCCTCTGTCTCTGGTTTACTTTTAGAAGAGACTGGAGGTTAGAGACTGGAGACTCTCCCTCCTCTCTCCCCACTCGCCACTCGCCACTCTCCTCTCAACCCACCTACGCCCTCCTCCTCATCTGGCTGGCAGCCATGCTCGGCCCCAATCTCATCATAGATGACAAGCCCTCTTTTCTCCGGGCGGCAGGGGCCATTGTGCCGATTTATTTGATAACGGCCGTATCCTACCACACCCTCACCAGCCAACTCCGCCGCCGATGGCCGCAGATCGCACCCGCCATCGCCCCCATCGCCATTGTCGGCCTCAGCCTCATCCTCATCAACAGTTGGCGCGGCTACTTTGGCGTGTGGAACAATGAACCCGAAGTGCGCCACATCTACCAGGCCGAACTGGCCCAAATCAGCCGCAGCCTTGAGGAAAATCCGCCGCCAGCAGGCACACGGCTGTTTATCGGCCGTTCCTACGCCCACGATGGCGCACCACAGACCTGGAACTACTACAGTGACCGCGCGATTGACTGGTTCCTACCCGCACAAAGCTTTCCTCTTGTCACCGATAATGCCTGGTTTTTTGTGCTGGATGAAGAACCGGCTGTACCACATCTGTTCGCACAACTGCCTCTGCGAACGGCCGCTGCCATCACCTACCCCAATGGGCAACCCGTCGCCACGCGCTATGAGTGGATGGGTGATGAAACGTGGCGTGGGGGCGCAACGGCCGTTCACCTCCCCTTCCAAGATGCGCCCACCCTCATCGGCTACGACCTGCCCCATGACCTCTATCGCGGCGACAGCCTCACCCTCACCACTTACTGGCAAATCCCCCCCGACTTGCCCCAGTTGCCCAACCAAATCATCTACATCCAACTGGAACTGGAGGATGAAAGTGGCAATATCTGGGCCAAAGCCGACAGCATTCTCGGTTATCCACAAGAAAGTTGGCAGCCCGGCGATACCTTCCTGCAACTCCTCCAACTCGACATTCCCGAAGGCATGTTACCGGGCAACAGCTATTTGCGCTTCACCCTGCACGATGGGCAAGGCCGCAGCTACAGTCGCCAGGGCGACAGCCTCAGCCGCTTAGGCCCACACCTCATTCGCAGCCGCCCCTTGTCCGCCTTCCAACCCCAGCCCGACATGCTGCTCTTTGCTGACACGCTGGCCCTGGAAAGCACAGCTTTCAGCACCATGCTGGCCCCAGGTTTGCCTCTCAACATTGCTCTAAATTGGGTCGCCCTCCAGCCTCCGGCCGTAGATTACAGCATCGAATTGCAGTTGTGGCTGCCAAATGCGGCCGAGCCGTATCTTGTCCAGCAGTCGCGCATCTGGCCGGATGTTTATCCACCATCCCAATGGCAGACGAATGAGCAGGTGAGCAGTTTCCACCACTTTGACATTCCGCTGGATATTCCCACAACGGCCGATCCCCAACTCCGCCTCCAACTTCTCGAACCGAATGGCGATCCTGCGCCCATCACCCAGGGTGATAACACATTGGCGGATATGACCTTGAGCCTGCGTGAGCATATTTTTAGCGCACCCGCCATTAGCCAGCCGCTCGTGGCCCAGTTTGGGGATTCTATTCGGCTGCTTGGTTATGATGTGGACACCAGCCGCGCCAAAAGCGGCGGCGAGATTCGCCTCACTTTATACTGGCAAGCCCTCACCACGCCGCCCGATCACTACACCGTCTTTAACCATGTGACGGGTGCTGATGGGCAAATTGTGGGGCAGTTTGATGGGCCGCCGTCAGGAGATGCCTGGCTGACGGGCACATGGCTGCCCGACGAGGTAATCGTGGACGAACGCACGATTCCCCTGCGCTCTGATGTGGCGGATGGCTCTTATAATTTGATTGTGGGTTTGTATGTGGCGGACACCGGGCAGCGTTTGTCCGTGCAAAGGGAGGGGCAGTTGCAGGCGAATGATCAGGTGGTGTTAACGGCCGTTACGATAGGAAATTAGAGACTGGAGACTAGAGACTGATTAATCTCTAGTCTCCAGTCTCTTTACGTCAACAAAAGTCGGTATTTCAAGCCGCTGCCCGTATTAAAAACAACCACACGCTCGTCAGGGTCGAGCCAATCATCGGCGATGAGATGTTGCAGGGCGGCGATGGTGGCGGCGGCTTCTAAGGAAACAAACATGCCTTCCATCGTGGCTAACAGCCGTTCGGCTTCTCGGATTTCGCTGTCGGGGACGGCAACGGCCGTTCCGCCACTATCCCGCAGCGCCGTCAGCATTTGGCGTGAGCCAATTGCCACCGGCACACGCAAACCACCCGCCATCGTCGAGGCATTTTCCCAGGGCACGGCCTCATCAGCCCCATCATGGAAGGCTTTGACAATGGGCGCACAGCCAGTGGACTGCGCCGCCACCATGCGCGGGCGATGGCTGCCAATCCAGCCCAACTGTTCCATCTCATCAAACGCCTTCCACATGCCAATCAGCCCGGTGCCGCCGCCAGTGGGGTAGATGATGACATCGGGCAGTTCCCAGTTAAACATCTGGGCCAGCTCGTAGCCCATAATTTTCTTGCCTTCAACGCGATATGGTTCTTTGAGGGTGGAGACATCGAACCAGCCACCCTCTTGGGCATCGGCGGCGGCTTCGCGGCCGGCATCATTGATGAGGCCATTGATGAGGCGCAAGTCGGCCCCTGTTACTTGCACTTCGATGATGTTGATGAGGGGGGCATCGTTGGGCATGTAGACGTGGGCGCGTTTGCCGGCGCGGGCAGCGTAGGCGGCCAGTGCGCCCCCCGCATTGCCGGCGGTGGGGATGACAAATTCTTCTACGCCCAATTCCACAGCGCGGCTAACGGCCGCTGCCAACCCCAGAGCCTTAAAGCTGCCAGTGGGATTCTGGCTCTCGTCTTTCATATAAAGCTGGTTCAGGCCCAGATGGGAGGCGAGTTGATGGAGTTTGAGGAGGGGATTGCCACCCTCACCGAGGGTGATGATGTGTTGGGGGTCGCGGATGGGCAGCAGTTCCTGGAAACGCCACATGGTAGACGGCCGTTTCACCATCTCATCTCGATCCAAAGTCTGCCGTGCCATGTCCAGATCGTACCGGGCTAAAAGGGGATAACCACAGGCGGTGCAGAGGCGGATCAACTGATCCGCCTCATAAATTGCCTGACAGTGGGAACATTCTAAGTGGGTCAGGTAGCTCATGAATGTGTCAGGGAGTCAGGCATCAAGTGTCATGCCGTAACATGACCTGATACCTTTAGTAAGCAGCTACAAACGAGGTTAATACTTTTTCGGAGACGAGTTCGGGGGCGGGTGTCCCCAGATATTGGTGGATGACTGCCCGAATTTGGCGAATGTCGGCTGGTTTGTGCAGGAAGCCGTCGCAGCCAGCCGCCAGAGCCAATTCTTCGGCTGTGTCATAAGCGGTGAGGGCAATAATGGGGATGTGCCGCAGTTGGGGAGCAGCTTTGATGCGGCGGGTGAGTTCAAAACCGCTGATTTCTCCGGGCAAACGCAGGTCCATTAGAATGAGATCGGGGGTGTGGGCAACGGCCGTTTCCCAGCCAGAATCGCCGTCGGTGGCTTCTAGCAGCGTATAACCGTCAACATCCAGAATGCGGCGCACCAATAACATATTGCGGGGATTGTCTTCAACGTAGAGGATTTGTTTGCTCATAGCTAGCTCCTTTAGGGGATTTGATTACCATCAGGGAGCATAACACAGCCCTATCCACCGCTCAAGCAAATAATCCTTATACTATCTATAGAAGTTTTCTATAGAAGCTGCCTGCGGAAGGTATTATTTGGAGACTAATTGATACAGCGCACCATTCCTGATATCAACGATATAAACCTCATTATTTTGGTCAACGGCGAAGGAGGATACGTTTATCTGTTCTTGACGCAAGAGGCGGTTTACGGTGAAACGGCCGTCTCCCTCATTCGTCAAAGCCCATATAAAACCGGTACAGTAGTCACTAAACAGATATTTACCTTGTAAATCGGGGTGTTCCTGCCCGCGATAGACATAACCGCCGATGATGGCACAGCCCCCCAGGGCCTTATGATCATATTCATAGACGGGCATGACCAAATCAGTTTTGTCGGCTGCCTCAACTTCTTCAGTGCCTTCAAATAGGTTCCAGCCATAATTTGAACCACCCACACCCGCAGGCTGAAAATCAATTTCTTCACGGGCCGTGTTGCCCACATCGGCAATATATAAATCACCTGTCTGAGAATCAAAGGCAAAGCGCCAGGGGTTCCGCAAACCGTAAGCCCATATTTCGGGACGAGCTTCAGGTGTATTTACAAAAGGGTTGTCTGGGGGGATGGCGTAAGGCATGTCACGGTCTACATCAAGCCGCAGCAATTTGCCCCATAAACTGGACAGGCTTTGTGGGCCACCTCTTTGGTTGCTATCTGCTTCACCAATGCCAAGATAGAGATAGCCATCGGGGCCAAAGGCAATTTGTCCACCATTGTGATGGGTATCTGGCTGTTCGATTTGCAAAAGGGTGATGGCACTATTGGGATCGGCCGTTTGCGGATCATTTGCTGAAACCTGATATTGCTCCAGGAAGGTATCACCAATACCTGCGCCTAAGCGAGTGTAGTAGATGAAAAAACGGCCGTTTTCGGCAAACTGCGGATGAAAAGCCATACTGAGCAACCCCTGCTCACCGCCATCAGAAACAACCTTATCGGTAATATCTAAAAAAGGTGTCTCTTGCTGTACGCCATCTTGTAGGATGATTATTTTGCCAGCCCGCTCAATTACAAAAAGCCGACCATCATTGCCCGGTGGGGCCGCTGCAAAAACTGGCTGAAAGAAACCCGAAGCGTAGACTTCCAATGAGTAGGGAGTCACTAAAAATTTGAGATTGTAAGTGGTATAGCCCCATACACCGACTGCGCTCAGAATCAAGATTGTGTAAAGCCAAAGACGACTCCGGCGCGACAAGAACAGCGAGGCCAAAAGGACAATGACCAGCAAAATCGCCAATGCCCCACCAACATACATCGTGCGAATGTTCATTTTTTCTGTACTCCTAACATCACCAGCCAGGCCAGACCCATAAACAGAGTGCTAAACAGAAACAGCCAGCGATATTGATCGCTCAACATATCTACCACCACGCCGCCTAATGTTGGCCCTAAAACGGCCGCTAACTGCGACGAAAAATAATACAAACCCGTATACGCGCCAATCCTCCGCTCATCGCCAAAATCATAGACCAGGGGCAGGCTGTTCACATTCACCAACGCCCAGAAAATGCCCGCCAACACCAGCACAATCACAAACGTCACCACCCCCTGCACCACAAAGTAGGCCAGCAGCAGCAGCAGCGTCAACCCCGCCAGCCCAATCTGAATGGTTGGCCGACGGCCGATCTTTGTCCCCAATAAACCCGCTGGCAACGCAAACAAAATCAACGATACCGTGATTGAACCGGCATAAATAGAGGCGGAGCCGGGCGATATGCCCAGCGTGAAAACGGCAAAGGAAGAAAGCCCCGCTTCCAGGGCATTAAAAGCCATGAACCAGAGGAGAATGCCCAACAACACCCGTAAGCCGCTTTTGTCGGGGTTGTGCCACAGTTGGCGCAGATTGATCAGCACATTGTCATTTTGCGCTTCGGCCTCCATCTCAATCTGCTGAGGTTCGCGCACGCGCCACAAGGCGACACCAGCCGCCACCACCAGCAAAATCGCGCCCCCCACAAATGGCGCAGCCCGTCCCATCTGGTTGAACAAGATGCCGCCCCCGAAAAAGGCCAGCAGCCCCCCCAACCCGCCCATCAGGTTGATGATGCCGTTGGCTTTGCTGCGATCATCGGGGTCAAAGAGGTCGCCCAGCCAGGCGACGGTGGGAGAGCGGAACAGGGCCATGCCGAAGTTGGTGATGAGGATGTAGGCGGCCAGGGCAACGGCCGTTTGCGCCAACGGAATCATCACAAAACCGGCCACCGCAATAGGCAGCCCCCATAAAATCCAGGGCTTGCGGCGGCCAAAGCGGTTCCAGGTGCGGTCACTCCTCGCCCCCACCCAGGGCTGCACAAACACATTAATGATGTTGTCCCAGGTCATGATAAACAGGGCCAGTGAAGGAGCTAACGCAAACCCCGCCACCTGCGGAATTTCACGTCCGGCCTCGAGCAACTGCCGCTCAAATTCCGGGTTGCCCGCCTGCAAAAAGATGGGGATATACTGGTTAAAAATCGGCCAGATAATACTAATCCCCAAAAAGCCAAAGCCCACAATAAACGTTTTGCCATAATCAAACTTGCTGTTTTTTTGTGCTGCCATGCCGACACCTTGCCTCATTTAAAAACTTTGTGTTTTAGAGACTGGAGGCTGGAGATTGGAGGGGGATTAATCTCTAGCCACCAATCTCTAGTCTCTCGCTCCCAGATATGATATAAGGAAAAGAGGGAATCACCCACTTATTTATTCAGCAAATAGCGGCGCGACTATCGGTGGCAATGACATGGAATTGAGACAATTAGAAGCCTTTTTAACGGTGGTGCGGGAAGGCAGTTTTACCCAGGCGGCAGAGATACTGAACCTGACTCAGCCATCGCTGAGTGCGCGAATTCAGCAGCTTGAGCAAAGTTTGGGCTGTGAACTGTTTCGGCGGGATAAACGGCCGATTCAACTCACACCCCCTGGCGAAACCTTTGCCGACTACGTGGAACGAGCGCTGGGCATCCTCAACGCCGGTTATGATGCCCTGCAAGCACGGCGGCTCGGTCTAACAGGGCGCATCACTGTTTGCAGCCCCTTCTCCATTGCCACCTACCTCCTGCCCCAAGTTGTCAGCCGCTTCACCCAAGCCTTCCCTGAGGCCGACCTGTATCTGGAAACAGGTCACTCTGATTTTGCCTTTCGCCAACTGCGTGATGGCCTGGTAGACCTGGCCTTCGCGGCCGCCTTTCCCCGCATCCTGGCCCAATCCCAAGCCCTGCTGCGCCTGCACGACAAAATGATTGTCGCGGCACGCCCTGCCCACGAATTGGCGAATGCCCCTGGCATTCCCCTTGAGCGGCTGTGGGATTATCAACTGCTGGTGATTCATTGGGGGCAGGCGTTTGATTCTTATCTGGCAAGTTTGCAACAGGTGAGCCATGTCAAACGGCCGTTAATCCGTGTCCCCCTTCCCGCTGCCCTGCCCATGGCCCAACAGCAGCCCCACACCGTTACCTTCCTCCCCCGCCGCCTGGCACTTGTCTCTGGTCTGGTGCAGCTTGATGTACCCGATTTTCAGTTTGATTGGGATGTGGTGCTGATGACGCGCATTGGCCGGGAACTGACGGAACTGGAGCAGGGATTTGTGGAACTGGTAACGGCCGTTTGGCACACCAGCCAGCCCTAAAACACACCTACACAAGGAGACCCTATGCGCCCCCTACCCATTCAACCCGCCCCCGGTCAAGAATCCGTCTGGGACTACCCCCGACCGCCACGCCTGGAACCCACCGCTAAACACATCCAAATCATCTTCAACGGCGTTATGATTGCCGACACCCACCAAGCCTACCGAGTATTAGAAACCAGCCATCCCCCCGTCTACTACCTCCCCCCCGCCGACATACAAATGGTCTACCTCACACCTGGCTCTGGCAGTTCTTGGTGCGAATGGAAAGGGCCAGCCCGCTACTACACCCTCACCATTGGCCCTAAACAAGCCAAAAACGTTGCCTGGTATTATCCGCACCCCACCCCCCATTTTACGGCCATCAAAAACTACGTTGCCTTCTACGCAGCCCCGATGGATGCCTGCCTGGTAGATGGCGAGAAAGTCAGACCACAGCCAGGGCAATTTTACGGCGGCTGGATTACCCACGACATCGTTGGCCCCTTCAAAGGCGAACCGGGCACAATGGGCTGGTAAAATGCACCCTGCCACCAAACAATACCATCTTGCACTCATGCGACTGCGCTGGCAGTGGCTGGCTGTTACGCTGCTTTGGGGAGTTCTGTTCACACTCCTTCTGCCACAAGAGATTTTGCCCCATCCATTGCTGACTGTTCTTTGTTTTGCGTTCTGCCTCGTGATTCTCTGGGTGGGGCTGGCCGATAACCACCGCGAGGGCGAGAGCCAACTGCTTTCTGGCCTCGGTCTGGGTAATCATCTCACCCTGCTGCGGGGGTTGGCGATCAGCCTGGCAGCCAGCTTTGTCTTTGCCCCGCGCCCCGTGGGCTGGCTGGCCTGGCTGCCCATGCTTCTCTACACCTTCGCCGATGTGGCCGACTATTTTGATGGTTATTTGGCTCGCATTACCCATCATGCCACCAAACTGGGCAGCAAATTGGATATTGAGTTTGATGGTTTGGGCATGTTGGTGGTAACGGTTTGGGGGGTCTGGCAGGGGATGCTGCCTGCCTGGTATTTGCTGCTGGGCGTGGCGCGCCCCTGGTTTATTCTGGGCCTATGGTGGCGGCAGCGGCGGGGTAAGCCGGTTTACGAGATGGTTTCCAGTGAGCATCGGCGTATCTTTGCTGGTTTTCAAATGGGTTTTATGAGTGCGGTGTTGTGGCCGATTATTCCGCCGGAGATGACACAGATTGGGGGGACGATTTTGGGGTTGGCGACGGGGCTGGGTTTTGTGCGAGATTGGTGGACGGTGAACGGCCGTCTCGACCCCACAAACCCTACTTTCCAAAAACATTGGCGGCAAATCGGCCACTTCTGCCGCCTTTGGCTGCCGCTTGGCCTACGCCTCTGGCTGCCCCTGGCGGTGGTCATGATCTACCTGCCCTTGCCCGACAAACTAACCCCGCCTGCCTGGTCGGCTTTGCTGGCCTCGTGGGGGATGGGGGGAACGGCCGTTTGGGCCACCCTGCTCGCTATCATCGGCATCATAGGCACACTGCTCGTCGTCTCCGGCATCATGGGGCGGCTGGCCGCCTTCTTCCTCGTCTTTCCCATTGGTTTTGATATGGCTACGATTGGCCTGACACTGTGGAATGGCACGGCTACCGCCGCCGTCACCTACCTGATGCTGTTGGGCATGGGCCGACTGGCTCTGTGGCAGCCCGAAGAGCGGTTCATCCGCCAACGTCTGGGAGGGGGATGAGGGTAGAGAGGCGAGAGGCGAGGGGGGAGCGAGGCCGTTTTCCGTTTTATGCGTTGCGTTTTGCCCTTTGGGGAACGGCCGTTCTCCTCTTTTGGTTCATCTTACGCACGGTTTCCCTGGCCGAAACCTGGGTTGTGCTGCGCCGCTTGGATGGGTGGCAGTTGGTGCTGCTGGCGGCGGTCAACGGCCTGGTGCTGCTGCTGATGAACGGCCGTTGGTGGCTCATCTTACGCGGGCAGGGACACAGAATTCCCTATCTTGCCTTGACACGCTATCGGCTAGCTGGGGCCAGCCTAAGTTACATCACCCCCGGCCCCCAGTTTGGCGGCGAGCCGCTGCAAGTTTTACTCATCGAACGCCATCATGGGGTGGGGCGCGAAACGGCCGTTGCCGCCATCACCCTCGACAAGACTCTGGAACTGATGGTCAACTTTAGCTTTTTAGTGGTTGGTGTTTGGGTGGTGTGGCAAACGCGGTTGTTAGGAGAGGTAGCCGCCTGGCAAACGGCCGTGTTCCCCCTTTTCCTCTTAGCTTTGCCCCTCACCTGCCTCGTCGGCTTTTGGCGCGATTGGCAGATGCTGGCCTGGTTCGCCCGTCTGCCCATTCGCTTGCTGCGCCACACCCCATGGGCACACAGAGCTTTACCCTGGCAGCAAAGCCTTACGGCCACAGAGCAGGCCATCACTCGCCTGTGCCAGCAGCAGCCCGCCACGCTGACGCTGGCTTTACTCTGTTCGCTGCTGGCCTGGTTGGCCCTAATGGCCGAGTTTTGGCTGATGCTGGCTTTACTGGGTATTGACGTAACTTTTTTGCAAATGGTGGTCATCTTAACGGCCGCTCGTGTAGCCATCCTCCTGCCCCTGCCTGGCGGGCTGGGTACATTGGAAGCCAGCCAGGTTTATGCCCTAACAGCCTTTGGTTTTGAACCAGCCACCGCCCTAAGTGTCAGCCTGCTGATTCGTGCCCGCGATGTGCTGTTGGCTGGCCTGGGTTTGTGGATCACGCGGTCATCTTTTTTAACCGTACCCCCGTCCTGATACATCGTTCCTATTGAGTTTGACAGCCTGCCCCCCGATACTTATGAGTAGATTAATACACTTGTTGTAAAACAATTTACTTATATTTGCTTATCCTACTTGAAGAGGACATCCATGAAACGCATCACTCTACTCACTCTTATTCTGGGCCTGACGCTGCTTGTCAGCTTGTCGGCTGCCCCCTCTGATACGGTCTCTCTGCTGGTTCAGGCAGATAGTGTGGAGACGGCCGTTCTCCTTACCCAAACCTATGGCGGTCAGGTCAATGAACAATTAGACATCATTGCCGCTGTCTCCGCCGATATTCCCGCCGATCAAGTGGCCGCATTAACGGCCGATCCTCGTTTAGTGCAGCTCCATGCCGACAGCGAAGTGAAGGCCACCGGCCGCCGTGATCGGGCTGTTTACTTTCCCCAAGTTACGGGAGCGGATGCGGCCTGGGCAGCAGGTTATGATGGCAGCGGGGTGACGGTGGCTGTAGTAGATACGGGCATCGCCAAATTCAACTGGAATCAGGATCGGATTGTTGCCCGTTATGATGCCCTTGATAATGGGCCAAACCGCAAAGACCCCAATGGACATGGCACGATGATGGCTAGCCTCATCGGTAATGATCGCCAAGATGCCAATGGTTATGTGAGCATTGCTCCGGCCGTCAACTTTGCAGATGTGCGCGTGTTAGACCGCGACGGCAAAGGCACATATACCGACATCATCGAGGGTCTCGATTGGATTTTAGCCAACAAAGATGCCTACAATATTCGGGTTGTCAACCTGTCGCTCATTAGCAGCATCAACAGCCCTTATTGGGCTGATGCGCTTAACCAAAGTGTGGAAGCCCTGTGGGATGCGGGCATTGTGGTGGTAACGGCCGCTGGCAACGATGGCCCTGGTCCCCTCACAATTGCTGCGCCCGGTAATGACCCCTACGTCATTACAGTTGGGGCGTTTACCGATAATTACACGCCTGAAGATGAAAGTGATGATTATATTACGCCCTTTAGTGGTGCTGGTCCTACGGAAACGGGCTTTGTGAAGCCGGATGTGGTAGCTCCAGGTGCCCATCTGGTGGCTGCGGTGAGAAGTAATACACAGTGGGCACAAGCCCATCCTGATGCCCATCTGTTAGGTAATTTCTATCAGATCGCGGGTACGTCATCGGCAACGGCCGTTACCTCTGGTGTCGTCGCGCTCATGCTAGATGCCAATCCCAACATGACCCCCAACCAGGTCAAATATGCGCTCATGGCCTCGGCTCGCCCGGCTGGTTATGATGGCGAAGGCGATCTGGTATGGAGTATTTTGCAGCAAGGGGCAGGGCGTGTGGATGCAGCAACGGCCGTTCTCAATCCCCCACAAGGCGAGGCCAACCCTGGCATGGTCATCGGCCAACCCTATGTTGGCCCCGTCACCTATCAGGATGATGCTTTCGTCATCGTAGATGCCAATGGCAACCCCGACCCCAACGCCAGTTCCTATTCGTGGGCTGGTTCCTACTCGTGGGCTGGTTCCTACTCGTGGGCTGGTTCCTACTCGTGGGCTGGTTCCTACTCGTGGGCCGGTTCCTACTCGTGGGCTGGCACGACCGATTGGCAACCCTGGCCTGAAGATGGTGTCTGGCAAAGTGGTTACTCGTGGGCTGGTTCCTACTCGTGGGCTGGTTCTTACTCCTGGGCCGGTTCCTACTCGTGGGCTGGTTCTTACTCCTGGGCCGGTTCCTACTCCTGGACTGGCCTGACAGATTACGAAGACTAAATAGTTTTCCCACAAACTTTTTAAGCCTCTACCGCCTATTCAAGAAAAGATAGTACGCGAAATCTGCTTCCCCATGATGTCCTATAGGCATCATGGGGATTTTATCTTACAGTAGAATGGTTATAATGGGAGAGTATGAAGGGTTGGTGTGAGAAGTTATCTATGAGTTTTGGGAAACGGCCGTTAGAATAAGCCATGCTCACCTGGCGCAACATCTACTCCACCACTCTCTCCCTGCTGGGGGCAGCTCTCGTATTTTGGGGTCTCATTCAGATTCCCACCTATTCCCCGTTAGTCACCTTCTTCCTGTTAATCATTCTGGCCGTAGCCGCCAAAAGCACGACCACGCACCTCGTTCAGGGTTCCGCTCTCGTGGCCGTTAATTCCGCCATCAGCTTATCCACCGTGCCATCCTATGGGCCGTTTGCAGCGGCCGTCGTCGCCGCCACAGCCGAATTAAGTCTATGGCTCATCAGCATCTACACCGATAAACCCGACTGGAAACGCGCCGCCGAACGCTTAGGTGTCAATGTGGGCATGAACAGCATTGCCATCTTCTTGGGCGGGCTTATCTTTTTGGTAATGACCGATATGCTGGGAGAGCAGACATTTTTCGGCCAAACTATGCCCTGGCTGTTTGCCGCCATCGTTGCCGATCAGGTCAACTTGTGGCTGTTAGCCATTATCATTTACCTGACTCAAGGCATTAGCCCTATGGACGTGTGGCGCAAAAACCGCTGGGCCATTCCCATTAATGTTCTCACCATGAGCATTGGTGGCGGTCTGCTCCATGTGACTGTGAGCCAGTTTTCATTTGTGGGCATTGCCATCTTTTTCTTGCCCATTCTGTTGGCCGCTTATTCCTACCGCGTCATTGTCAACAACAACAAAAGGCAGATGGAGGAGTTGGAGGGTTTGGTGGCAGAGCGTACCCGCGATTTAGCGAAGGCCAATGAAGAATTAGAGCGGCTGCATCGGGAAAAGGATGCATTTATCGGGGTGCTGACGCATGATATGCGCACGCCGTTGACCAGCATTAAGGGTTATGGCAGCATCCTGCGCGGCCAGGAGCTGCCTCGCGCTGAACAGATTCATATTATGGATATTATCCTGCGCAGCCAGGATAACCTTTTGGAGCTGGTCAACAACATTTTGGAGATTCAAAAGCTGCAATCGGGCGCACCTATTTTGCTGGAACGTTCCCAATTTGAGCTGGATGTCTTGGTGCAAATGGTGGTGGAGTTTCTGCAAGCGGAAGCGGCACGTAAGCAGATGATTTTGACGTATGAAGCTCCACCAACACCGATTTATATTACGGCCGATCGCCAAAAAATCCAGCGCGTGGTTACAAATCTGGTGGCGAATGCCGTGAAGTACACGCCCAATGAGGGGACGATTCAGGTGCGATTGTCGGAAAACGGCCGTTACGCCATCACCGAAATAGAAGACAATGGGTACGGGATTCCCCCCGAACAACTCCCCTACATCTTCGAGCGGTTCCGCCGTGTGCCCGGCCACCAGCGTAAGGCCACTGGCACGGGGCTGGGTCTGGCCATTGTTAAAAGCCTCGTCGAAGCGCATGGCGGTGAGGTCAGCGTTAGCAGTGAAGAAGATGTGGGCAGCATCTTCACCCTCAAACTCCCTCTCCAGGTTGAGCCTGAATAAGCAGTGCCGGTATTCGGTAATCTCCACAGGCTAAACTTATAACGGCCGTTCCCCATTGACGATTGACGATTGGTTCCCACAGCTATGTGTGGGCACCCCTAATCCCCCTTTGGCATCTGCTGCAAGGCTTCATAGGCTGGCCGCTTTGTCCCATCTGGCAGCACAATAGACCACCAATACTGCTCATTAGCCTCTGCCGTCCAGAAAGCGTCAGCAAAATAGATAGTCGTCATCACCCCCATCCAGGGCTGCCAATGCTCCCGTGCATATTCATAAGCCCCCACCAGATAGTCAGCTTGCTGCTCCTCGGTAACACCGTGCCAGGTGTAGTCAGGATGGAGTTCCTGGTGCACCATCCATCCCATTTCCAGAATGGCAATCTGCTTCTCCTCGTCCCCATTTTGCACCATGATCTCCCGAACATCTTCTACATGCCGAAAAACGTTCCAACGATGCCCACCCCATTCGGCATTCAGCCCTGCTTCTGGTGGTGTTTCGGGCGGGGCTTTGTAGCCAGGCGCGTTGATACCTAGCACATCAAAATAATCAGCCGCACCCGCATCATACATGCCTTGCAAAAAATCAGTGTCGGGCATCGCCAATGGCGGCTGTGTGCCGGTGGGGGCTAGACCGGCGGAGATGACGATGGCTTGCGGATCGGCCGTTTTCACCCCCTCATAACAGACACGCAGCAGCTCCGTATACTCGGCCGGGTTGGGTGATACTTCGCCCCACTCACGGCTCAAATTTGGCTCATTCCACACCTGGTACGCGGCAATGCGCCCCTTATACCGCTCGGCCATGTCGTGGCAAAAATCGCCAAAATCCTGGTAATCTACGGGCGGTTGGTGCGGTGTGATCTGTTCATCGGGTAATGTTTCTACTGACCACAAGGGGTGGCGATCCAGCCGAACAATGAGTTTGAGATTGTGCTGCTCAACGGCCGTTACAATCTGATCCGGCCGCCACCAATCCGGCGCATCCCGCTCCTGCTCAATATCCCGCCAGGGGAAATTCAACTTCACCCAGCCAAACCCCATCTCCTCCGTCAAGGTCAAATCCCGCTCCAATGCCGCCAAGTCCCACCACTGCGAAAGGTGAATGGCATAAGCGGGGGAGGGAAAGGAACGGCCGTCATGCACCACCGTCGGTGTGGGTACAGGCGTCTCATCAACTGTTAGCGGCGGTGGCGGCAGCGGCGTAGGGTCAGATGGCGTTGATGTGGCTATAACCGTTGGCGGTGTGGGAATAACCGGCAGGTCGGCACGGGCCTGGCAAGCCGCCAACAACAGCCCCACCCATAAAAAAGGGAGGCTTCTCAGCCTCCTCCAAAAACATCCCTGAAACAACTTCATGATGAGTGGGGGGCAGGTCTCAGACCTGCCCCCTGTCAAGAGGCCCTAACGCGGCTTCTCCATCGTTGCGACGGCATCAAAAGCAGGGCGAGGCGCACCATTGATGTCCACGATACTGTAAGGAACCGTGTCATCCGTTGGCCCATTGCCCTTGTTGCCAAAGTCAAAATTAAACAAAAACGCTAGCCATACCTGATCCGAATCGTGCATCTGCTGGTAAGCCTGCACAATAAAATCCGCCTGCTCTTGCAGCGAATTATCACGTGCAAACTCAAACGTCGGTGGAATTTCGTCATACCCTTCACTCGAAGCCCACCCAAATTCCGTCACACACAACTTCTTATTCGGGTCAATCGCCTGAATCTTTTGCGCATAGGTGTCCAGAGTTGTTTTGAAGCTCCACGAGTGATGGGGGTTGTCAAACGGCCCACGGAACTCGGCCGTACCAGCTTCGGCCGTGCTGCCCGCCGCTTCAAACGTAACATCAGGGGCAATGTTATAACCATTGTGATGCGCCCCCACACAGTCGGCATAATTCAACATGCCCGCCGCCAACGCCCGATCCATGTACTCAAAATCATCCGCCCAGCGCACCCAATCACCCGTGCCTGTGGGCGATAACGCCCCACTGATGACAATGATATTGGGATCGTGCGCTTTGATGGCTTCATAGGCCACCTGCAAGAAACGCACATAATCTTCGGGGCTAATGCCATTCGTTGTCGTCCACTCACGGTCTAAATTCTGCTCATTCCACACTTCAATGGCGTGAATTTGCCCATCATAGCGGGTGAGCATCTCCTCTAAAAAGGCGGCGTAGTTGGCATAATCATCGGGCGGGCCATTTTCACCGCCAGCCGCCCGTGTCCATTGGGGCGCACCCACCACACTGACCATAACGCGCAGATTGTGCCGATAGGCTTCATCAATCACACCATCATAAAAGAACCATTGATCGGCATCAGGTTCGGGATCAACAAGCCACCATTGAATCTGCACTTTAATCCAGTCCAGCCCTAAACGATTTTGAATGACATCCATCGTAGCCACAGGATCGCCATAGGTGGCGTTGCCGTGAATTTGTATGCCGTAACCAAAATCATCGGCAGGCCAGGCGGCGATGGGGCCAGATGGTTCGGGGGTTGGTTCGGGGGTTGGGGGTTCGTCAACTTCACCTGCCGCTGTTTCCTCGCGGTTGGTTTCGACGGCCGGTGGGGGCAGGGTGGGTTCTGCTTCGGGTTCGGCTGCGGTTGGTTCGGCTGCTGCCTGGGTAGGTTGGGGTGTCGGGGCCTGGACGGCTGGTTCTTCGCTGCCGCCACAAGCTGCCAGCAGCAAGGCAAGAATTAACAAGGATAAAAAGAGTTGTTTTTTCATAGGGAGTTTGGGAAATAAAAAGTGAACAGCCCGATGGCTGTTCACTTTTTGCTATGTTCAGGCGAGATTAACGGCCGCCTGTGGCCTGATGTAACGTTTCACAAGCCGGGCAACTGCCATCTTTGCGAATCATGGCATAACCAGCCTGGGGGTCTGCGCTGTAATGGGTGAAGTCTACATTAAAGATGATGAGCAGCCGTACCCGACCACTATTAGAAGCCAGGCTAACTGCTTCGGCCAACCATTGAGCATGTTCGCCAATGGAAGTAGTGCCAGCCCAGGCAAAGCCGCCAGGCACACCACCATAATCATCACCAGAGAGATAACCTAATTCGGTGAAGCATAACGGCCGTGATCCCCCAAACGCATTGGAGTAGGTGTTGACCATGCCCCAGAAGTAGCGGGTGTAATGGGCACTGGGGTTACGGGGGTCGCCGCTGGTTTGCGAGGGCGAAATGATGCCTTCATTGTAGTGAATGCCAATGCAGTCCATGTAGTTGGCCCCACCAGCAGCAGCCATCCCGGCCATGTAGAGATCATCATTACAGCCGCCGCCGCCACAGCCGCCAAAGAAGCCAGTAGGCGCGGGCGCACCACTGATGACCATGACGTTGGGATTGGCAGCTTTGATGGCGTTGTAAGCTGGAGCCAGCATGTTGGTAACGTAAGCAGCGGGATCGATCTGCCCGGCCGGCCATTCCCGATCAATGTTTTGTTCGTTCCAAATTTCGATGGCATCGGGGCCGAGGGCGGCCACGCCGCCCACGAAGTTAACATAAGCCTGATAGTTGATACTGCTGTGATTGGCACCGGGGATGCTTAGTAACACTTTGAAGCCATTGGCATGGGCTTGTTGAATGCGTCCGGCAACGGCATCGGGGGTATCGCCTTCACCCCATTTGTGTTGGAATTTTACCCAGTTCATACCGGAATAAGCCATCAGGGTGGGGTTGGCAAAGGTGTGGGTCTGACCACCAAACTCGAAGCCGCCGCCGATGTTGGCCGGAGGTACAACTGGCGGTGGTGAGGTGGGGGCACCGCCACCGCTGCTGCCACCATCGCCGCCGGTGCTGGCGACGGCTGGGGCTACATCGGGCACGGGCAGGCTGCTGACTTCAAAGCCAGCTTGCACGGCCACGAGCTGCCCAAAAATCCAAACTTCTTCGTTGTCGGGGGTGACAACTTGATACCAGGCGGAATCGGAACTGCGGCCAATGAGGGAAACGGCCGTTTCCGGGGCCAACCCACCCACTGTAGGATAACCCAAACCAGGGCCGCTGCGCACATTGGCATTCACGGTAACAACTCCCTGCCCCGATGTGCCAGATACGCCTGTATCTGTTGTTTCTTCTGGTGCTGGTGTAGGCGTGGCTTCGCTTTCTTCTTCTTCTACTTCCGCTTCGCCTAAACCGGCATCGGCCGTTTCTTCACTCATCACCGTAACCGCCAGTTCGGCCAGGTTGGATGTGGATTCACCTAGGGCAAAGTCGGCATAGACCGTGTAGAGACCCGCATCCTGGGTATTTTCCCAGGCAAAGCCGAGGGCATCACCGCTGTCACTGGCGACTACGCTGTCACTTTCGTCGCGTACAGTCCACACGATGGCTGCACCAGCCGGGGCAGGCGCTTCGGCTGCCCCCAAATAGCTTTGCAGCGCAGTGGCGTAAGCCGCCCCATCCTGCACCTGCCCCAACCCTTGCACGGCCACGCCGCGCAGGTGATGGCGATCTGCCAGACGCAGGCGGTAGGCCAGGGCGGCTTCACTGCCCAGCCAAACGGTATGAACCTGACCGGACAGATCATAGGTGAATTTGTAGGTTAGGCTGCTGCCATCCCATTCTAAGGGGGTGGCGGTGCTGTCGAAGGCGACTTCAACCGCTTCACCGGGCATGATTTCGGTGGCTCCGGCTGTAAATTGCAACTGACCGAGGGCGGCCAGGGCTTGGTCGTTAGCCAGGGGCAAGTAGGCTTCGCCAATGCCGTCTATGGCGTTGGTGCTGACCAATAAGGTCAATTTTTGGCGGTCAATTTGGCGCGAGGCCCAGTTGAGGAGCTGTTCGGCCGTTTCGTTGTCGCCATAGGCAGCGGGGTTGAGGGGGGTTTGCACATAGACGATGTCGGCGACCTGGCCCAGCGCGGCCCAGTTTTGCCCGCCGGTGTTCCAGCCATCGCTGACGGCCTGGGGTGTGCCTAAGGTGAGGGCCAGCAGTTTGCCCTGGGCATGGAGGGCATCGGCCAGTTCGGTGACGAAGTTGGTGAAGGCTGTGCCGTTGGCGGGGTTGACACCCTGGTAATCGAGGTTGAGGCCGGCGGCATCGGCCGTTTCGCCCACCAGGCGATTGACATGGGTGGTAATGGTGTTGGGATCGCTCAGTAGGGCGGCCAGGGAGGCTTCGTCTATGATGGCACCGGTGTTGGTGACGCGCACAAAGTAATTGGAAACGCCTGCGGGAACGGCCGTTATCTCGCCCTGCACATCGCCATCACCGACTAAGGTGAGTGTCCCCACGACGACTTCTGTGAGGTGGGGCAAGACTTCGGCGGGCAGTTCTTGGGTGGGGCGCACTTCGGCGGCCACCGCTACACTGCCGGGTTGGGCTGTTTCGGCCAGCACGACAGCCTGGGGCAGGGGGCCATCTGCCGACACGATCTGCTGATTGGCGACATCTACTTCGCTGGGGACAAAGGCCCAACTGCTGCCATTATAGGCATATAAGTCGGCAAATTGCAGATTGGTGTTGACGGGGATGGTGACGGCGATACGGCCGTTGCCCGACCCTTCAAGGGCATAGACATTGCTGCGAGGGGAGACAGTGGTGGGCAGTGCATTGGTGCCGGCAAACTCGGCCGAAGGCACACTGCTAACAGAGGCCGTGCCACTGCTGATGTTTAAGGTGACTTCGCCGGGGATGGCGGTTGTGCCCGCAGCGGTTTCGGTGGGATCGGCCGTTTCCGGGGTGGGCAATACCTGCTCACCAGTGACACTTTCCTCAGTGCCGCCGCCTATACGCTCCCAAATGGAGATGGGGGGCAGGGAGATGCCTGCAATAATAAGAGCCAACACAACGATGGCTCCCACAACATACAACGTCTTTGAACCGGAGCGAGGTGCCTCCGTTTGTTCGTCTACAGAAGGATATTCCTCTTCCATCTACTACCTCCTAAAAATCTAGGGTGCAACTCTGTAGCTGCTGAACTTTTCTATTCTGACAAAAAAAACACCTGTAACAGGCATTTTTAAGCTTTGTCTCATTATAAAAAAGAAGCGGCTTAGAAAAGCCGCCACAAACTACAGATTGTAACTTGAGTTACAGAAGATTCTAGCACAATAGGGAAATAGGTGACAAATCGCCCCGGTTTTAAGGGTGAATCGTAGGGAAGGTAGGGGGAGATTGGGAGATTAGGAGATTGAATCTCTCAATCTCCTCAATCTCTTAATCTCCTAATAATCCACCAGACGTTTGAGAATTTGGCAGTAGCCTACCGGCCCACGCTTGAAATTCTCCAGGCGGAAGAATTCATTGGGGGCGTGCAGGTTTTCATCTTGCACCGTCCAGCCAAAGTTGACCATGTAGGCCCCCAGGTGGTTGAGGAAGTAGGTGCTGATGGGGATGCTGCCGCCGACATACACCTGGTATGGCTCTTTGCCAAACAGTTCGGTCAACACTTCGGCGGCAATTTGGTTGCCGGGGTGGTCGGCGGCCATTAGGTAGGGGTTGGAGCCGCTGCGGGTAGAGACGACGGTGGCGTATACGCCAGGGGGGGTGTGCTGCTCGATATGGGCTTTGATGGCTTTAACGATTTTGGCGGGGTCTTGGTTGGCGACGAGGCGGCAGGTGATTTTGGCACGGGCTTCGCTGGGGATGACGGTTTTGGTGCCGGCACCGGAGAAGCCGCCCCAAATGCCGTTTAGCTCTAGGGTGGGGCGAATCCAGTTGCGTTCTTGGGTGGTGTAGCCTGGTTCGCCGAAGAATTCGGGGATGCCGAGTTCTTGGCGGTATTCTTCGTCGTCGCGGGGTACTTTGGCGATTTCGGCGCGGGCTTCGGGGGAGAGTTCGACGACATCGTCGTAGAAGCCGGCGACGGCGATTTTGCCATCGGCTGTGCGCAGAGATGCGATGATTTTGCTGAGGGCTTCGATAGGGTTGTGCAGGACACCGCCGTGCAGGCCGGAGTGCAGATCGCCTTTGGCTGCTTTGACGTGAATTTCTAAGGCGGCTAAACCTTTGAGGCCCAAGACGAGCATGGGTTGGTCGGCGGCCCAGAGGAGGCCATCGGAACTGAGGACGAGGTCGGCGGCGAATTTTTCTTTGTGGGTGGCGAGGAAGTCGTCTAGTTGGGGGCTGCCGATTTCTTCTTGGCCTTCGAAGCAGAATTTGACGTTGACGGGTAGTTGGCCTTCGGTTTGGAGGAGGGCTTCGATGGCGAGAATGGGGGTGATCATGCCGCCTTTGTCGTCGGAGGCACCGCGGGCGTAGATACGGCCGTTTCGTATTGTCGGCTCAAACGCAGGTGTCTCCCATAAATCAAGCGGATCGGCAGGCTGCACGTCGAAGTGGCCGTAGAGCAGGATGGTGGGTTTGTCGCTGCCTGCGTGCAGCCAGTCGCCATAGACGACGGGATGGCCGCCGGTGGGCATGACTTCGACATGCTCCGCACCGGCAGCGGTGAGGCGGGCGGCTACCCATGCGGCGGCACGCTGCACTTCGGCGGCATATTCGGGCAGGGCAGAGACGCTGGGAATGCGAATAAAGTCGAGTAGTTCTTGGAGAAATCGGTCATAATTTTCGGTTAGATAATCGTTGTAGGTTGTCATTGTGTATGTCCTTTGTGGGTAAGGTGTCTCCATCTTACCTGGAAGGTTTAGCATTGCCTAGTCTGAAAGGCTGGTTTAGACTTTGCGTGAAGGACTGATAAGGAGAAACCTGTGTTTACTGCTTTGCTTAAATCTATGCGCCCGCGCCAATGGCCGAAGAATGTGTTTGTGTTTGTGGGGCTGTTTTTTGATGGTCAGGTGACGAATGTGACCAGTTTGCTCAACACGGTGTTGGCCTTTGTTCTGCTTTGTTTTATGTCGAGTGCTGTCTATTTGATGAATGATTTGGCTGATATTGAGAGTGATCGGCAGCATCCGACGAAGCGGTTTCGGCCGTTACCGGCGGGGGAGTTGCAGGAGGGGGTGGCGAGGGGAACGGCCGTTTTGCTGGCGGTGGGCAGTTTGGTGGCGGGGTTCTTCCTGTCTACAGGTTTTGGCTTTATTTTGCTGGCTTATTTGGGGACGCAAATTGCTTATACGTTTTGGTTGAAGCATGTGGTTTTGCTGGATGTGTCTATTGTGGCGGCGGGTTTTATTTTGCGGATTGCGGCGGGGGTGACGATTATTGAGGTGGAGCGTTTTTCGCCCTGGCTTTATATTTTTGGCGGCTTTTTGGCGCTGTTTTTGGTGGTGGGGAAGCGGCGGCATGAGTTGGTGCTGCTGGGGGAGGATGCTAAACATCATCGGGCTATTTTGCAGGAATATAATCTGGATTTGATTGACCGTATGATGGGCATTATTACGACGGGTGCGGTGGTTTCTTATAGTTTGTACACCTTTTTGTCGGAGGGTCTGCCGGAAAATCACGCCATGATGCTAACGATCCCCTTTGTGCTGTATGCGATTTTTCGTTACTTGTATCTGATTCATGTGCGCAATGAGGGGGGTGCGCCGGAGGAGATTGTGTTAAGGGATCGGCCGTTTCAGGTGGCTATTTTGTTGTATGGCATTGTGGCGTTCGTTGCGCTGTATATTCTTTCATAAATGATTCAAGCAACGGCTCCGGGTAAGATCATTCTCTTTGGTGAACATGCGGTGGTGTATGGCCGTCCAGCGATTGCGGCGCCGGTGAGCCAGGTGCGGGCAACGGCCGTTATCACCCCCAGCCCTGATGAACATATCCATCTTATTGCTCCTGATTTGAACCTGGCAACGACACTTGATGAGGCTGATGAGGAAAATCCATTGGCCGCTGCTGTGCGTCAGGTGGTTATGGCTATTCATAATTCATCCTTCCTCGTTCATCATTTTACGCTCACTGTGACCAGCCAGATACCCATTGCCAGTGGCATGGGCAGTGGGGCGGCGATTACGGCGGCGGTTATTCGGGCTTTGGCGCAGCACTGGGGGCTGGCCGCCAGCAATGAGTGGGTGTCGGATTTGACGTATGAGGTGGAAAAGCTGCATCATGGCACGCCGAGTGGGATTGATAATACGGTGGTGGCCTATGAGCAGCCGATTTATTTTGTGCGGCAGCAGCCTAAAAATAAGATTGAGGTGTTTGGGGTGAAACGGCCGTTGCACCTCCTCATCGCCGACACTGGTATCCGCAGCTCGACTAAAGTGGCGGTGGGAGATGTGCGCCGCCAATGGCAGGCAGACCCTACGCGCTTTGAAGCCTTGTTTGACGGCTGCGGCCGGATTGCGGAGCAGGCGCGGCGGGCGATTGAGTGCGGGGATTTGGCGGAGATCGGCCGTTTGATGACCCAAAATCATGCCTTGTTACAAGCGATGACGGTTTCGTCGCCAGAATTGGATCGGCTGGTAGTGGCGGCTAAGGGGGCGGGGGCTTTGGGGGCGAAGATGAGCGGGGCCGGGCGGGGGGGGAATATGATTGCGTTGGTGGGCGAGGGGCAGGAAACGGCCGTGAGGCAGGCGTTGTTGGCGGGGGGGGCAACGGCCGTTTTGTCGAGTGTGGTGGAGACTCAGTAGGTTCGGAAAACATTAAGGCAAAGGGGCAAAGAGTGCCAAGAAAGGCAAAAAACTTGGCGTTTCTCTCATTCTTGGCGCTCTTTGCGTGCCACTTGAAATAAGTTTGCTTCCCCACTTTCTGGCCAAAGGTAAATAAAGTTGGTGGCAGAAGATGGTTAATTCTTGGCTGTATAGGGCGGGTTGGCTGCCGGGGTTGTCGGTGGTGAGGGTGAGTTGGCTGATGGGGGTTTGGTTGCAGGCGGCGGGGGTAACGGCCGTTTGCCACACAATCATCGCTGGTTCAGTGCTATTGGGTGGCAGCGTGACCAGCCAATGGAGGGAATCGCCGGTGGTGAGGCCAGGGGGCAAGGTGGCGGTGAGGGCGTAGGTGAGGGTGACGGGGGTGACGTTGGGCTGGATAGTGGCCGTGTGGACAAAACTTTGGTTTAGGGTGGCTGTGGGGGGCGAGACGGTGTAGGCCACATCATCCTCATGTCGCTGCAAATTCACAAAGAGGATGGCTAGGTTTTCGGGATGAGTATTGTCTGTGCCCAGGGTTACGGCTCCATACCAGTGCTGGCCTGCTTGCAGGGCTGGCTCATTCCAGAATAGACGCAGGTTAAAGTGGGTGGCTGATGTGCCATATGGCCCTGTCGCGCTTAAATTGCCAGTGGGGTGGTGGGGGATAACGGCCGTTGCCAGCCTAAACGTATCATCACTTGCCCCTGCTACGTTTTGCACCAACACCCAATACAGGCCGTTGGCATGTGCGATATTGCAGGTGGTGGTGTGCTGACAAATGATTTCGTCTGCTTGAGGGAGGCCATCACCATTGTCTAGACCGATGTAGACGGCCGTTGTTTGGGCTGTGGTCTCCATAATTGCGGCGGCGAGGCGGGGAGAGACGGCCGTTAGTGTGGTGTAATATACGTCATTCAAATTGTCGAAGGGAGAGGCGGTGGGGTCTGGGGCGAGGGTGATGGTGGTGAGCGTGGGCTGGATGAGGGCGTGGGCGGTGGCGGTGAGGGCGGTGATGTGGGGAGCTTGCAGGTCTGGTGTAGGCTGTGAACCAGCGCTGCGGCGGGTGTCTATGGTTATGGTGTGTTGTTGGAAGCAGTTGGCGGCCAGATTGAAGGTGACGGTTTGGGGGTGGCTGCCGGGGTTGTCGGTGGTGGCGGTGAGGAGATGGGGCAAGGGTTGGTCGCAGAGGGTATTGTTGAGGGTGGCGGTGTAGGTGAAGACGGCCGTTGTCTGGCCGTAGGCGGGCATGGTCACTGTCCACACGGGCTGGGCGGGTTGAGCCGTCATACCGGCGGGAATGGTGGCCGTTAGGGTGTATGTGAGATCAACAGGGGTGATGTTGGCGGGTACGGTGATGGTGTAGGTGACGGTTGTGCCTAGTGTGGCGGTGGGGGTGGAGGCTGTGTAGCGCAGACCTGGCTCGTGGCGGGTGAGTTTTAGGGGAATGAGGCTGATGTTGCCGGGGTGGGCGGCATCGGTGCCGATGTCGAAGGCTCCGTACCAGGTTTCGCCTATGGGTACAGGTGTTTGCCACCAAAAGCGCAGGTCGAAGGGGCCGCTGACGGCCGTTGCCAATGGCCCGGTGACGGTGAGGTTGGTGGTGGTGGTGATAACGGCCGTTGCCAGCCGCACCGTATCCGTTACCAAAGGGGAGGCGATGGCATTTTGCAGCAGCAGCCAATAGGTGCCTGGTGCGGGTGAGAGCAGATCACAACTGGCTTGCCAGGTGAGCAGATTACTGGCGCAGATCTCCTCGGCTACCTCGGGCAGGCCGTTGCCTGTGTCCAGGCCGACGTAGAGGTTCATTTGCCCAGCGGTGGTGGTGATGACTTCAGCTATCAGCCGCCTGGTTTGGGTGGGTATGGTGGTGGTGATGAAGAAGGTGGTGGTGATGGCATCATAGGGATCGTCTGGGCTGGGGTCGGCTGGCAGAGGGGTGTCGGTGTAGGTGGGGGGGACGAGGCCATAGGTGTTGACGGTGAGGTGGGTGATGTTGGCGGCGGCGAGGCCGGATTGGAGGTGTGAGCCGGAGTCGTGGCGGGTGTGGAGATGGAGGCCAGTGGGCAGATCGGCCGTTTGCGCTTGTACGGCCACCGGAAAATGAGCGGGGGCAGCCTGGGCCGTCATCTCGGTGAACTGGATTTCGCCAAACGCCCAACTGTTGAGTGGCAAGTTGTTAACGGCGGCGGTGATGGTGATGGTTTGTTGGGCCTGGGGGGCCAGGGTGAAGCTGGCGGGGGTGATGGTGAGGGAGAGGGGGTAGGTGGTGGTGGCAACGGCCGTCCAGGTGGCGGTTACGTTTAGGCTGCTGCGGAGTTGGCGTGTCCATTGGCAGCTTTGCACGCAGGAGCCGTTGCTGAGGCTGGGGCGATTGAGCGTGGTGGGATCGCCGCCTATGGCGGGGTTGGCGTTGATGAAGTTGAGGGGTGTTTCATCGAGGAGGAAGCCGGTGGTGCCAGCTTGGGTGAGGTTAATACGGCCGTTGCCCCGATCAAATGGATCCGTGGGTGTCACCCCATCGGGGCGGACGAGATTGGCGGTGAAGGCGGTACTCATGAGGGCGGATTCGATTTCGCCCGGTGTCCAGTGGGGATGGAGGGAGAGGAAGAGGGCCGCCGCGCCCGCCACGTGGGGGCTGGACTGGGATGTGCCGGTGTAGTAGCCATATTCAGGTGGGCTGCCTGGGGTGGTGGTGTGGATGGCCCCGAAAATGAGGAAGCCTGGTGCAGATAAATCGGGTTTGAGGACATCGGGCAGGAACAGATTGGGGCCGCGAGAGCTGTTGTTGACCAGTTTGTCGCCGTTGGCGGGGTTGTGGCTGACCCAGGTGCCGCTGATGGTGGCGGTGTGGCTGACACCGGTGGTGAGCCAGTTTTTGAGGGTGGTTACGTCGGCGGGAAGAAGGTTGACCCCAGGCAGATTGTAGGCTGTGCGGGCCAGGTTGGCGTCGGCCAGGATAATGCCGCCTGCGCCGCCAGCCTGTACATTTAGCCCTTTTTGCTCGCGGCTGACGCTGCCGGCATCGCAGATGACTATCTCGCTGTTGGTCCAGGTAGCAGGAGGGAAGGTTTGGGCGCAACGGCCGTTGTCGGGCAGTCCAGTGGTATTGGTGTAATTGGCGGCATAGACGATGGGGGCGGGGCCGTGTCCTGCGGTCATGCTAACGCCTTGCATGTCAGGTGGTGGCGTGAGGCCGCCACTCATGTTGATGAGGGCGTTGCGGTAGAGGCGGTTATGGGTGGTGTTCGCCAGGGTGGTGACCCAGGGCGCCGCGGCGGGAGAGAGAATCGTGCCGGGGGCCGGGCCGCTGTTGCCTGCCGAGGTTACGACGAAGATGCCCGCCGCACGAGCGGCGAGGAAGGCTTGGGCCACGGGTTCTTGCCAGGGGTCAGTCGTGTCGCCGCTGATGGAGTAGTTGATGACATCTACGCCGTCTATGAGGGCTTGATCTATGGCGGCCAGAATGGTGATGAGGGGGCAGCCGAGGCCAATCTGGCAAATGTCGTAGGCGATGAGGTTGGCGTGGGGGGCCACGCCAGAGAGTGTGTGGGAGAGGGTGATGGTGGGGGCGAGGGGGGTGCCTGTGACAAAGTTGCTGGCAGCGATGGTGGCAACATTGCTGCCGTGTCCCCAATCGTCTTCGGGGTTGTTGCCTACTTCCGGCCACCCCCAAACGCCGATGAGTTTGTCGTTGCAGGTGAAGTGGGCGGGATCGCTGGCGCAAAGGCCGACGTAGCTGCCGAGGGGGTTGTGGTGATCGTAGCCGTCGAGGGGGCCGATGTCGGCAAAGGAGGGGTGATCCATGTTGATGCCGGTGTCTATGATGCCGATGATGATGCCTTCGCCCAGGGTGCCGGGTAAGCCGCCGGTGGCGGTGCCTTCCCAAATGGCGGGTGAGCCGATCCAGCGCGGCCCGGCATCGGTGGTGGGCTGGTAGATGCGGTTGGGCAGGATTTGTTTGGTGGTGGGTAAACGGCCGATCATTGCGGCTTCGGTTTCGGTTAAGTTTAGTACGATGCCGTTGCTGGCGTGGGTGTAGTGGCGTTGGATGGGTAACGGCCGTTGTACCAATTGTTCCATAACGATGACAGCTTGTTTGTGGATAGATAGCAGTTCGGTGGTGTTGGCGGATTGGTTGAGGGCGAGGGGAGGCGGGTGGAATAGGATGATGTAGGGAGTGGTGGGCGGGGGAGGGGTGTACGCGGCTAACTGTTGACTGAGCCAAATGAGTGCCAGGATGGGAATGAGGAGGAAGAAGGGGTGTTTTTTCACGGCCGTTTACTCTGTAGTTGGATGAATATGCTAATCTCAGTTACAGTGTATCATCTTCTGTGGGCTTGTACCTGACTTAATGTGGAGTCAGGTTGTTGGTATTCATTCTTAATATTAAGGAGTTGGTGAGCAGATGAAAGCAATTCGCGTACACGAAACGGGTGGGCCGGAGGTGATGCAGTTGGATGATGTGCCTCTGCCGGAACCAGGGCCGGGCGAAGTGCGGCTAAAGGTGTCTGCGGCTGGACTGAATTTTATTGATGTGTACCATCGCAAGGGGCAGTATGCCATGACGACTCCGTTTTTGCTGGGGCGGGAAGCGGGTGGGATTGTGGATATGGTGGGTGAGGGGGTGTTGGAGGTGAAGCCGGGGGAACGGGTGGCTTACCCTATTCACCCTGGCGGGTATGCGGAGTATGTGATTGTGCCGGCCTGGAAGTTGGTGCCTGTGCCGCATGATGTGGATTTGGGGCGGGCAACGGCCGTTATGCTGCAAGGGATGACGGCTCATTATCTGGCAACCAGCACCTACCCTTTGGGGAAAAATGATACGGCACTGGTTCATGCGGCGGCGGGGGGTGTGGGCTTGCTGTTGGTGCAGCTTGCCAAGTGGCGCGGCGCACGGGTCATTGGCACGGTTTCTACGGAGGAGAAAGCGCAGTTGGCGCGGGCGGCGGGCGCGGATGAGGTTATTTTGTATACGCAGGCTGATTTTGAGACGGAGACGATGCGGCTGACGGCAGGGGCGGGGGTGAATGTGATTTATGATTCGGTGGGGGCGACGACGTTTAAGAAGGGGTTGAACTGTTTGCGGCGGCGGGGTTATATGGTGTTGTATGGGCAGTCTAGTGGCCCGGTTGGCTCGCTCGATCCGCAGATTTTGAACAGCAAGGGGAGTGTTTTTCTAACACGGCCGTCTTTGGGCGATTATATTGCGGATCGGGATGAGTTGTTGGCGCGGGCGGATGATCTATTTGGGTTGATGCGGCAGGGTAGGTTGGATGTGCGTGTGGATCGCACGTTTCCGCTGGCGCAGGCGGCGGAGGCGCATCGTTATATGGAGGGTCGCCAGACGAAGGGCAAGGTGCTGCTTATTCCGTAGGGAAAAGCGCCAATAAAAAAGGCCAGCTTGGGGCTGGCCTCTTTCTTTAATGGTTTACTGTCGCTATTAAGCTTTGGCAGTGGTTTTTAAACAACGAGTGCAGACGTATTTGCGGGTTTTACGGCCGTTTTCATAAAACGTCGCTCGCTGAATATTCGGCTTAAACTGCCGCTTGGTGTGAATTTGCGAAAAACTCACTCGATTACCACTCATTGGCTTCTTGCCACAGATTTCACATTTAGCCATAATTCCACCTGTCCCTTAGCAAAGTAAAAGCGACCCATAGGTCGCTCAAATTCAAAAGATCGAATAAGATTATATCAAGCATGGGTATATTTGCAAATGGAGAGATAAGGTGATTGAGTAGTCAGGTAGTTGAATAACTGTTAATTGCCTAGTTATTTAGTTGCCCAATCACCTCCCCCAAACACATGACAAATAACGAAAATCCACTCGGTGAAATAGATATTTCCCCCGCAACCATCGCCTCCATAGTCAGCCAGGCCATCAACCAATGTTATGGGGTGGTAGGCATGGCCCATAAAAATCTTGTCAATGGCATTGCCACGCTTATCTCCAGCGATAGACGGCGCGGCATCGAAGTCTTTTTCAATGATCATCAGATCGAGATAAATGTCTATGTCATTGTCCAATATGGCGTTCGTATCCGAGCTGTGGCCGAAAGCATTCAGCACACAGTTAAATTTCAGGTAGAAAAGACTTTAGGGCTGCCCGTATATGCGGTGAATGTGTATGTACAGGGTTTGCGCTTGAGTGAAGAAGAGGAGAGGAACTGAGAGGAACGGTGGGGGGGCTTATCTTTGAGTGCTGATAGCTCCCCGGAGTTCCCACAATTCCCCTCTTGATATTTTTTGAGGAAGAGAGCAATTGAGCGAGAACATCGAAACCCCATCAACAAAATGGTTGCAATGTAATGGGCAGCAGCTGCGGAAGATGGCGCAGGCAGGGCTTATCTGGTTGGAACATAATAAACAGCATGTGAATGAGTTGAATGTGTTTCCGGTGCCGGATGGTGATACAGGCATCAATATGCTGCTGACGATGCAGTCGGCGTATAAGCAGGTGCAAGGGAAGAGTGAGCTTCATGTAGGCAAGGTAGCCAGTGAATTGGCGCACGGAGCGATGATGGGATCGCGGGGGAATTCGGGCGTGATTTTGAGCCAGATTTGGCGGGGATTAGCCAAAGGGTTTAAGGATAAGGCTGTGTTTACGGTGGATGATCTGGCGGTGGCTTTCCGCGAGGCATCGGAGACGGCCTATAATGGTGTGACGCGCCCGGTGGAAGGGACGATTTTGACGGTGATCCGTGAGGGGGCGGAGGAGGCGGAGGATGCGGCGAAGAAGAGCCGTGATTTGCGCTTTATGTTGGAACGGGTGCTGGAGCGGTGTCAACAGGCGTTGGAGCGCACGCCGGAATTGCTGCCTATTTTGAAGGAAGCGGGCGTGGTGGATTCTGGGGGACAGGGCTTGGTGTATATTTTGGTGGGGATGCTGCGTTATGCTCATGGGCAGATGGGGGATATGGAGGCGATAATGGCACAAGCGGCGAATGTAGCGGCTGTGCCGCATGAGGTTCCGGCACAGGCGTTGGCTGTGCCGGAGGGTGGGCAGTTGGAGTTTCCGTATGATGTGCAGTTTATTTTGACGGGCCAGAATCTGAATGTGCAGGTGGTGCGGGATACGATTAATGCGATGGGGGATTCGACGGTGGTGGTGGGGGATGAGCGGACGATTAAGGTGCATGTGCATGTGGTTGATCCGGGTGTGCCGATTAGTTATGCGGTGAGTTTGGGGGCGATTACGGATGTGGTGGTGGAGAATATGCAGGAGCAGATGGAGGATATTGTGGCAACGGCCGTTTCCTCCCACGTTACGCCTTTTATCCCCGCAGTGGTACTGAATCCTGACCAAATTGGTGTCGTGGCGGTGGCCGCGGGCAGCGGCCTGGCGGCGGCCTTCCGCAGTTTGGGGGTGGCCCACATTGTCAACGGCGGGCAGACGAATAACCCCAGCACCGAGGAGATTTTGCAGGCGATTGATTCTGTGCCCACGAATAAGGTGATTGTGCTGCCGAATAATAAGAACATCATTTTGGCGGCCGAAGCGGCGCGTGATTTGAGCCACAAAGAAGTGGCGGTGATTCCTTCGCGCACCGTGCCGCAGGGCATTAGTGCGCTGATGTTCCATGACCCGGATGGCGATCTGGTGGCGACGACGGCGGCCATGACTGGCGGCTTGGGCGATGTGTCTACAGGTGAGATTACGCGAGCGATCCGCTCGGTGACGATTGATGAGGTGGCGGTAACGGAGGGGGAGTTTATTGGGTTGGTAGACGGCCGTTTACGGGCCTGTGAGTCGGATTTAACGGCCGTTCTCATTCAAGTTTTGGAGCAGATGAACATGGATGAGCGGGAGATCGTGTCGTTGTATTATGGGCAGGATGTGAGTGAGGGGGAGGCAACGGCCGTTGCCGAGCAAATCGAAGACCTGTACCCCGATGTAGAAGTGGAAGTCATCAACGGGGGGCAGGCCCATTACTACTACATTTTGGGAGCGGAGTAAGTTTGTATCTTCTGATGCACCACAACCGCTTCCAGATATGATTGGCGCAGTTGCTCGTTCTGGATGCGGTTGGCTTGCCTGCGTAGGTGTGCGTAAGCGGTTTGGATGAGGGCCTCGGCCCCCTCATCTTGCGCTTGCTGCAAAATTTTGAAGCATTTCCAATAGATTTCCAGGCCATTCTCAACCTCATCAAGTGATTCAGTGGTCATAAAATCCAGAATGGTTTCAACCTGCTGCACGGCGGCGGGCAGGTTGCCTTGTGCCAGAGCCAACCAGGCTAAGCTGGCTTGAATACCAACAGTTTGCTGGGGACGGCCGTTTTCATAAAACAACAACGCCTGCTCCAAATTCACCTTCGCCTCCGCCAACTCCCCTTGCACCAACAACGCCTCCCCCAGAATCTGTTGAGCAGCCGCCAGGTAGCGGGTTGCGCCACTGGCTTCAACCTGCTTGAGGGCTTGTCTGGCATACATCACCGCCTCTTCAATCCGATCTTGCTGACGGCAAATCTCCGACAAATTCATCAGCGTGATAGAGTGAGACATCGTATCAGTCTGCTCCGGCCAGGTTAAAATTGTCTGGTAGATAGACTCAGCCTCGGCATAATGACCCAAACGGCCGTACATCACCCCCAACGTGATCCGGCTGGTCATGCTCCGTCCCGCTGCCCCCAACTTTTGAAAGTCAGACACAGCCTGCTGAATTAACGGCAGCGCCAGATCATAATGCCCTAAAACAATCAATACCTTGGCGAGACGATCATTGATTTCGGCTGCCCAGTAGAGGGGATTGCCCCGTCGCTGGTTCAGGTACTGCGCTTCTTCAAACGCCTTTCTGGCAGCTTCCAACCTTCCTTCCAGGTAAGCCAGATTGGCTAACATGAGGTGAGCGGCCAATTCACTTTCGCGCATCCCTCTTTTTTGGCTTAGCTGCCAGGCTTCCGTGGCATAGGTGCGGGCCTCATCAAGTTTGCCATTTAACATAGCGAGATAAGCCAGACGGCTCGCGCCTTCGATTTGCCACAGTTCTTGGTTTTGCGCTTGAGCCTGGGCATAACCGATGGTGGCATGTTCAAGGCTTGCGGCGTAACGGCCGTCTAACACCCCCGCTCCCGCCATAATCAAATGCGCCGGAGCCACCATCTCATCCAGCCCATAATCTGCGGCCATAGCCAAAAGCTGCTGCCCCGCCGCCTCAATCGCAGCCGGTTTATCCGTAAACCACATCAGCCGCGCTTGCCCCAGCAGTAGTTCCGCTAAGAGCTGGGCCTGGGCAGCATCTGGCGGCTGCCCATCGGGTAACTGTCTCCTTAATTGGGTGATTAATTCCGTAAAAAGAACCTGGCCTGGCTCGGTGAGACCGCGAAAGCGGAAATACCAATACAAGGTGGGGCTGGCTTGGGTCAACTTCGGCCACTGGGCCGTAACGATGGCCTGGCGACAGGCTTGCTGCACATTGTCCCACTCTCGCTCAATCGCTTGCAGCCCCATCTGTAGATCATCACCATTAACGGCCGTTTCCCAACCACACACATAATCCAAATAATAAGCCACGTACTGCACTTCAACCTCGTGCTGCGGCCAAAGGCTTCGCTTTTCAGCGGCAAAGTGGAGCAGAAGCGTGTGCATCCGGTAACGGCCGTCTGCACCATGTTCTAACAACGAAAATCGCACCAGATGGGCCAGTTCGGCGGGGACAGCGGTGAGGATGTGAGTAACGGCCGTTGGCTCAAAACTGCCCCGAAACAGAGAAAGCCCCACCAGCAGATTCTGGGCCTCTGGCCGCAGCAAACGCCACGATCCGGCAAAAGCGGCCCGCATACTGCGCTGGCGTTGCGGCACATCCACCATCGTCGTCGTCAGCATATCCATGTCCGCCTGCATTGCCGCCGCAATCTGGCGTACAGACAAACTGCTCACCCAGGCCGCCGCCAATTCAATACCCAATGGGTTGCCTTCCAGGTGGGTGCAAATGAGGGCGATGTCGGCTGCCGATTCGGCCGTTAAGTCAAACGCATTATCCAGCCGCCTGGCCCGTTCCACAAACAGATTAACGGCCGTAGACTGCATCAGCTGCTGTGGAGAAGATTTCGCCAAAGGGGGCAGCGAAAGTCCGGCCAACGCCATCACTGTCTCTGCCTGCAACTGCAGCCGCGAGCGCGAGGTGACTAGCAGCTTCATCTGCGGCAGTTGGGCCAGCATATCCGCGACGAAGGTCGTGGCCGCCAGTAGATGCTCGAAGTTGTCCAAAACCAGCAGCACGTTTTGCCCCTCTAACGCCTGCCAAAGCTGCTGTTTAAGGGGGGTGCGTTCATGCAGTTGCACATTACCAGCCCGAGTAATGGCCTCAATCAGCCCCGTTTCTACCGCTGCCGGATTGTTAGGCACCGAATCCGCCACGTCGGCTAAGGGCACAAACCAGAGGCCGTTATCAAAGAGGTGTTGGTAGCGGTGTGCGGCTTCCCGCGCCAGCCGAGTTTTGCCTATGCCGCCCAGTCCGGTAAGTGTGATCAAGCGGGAATGGGGGTCTAGGAGTAAACGGCCGATGCGCTCCAAAGCTGTTTGCCGACCCCAAAAACGGGTAACGGCCGTTGGTATTCGCTCGGCTGCCGCTGCTGCCTGGTAAACATGCCCACGACGAATCTCCGCCGCCAAAGCTTCCGTTTGTGCGTCTGGCGTAACAGCGAACTCCTCGGCCAGGATGCGGCGGCACTGTTCATACTGGCGCAGTGCCGCATCGGTTTGTCCTGCGGCGGCCAGGGCCTGCATCAACTGCCGATGGGCCGTTTCGCGCCAGGGTTCCAGCCGCAGTTGCTGACGGGCATGGTATTGGGCTGTCTGAAAGTGGTGCAGGGCCAGGGCATGGTGGGTGAGGGCTTGTAGGGCGGCGAGGGCTTGCTGGTGATAGCTTTCGGCTTGCCACAACCGCCAGGCATCAAATTCGGCGGCACCATCTACGTGTAGGCCAGCCAGGAAGGGGGCGGTGTAGAGAGCAACGGCCGTTTGCAAATGGCTCACACAATGGGCATCTCGCCACCACTCAGCCATCGGTGTGGGCGCACAGGCTGCTAGATGCAGCTCAAACAGGCGCACATCAAGCCAATGCGCCTCTACCACCAGATTGAGCTGCACCGTTTGGCGATCACTGAGCAGCTCCTGATTGGGCACATCGGCCAACGACTGCCCCAAACGGCTGAGCGACAGCCGCAAGTTTGTCTTCGCTTTCTCGTCGGGCAGTTCCCCCCAAAACAGCGCCGCCAATGAATCGCGGCGGTGTGGCTGATTGGCATTCAACGCCAGATAAGCCAACAACGCTCTGATTTTGTCAGAGCGAAAGGCTAATTCCTGCGTTCCCTCCCACGCGGCAAAAGTACCAAAACAGATCAGCTTCATATAGTCTTTGCCTTATTGGATACGGTTTGGATATGGGTTTTGATTATGCTGATGAATAGAGAAGATGCAACAAGAAAACAATCAACCCCAACCAATCCATCTTGTTTACCTGATTCGTCTGTGGCGGAGTGAGCCAGAAGGCCTGTGGCGGATTTCTTTGCAGCATAAGCCTGGTGATTTGCCCGTCAATTTCCCCGATCTTGAATCATTTTGTCATTATTTACAGCAGTTGATGGCAAATGATTCTGACCATTAAAGGAGCATGGTATGTCTCATTTTGTTTCAATCGTAAGTCACACCCTTTTGTCTGTCAAAAAGCTGTTCTTACTGCTCGTTTTGTTGTTGGCGGTGGCGGGTTTAACGGCCGTTAGCCATGCCGACCCCACCAGTGCCGATGATTTTGTCGGGATGGATGGGGAAACGGCCGTTCTCCTGCCCCCTATTGTTACCGGCCCGCAGTACTGGGCCACCCTCATGTGCCAATTCAGCGATGTGGCCGCCGAACCCCAAAACGCCGCCTTCTTCAAAGATATGTTTGAACGAACCAACGGCCCCAGCCTGGCCGATTATTGGCGCGAGGTTTCCTATAACAACATCCCCGACATCACCACCGATGTGTATGGCTGGTACACGATGGCCCATGACCGCGCTTACTATGGATTCAGCGAGAGCGTGCCGGGTTATGATGCCCTGAGTGTGACGGCTGATTGTATAGCGGCGGCGGATACGGCCGTTAACTTTGCTGACTACGATGCCGTCGCCATCATGCTCAACAGCCCTGCCCCCGTCGCCGTCACCACCACCTTCAACGACTTCCCCGATGGCGCACAAATAGACATCAACCCCATCACCATCCCCAGCAACAAATACAATTTAGCCCTGGTCGCCCACGAGATGGGGCATGGCTACTGGTTAGGCCATTCCAGTGCCAATGGGCAGGAATATGCCAACCCCTGGGACCTAATGGGCATCGCCTCTGGTTATCGCTGCTCTGTCAACGCCGATCCCATTTACGGCTGTTTGGGGCAGCATGTCATTGCGCCCTTCAAAGAGCAAGTTGGCTGGATTCCGGCCGACAAAAAGTTCACAGCCCCTCAAGGCATTTCTACCATCACCCTGGAGAGATTGGCGCAGCCCCAAACGGATAATTACCTGCTGGCTACCATTGAATCTGGCTTCAATGTGTACAATATTGAAGCACGGCAGCGTGTGGGTTACGATCTAAAACTGGCAGGGGATGCGGTGTTGATTCATCGTAGCAGCGATTTGATTGATGCCGATGGCAGTGCGCCTTACGATGATGCTGGAGCTATGTGGCTGCCCGGCGAAACCTATACCAATGCTGAGGCTGGTTTTTCGGTGACGGTAGATTCGGCGACTGCCACCGGCTTTGTTATTACCATTCACAACCAAAATCAGCCAGGCCCTGTTATGTATCCCCAACTTTCGGCTGCCCCCGCTGCTCCTCTAGCTGGTGAACAGGTGGATATGAGTGCTTTTATCGTTTACCAAGATTCTAGCTTTGGCACGGCTGACAATGTGGTGGTGACGGTTACATTCCCCAGCGGCATGACGTATGTGCCTGGCAGTGCTACAACTTCGATAGGCGCGGTGCAAAGCGAAAACCCGCTGGTTTTTAATATAGGCACTATGCAATTTTCCCCACTGACGCTAGAGTATGCGGCGACGGTAAATGGGAATGTGACGGAGCCAACGGCTCTGGAAGTTATGTTAGAGATCAGTTGGGATGAGGGTAGTGCGACGGTCAGCCATCACCTGATTGCTAATGCTGTGAATGTGTATTTACCTATTGTTTTACGCTAACGTAATTTTTTAAGGAGAGAATCATGAATCTAGATCAGAATAAGGGGAACGGCCGTTATTGGCTGCCCCTCATCCTCCTAACGACCACCTTAATGATGGTGGCCGGCGGATACCAGTTAGCCACCGCCAACAGCCCCAGTGGCGGCCCCTGGGTAGACACCAGTGACCGTCAGGCCGTGAACGACCTTTACTACAGCAATTTTTTGCCCTCTCAAGGCATTGCCATGAATTGGACAGGCGATTATGCTACCTGTGATCCAGGCACAACCTCAACCGCGTACCGTGACGGCATATTGATGCAGATCAACTACTTCCGCTCGATGGCTGGCGTGCCGGCCAACGTAGTCTTTAACGATGTGTATAACCAAAAAGCGCAGCAAGCCGCCTTGATGATGAGTGTAAACGGCGATCTCGATCACGCCCCGCCGCCCGCATGGGACTGTTATACGGCCGATGGGGCTGAAGCGGCTGGCTCCTCCAATTTAGGTATGAGCTACGGCGGGCAGCCCTTTGAAGTTGCTGATTATGTCAATGAACATTTAGCCAGCGTGGGGCATCGCCTCTGGATCATTTATCCGCAAACACAGGAAATGGGAACGGGTGATGTACCCGAAAGTTACCCGCCCTTTCCTATGGCCAATGCGTTATGGGTGTTTGATGACCATACCTGGGATCCGCGACCCGCTACGCGAGAGGCGTTTGTGGCCTGGCCGGCCCCGGGCTACCTGCCCGCCCCCATCGTGCCCGATTTGTGGTCGCTCTCCCCAACGCACGGCGATTTCACCACCGCCACCATAACTATGACCATGAATGGCAGCCCGGTTAATCTTTTGTATCGCTTTGCCTTTGGTTGTGACAGCCAATTCTGTGCTCCAGAACCCGTGATTGTTTGGGTGCCGGAGGTGGATTGGGGGGCATTAGATTTGAGTTCGGATATTGTTTTCGCTGTGGAAGTGGTGATCGAGTATGACAGTGCTCCTGCGGAGACGGTTAATTATAGTGTGACTCTTTTTGCCCCATCGGACAAACCACCTGTGGCGTTTAGCCATTGGGGTTATTTGCCTATTGTTCTCAAGTAACGGTTGTGTTGAGAGAGTGTGAGATTGGAGGTTGGAGATTGGAGATTGGAGACTAAGCTAATCTCCAATCTCCAATCTCCTGTAAGTTACTGAATTCTCTTTCCTTTATTGCAGAAGGCCGTTTCTCCTCACTCCTCCTTCCCCGTTTCCGTGCCATCCCTGCACATGGCTGATGGGCAAAATTCATGTATACTCTCCGCGCATGATTGTGGGTGGCTTATGGAGAGCCATTACCCATAAACTGATAAGATACCACTATGTCCATTCGCATTGTTACTGACAGCACTTGTGATATTCCTGAGCCATTTCTGGCGGAATTAGGCATTACGGTTGTGCCAGTTTATGTCAATATTGGGCAGGACAGCTATTTGGATGGAACGGAACTGTCGCGGGCTGAGTTTTATCGCCGCTTTGGGGCGGGTGAGCGGGTGACAACGGCCGCTCCCAGCCCTAATACGTTTACAGATGTTTACAACCAGTTGGCGGCGGCGGGGGCGACGGAGATTTTGTCTTTGCATATTGCCGATGATTTGAGCAATACAGGCAATGTGGCGCGGTTGGCGGGGGAAACGGCCGATATTCCCGTCACTGTTGTAGACACCATGCAAGTCTCGGTGGGGGCTGGCTTTTTGGTGATGGCGGCGGCGGCGGCGGCCAGAGTGGGTAAAACGATGGGGGAGATTACGGCCGTTCTGCAAGAAAGCCGCACCCGCATCCGCATCTTTGGCATGTTAGACACACTCGATGCCCTGCGCCGGGGCGGGCGGGTTAATTGGGCCCAGTTTGGCATTGGCACACTGCTGCAAATTAAGCCCATTTTACAAGTGTACCAGGGCGACATCACCGTTGCGGCGCGGGTGCGCACGCGCAAACGCGCCTTGCAGCAGATGGTAGATATGGTACAAACACATAGTCCACTGGAACGGCTGGCTGTGCTGCATGTGGATGCGCTGGAAACGGCCGAATATTTTCAACAACAACTCACACCCTACTTCCCCGCCGAGCATCCCCCCTTTATGGTGGAAATTACGCCCGCAGTGGCCTCACACTTTGGCCTGGGCGCGGTGGGAGCAGCGTGTGTATCAAAATTATGAATTGAGAATTATGAATGAGGAAGGGCATTCTTCATTCATAATTCATAATTCATAATTCATAATTCTTTATGTCTCGATCATTTAGACGACTACAACGAGTTTTGGATTTAGAGGCGAAGCAGGGCTACCAGAATAAAGCGGTGGTGGGTGGCATTCGCCAATTTGCGGTTTATTGGGTGGAACAGGCGCGGGGGGAGACGGTTGATGAGGCGGATAAGGCTTTTGTAGAGCAGATGGCCGAAACGTTGATGGATTACGGCCGTTTGCCTGGCGCAGAAGCCCGCGCCAAAACCATAGACGCGCTCATCGAAAGTTTGAAGCGGCGGCAGGATAGGGTAGGTGATGCGGAAAGTGCCCGCCCCAAACGGCCGCCAACACCCCCACGCGAACGGCCCGTGCCGCCAACATTTGACCCCCCGGCTCCGGAACCGGAACCCGTGCCGGAGCCAGAAGCGGAGGCTGAGGTGGAGACCGAAACGGCCGTTGCCGAAGCCCCACCCTCCCCCAGCAAGAAACAGACAAAACGGCCGTCTACCCCAGCCAAACCCTCAGACATGCCCCAGGCCGATCCCGACCCCGAAGGCTTACAACAGTCCGTCACCATACTCAAAGGTGTTGGCCCCCGCATTGCCGAAAGATTGGCCCGCCTGGGGGCAGAGACCATTTGGGATTTGCTCTACCTGTTCCCGCGCCGCTACGACGATTACAGTGTGATGAAGCCCATCAACCGCCTGCAATATGGCGAACAAGTAACGGTGATCGGCACCCTGTGGGAAGCTCGCGCCCGGCGCACCCGTACCAATCAGGTAATGGTGCAGGCCATGCTCAACGATGGCTCCGGGCAGATTCAGGCGACCTGGTTCAACCAGCCCTGGGTGGCCGACAAACTCAAAGCGGGGATGCAGGTGGTGATGCGCGGCAAAGTGGAGCAATATTTGGGCCGCCCTGTCTTCAATTCGCCAGAATGGGAACCCATCGAGATGGATTCGCTGCGCAACAACCGCATTGTGCCCATCTACCCCCTGACGGAGGGCCTGAAAGCCCACAAGATGCGTGAATTGATGGGCAAAGCCACTGGCTATTGGGCGGCCCGTGTGCCCGATCCTTTACCCGAACCCGTGCGCAAGCGACAAAAGCTCTATACCTTGCCCCAGGCCCTTTACCAGACCCATTTGCCCGACAGCCCGGAAACGTTGCAGGCGGCGCGGCATCGCCTGATGTTTGATGAGCTGTTTTTGCTGCAATTGGGGATGCAGCGGCAAAAGCGGGCCTGGCAGGCGGAACCCGGTATACCTTTGTTGGCTGATCCGGCGCACCTCATTCGTTTCCGTAATGCGCTGCCCTTTGATTTGACGGGGGCGCAGGAGCGGGTGATTGAGGAGATTGTGCAGGACATGGCGCGGAATGTGCCTATGAACCGGCTGCTGCAAGGGGATGTGGGCGCGGGTAAGACGATTGTGGCTGCTGCGGCTATGATGATGGCGGTGAAGGCGGAGGCGCAGGTGGCGCTGATGGCCCCGACGGAGATTTTGGCAGAGCAGCATTACCAGGGTTTGCGTAAGTTGTTGGAGCCGTTGGAGGTGACGGTGTGTTTGCTGACGGGCAGTACGCCGGAAAGTGAACGGGTGCAAATCTTGGCGGGTTTGGCTTCGGGGCAGATTCAGGTGGCGATTGGGACACATGCGCTGATTCAGGAGGGGGTGCAGTTTCATAAGCTGGCGTTGGCGGTGATTGATGAGCAGCATCGTTTTGGGGTGGATCAGCGGGCGGCTTTGCGTGATAAGGGGGCGGAGGCGGAAAACGGCCGTCCCAATCCCCACGTTCTGGTTATGTCGGCCACGCCTATTCCGCGCACCCTGGCTTTGTCGCTTTATGGCGATCTAGACCTGTCTATTTTGGATGAGATGCCGCCGGGGCGGCAGGAGATTAAGACGCGCTGGCTGCGGGGCAGTGAGCGGGAGCGGGCCTATGGTTTTGTGCGCCGTCAGGTGAAGGAAGGGCGGCAGGCGTATGTGATTTATCCGTTGGTGGAGGAGTCGGACAAGATTGATGAGAAAGCGGCCGTTGAGGAGTATGCACGCCTGCAAGATGAGGTTTTCCCCGATTTGAAGGTGGGGTTGATACACGGCCGTTTGAAGAGTGCCGAAAAAGAAGCTGTTATGCGGGCCTTCTACAATGGCGAAACAAACATCCTGGTAGCCACTTCTGTCATTGAGGTGGGGGTGGATGTGCCCAACAGCACCATCATGCTGATTGAAGGGGCGAACCGCTTTGGTCTGGCGCAGCTGCACCAGTTCCGGGGCCGGGTGGGGCGTGGGGAGCATCAGTCGTACTGCATTTTGATTGCGGAGACGGGATCGGCGGTGGCTGAGGAGCGGCTGCAAGCGTTGGAGCAGACGAATGATGGCTTTGTGCTGGCGGAGAAGGATTTGGAGATTCGGGGGCCGGGGCAGTTTTTCGGCCGTCGCCAGAGTGGTTTGCCGGAGTTGAAGCTGGCTTCGCTGCTGGATATGGAGATGGTGACACGTGCCCGTGAAGAGGCGGAGAAGATTTATAAGGCTGATCCGGAACTAGAGAAGGATGAGCATGTGTTGTTGAGGGAGCAAGTCGGCCGTTTTTGGCATGACGCGGCGGATGTAAGTTGATGTATCAGGTGTCAAGTATCACGTGATATTTGACACGTAAACATCTGACACAGTAAAACCTCCCGGAGGCTTAACCAGTGAGCGAACCAGTGGGTGAAACCTCCGGGAGGTTGGCAATACAGGAACAATTATGAAACAAACCAAAGCCATGTATCCTGGCACTTTTGACCCTGTTCATTTTGGGCATTTGGATTTGATGAAGCGGGGGGCGACGCTGTTTTCGGAGCTGGTGGTGGCGGTGTATGACCATCGTGTGCCAACAAAATCTCTTCTGTTTTCCGTAGATGAGCGCATTGAAATGATCCAAACGGCGATGCGGGGTGTGGAGAATGTGACGGTGACGCGCTTTAGCGGGTTGGCGGTGGATTTTGCGCATGAGCATGGGGTGCAGGTGTTTGTGCGTGGTTTGCGTGTCTTTTCTGATTTTGAGTTTGAGTTTCGGCTGGCACTGGCCAATAAGCGGCTGGCCCCAGAGATTGAGACGATTAGTTTGATGACCCGTGAGGAGCATATGTTCCTCAGTGGCACAACGGTACGGGAGATCGCTTCGCTGAATGGGGATGTGAGCAGTATGGTGCCGCCGCATGTGGCCCAGGCGTTGTATGAGCGTTTTAACAGTGAGCAATTCGAGAAGTTTTCACGCCCCGTGCCGTTGCGTGACTGATGGGCTAGTTTATAATAGCCCGTAATCGGTTGTCTGTGGTTCTAATGGGATTACCGATTACCGTTCACCGATTACGGAGATTAAGATGGATATCCAACACCTCGTTGACCGCCTGGAACAAGTTTTGAATGAGAGTTTTCGTCTGCCGCTGAGTCCTTATCTCTTTGTGGATGAGGAGAAGGTGTTTGACATTATTGACCAGATGCGGGTGGCGATTCCTGAGGAAGTGAAGCGAGCCAATCGCATTGAAGCGGAGAAGGATCGCATTTTGGCGCAGGCTAAGGAGGAGGGGGAACGGATTCGCGGATTGGCGCGGCAGGAGGCCAACGAGTTGGTGAACCGAGATGGCATCACCAATACGGCGCAGCAGCGGGCCGATAATATTATGGAACGTGCCAAACGAGATGCGGAAGCCTTGCGGCGCGATGCGGATGTGTATGTGATTGAGGTGCTGGCGAAGTTGGAGGAGGATTTGCTGCGCTCTTTGTCGGTGGTGCGTAATGGTTTGCGCAAGGTGCAGACGGAACAGGATGTTGTGGAGCCTGTGCCCGAAGAGGCGCATACGGTTTAACTGTTTTTGACCTCCGAGGTTTTTGAAAACCTCGGAGGTCTTTTTTTATGGGGTGGTGGCGTAGAATTCGGGGGCGAGGAAGGGGGCCAGGGCGTAGATGACGGAGTGGGTGAAGGCGTCCTGGCGCATGATGAGGCCGCCGGTGAGGGCACCGATAGCGCCACCTTTTTGTTTGACGTTGGTTTCGCCGAGCAGATCGTCCATGACGTGGCCGAGTTCGGCACCAGCCAGGACGCGCTGGACGAGGTGATGAGGTAGGGGGAGTCTGGTGCCGCTGCCGATGCTGGAACGGCCGTCATCATCCACCACCGCCACCCAGCCCTGTAACTCCCAACCAAACGATGCCTCGTGCAGCCCGCCTTCCAGGCCAAAACCCAGATCGGCCGATAACTTTTCTCGGGCGAGTATGGCCCGATTTTTAGCACCAGCAATCATTTCGGCTTCGCTTAAAGGCATCTCGCTGACACCGGAGGGGACGGCGATGCCCGTTACGTGAGCTTCCGGCCAGACGCGCTGGACGACGGAGCGTACAGCTTCTATTTTGACGGGATTGGTGGAGCCGACGGCGATTTTCACGTTTCTACCTTATCTCAATCTTGGTCACGGCCTCAAAGTCGAGCGGGTCGCTGCTGCCGATGACGGTTTCTAGAGCTAGTTGGGCGACCTGGAAGAAAGATTGTAGATCGGCCACACGCTCCAGGTAGAATTCGGCCAGTTCTCGCTCTTCGGGGCTGAGTTGGTCTTCGGCGGATTGGAGTTTGGCGATGCTTTCGCTGAGGACGTGGAGAGCTTGCTGCACTTCGCGCTGTTCGCGGCCGCCCAAGACGTTACGAATGACTTGCCACAGGTCTGATTCGGCCTGGTAATATTTCTTGCGCTCACCGCGCATCCACACTTCCTTGGCCATGCCCCACCGCTCTAAATCGCGCATGTTCATGCTGACTGAGCCTTTGCTGATTTCTAAGCGGTCGGCTAAATCGTCGAGTGAAAGCGGCTCCGGGTTGAGTAGAAGAACACCGTATAACCGCCCCATGACTTCGCTGAAACCAAAAAAGCGGACTAAACGGCCGAGTCCGGCGATGGTGCTTTCGTTGACTGCTGCTAAGTTTTCGTGCATATCTCTCCTTACGTTCAAAACGTTTTGAATGTACGGTAGCAAATTTTATGTGAAGCGTCAAATCAATTTACGATTTGCGATTTACGATTGACGATTGCGGAAAGAATCAATCGTCAATCGTCAATCCAAAATCGTAAATGGCGAGGGGGCCGTGACCGGAGCCGAGCTGCCAGGTGGCGGCGTGGGTGAGGGCGGTGTGGGTGAGGGTGCGGGCGCGGGTAACGGCCGTTGGCACGCCATCTCCTCCCGCTAAAAAGGCACAGACGGCGGCGGAGAGCATGTCGCCGCTG